>NZ_JBIVBY010000032.1:0-83744 GCF_044746405.1 Pseudomonas sp. NPDC086251
CGGAAGCCGTTAACGTCGACTCCGAAGCCGCCTTTAACCTTACCCGTGATAACGCCCTTGACCACTTCTTCGGCTGCGAAGGCTGCTTCCAGAACAATCCAGCATTCAGCGCGCTTGGCTTTTTCACGGGACAGCTTGGTTTCACCAAAGCCGTCTTCAACCGAGTCCAGAGCAACGTGAACTTCGTCACCGACGTTGATAGTCAGTTCGCCAGCATCGTTGTAGAACTGCTCAAGCGGGATGAGTGCTTCAGACTTCAGGCCAGCGTGAACGGTTACCCAGCGAGCTTGGTAATCGATATCAACGATAACACCGGTGATGATGGAGCCTGCCTGAAGGTTCAGGGTTTTTAGGCTTTCTTCAAAGAGTTCCGCAAAGCTTTCGCTCATTTTAATTCCTGTTGAATAAGGGCGAAGGATACGCCCATCTCCACGTCCCAGACGACGTGGGTTATGTTCATTAGAAGAAGCACCACAAGACTATGACTGGTCCCCTACGGTGTTTCTTGGTCACCCGGCGATATCGCGAATGGCGATCTCGCTCATGATGCGTTCCAGCACCTGGTCGATGGATAATTCCGTGGAATCCAGCTGAATGGCGTCAGCCGCCGGCTTGAGCGGGGCTACCGCTCGCTGGGTGTCACGCTCATCGCGTGCACGTATCTCATCTAGCAGACTCGACAGACTAACACCATCGACTTTGCCCTTCAACTGCAAGTATCGACGGCGCGCACGCTCCTCGGCACTGGCAGTGAGGAATATCTTCAGCGGCGCGTCCGGAAAAACCACCGTGCCCATGTCGCGGCCATCGGCCACCAGGCCCGGAGCCTCCTGGAATGCCCGCTGGCGCTGCAGCAGCGCGTCGCGCACCGCCGGCAACGCGGCCACCTGGGAAGCCCAGGCGCCCACTTGTTCGTTACGCAAATCGTCGGTGACATCGTCACCTTCGAGGATGATTCGCTGCGGATGACCTTCGGTCGCGCCGACGAACTGCACGTCCAGATGAGCGGCCAACAGCTTCAGCGACTCTTCATTGGTCAGATCGACGCCATGGTTACGCGCTGCGAACGCCAACAAACGGTACAACGCACCGGAATCCAGCAGGCACCAGCCAAGACGCTTGGCCAGAATCCCGGCAATGGTGCCCTTGCCCGACCCGCTTGGGCCGTCGATGGTAATGACCGGTGGCTTGATAATCACGACTGAGCCTCTTGGGCAACACGGATACCGACCTGCGCGCACAACGCGAGGAAGTTCGGGAACGACGTCGCGACGTTGGCGCAATCATGGATGCGGATCGGCGCCGTGGCGCGCAGCGAAGCCACGCTGAAGGCCATGGCAATCCGGTGATCGCCGTGACCGTGCACTTCGCCGCCGCCGATCTGGCCGCCATCGATGATGATGCCGTCCGGGGTCGGTTCGCACTTGACGCCCAGCGCCAGCAAGCCATCGGCCATGACCTGAATGCGGTCCGACTCCTTGACGCGCAGCTCTTCAGCGCCGCGCAGGATGGTGCGCCCTTCGGCACACGCTGCGGCCACGAACAGCACCGGGAATTCGTCGATAGCCAGTGGAACCAGCGCTTCCGGAATCTCGATACCCTTGAGTTTAGCTGCACGTACGCGCAGGTCCGCTACCGGTTCGCCACCGACTTCACGCTGGTTTTCCAGGGTGATGTCGGCGCCCATCAAGCGCAGGATGTCGATCACGCCGGTACGGGTCGGGTTGATGCCGACGTGTTCGAGCACCAGTTCCGAGCCTTCGGCGATCGAAGCGGCCACCAGGAAGAAGGCCGATGACGAGATATCGCCCGGCACTTCAATGTGGGTCGCGGTCAGCTTGTGCCCGGACTCGACCGACGCGGTCGCGCCGTTGACGGTGACCGGATAGCCGAAGCCACGCAGCATGCGCTCGGTGTGATCGCGGGTCGGTGCAGGCTCGGTGACGGTGGTCTTGCCTTCGGCGTACAGACCCGCCAGCAGCAGGCAGGATTTAACCTGGGCACTGGCCATCGGCATGGTGTAAGTCAGGCCTTTGAGTTTGTTGCCACCGCGAATGGTCATCGGTGGACGACCTTCGGCAGCGGTCTCGATCACAGCGCCCATTTCACGCAGCGGATTGGCCACGCGATTCATCGGACGCTTGGACAGCGAAGCGTCGCCCGTCAGGGTGCTGTCGAAGTTCTGCGCAGCCAACAGGCCAGACAGCAGACGCATCGAGGTGCCGGAGTTGCCCAGGTAGATCGGGCCCGGCGCTGGTTTCAGGCCATGCAGGCCGACGCCGTGGATGGTCACGCGACCATGGTGCGGACCTTCGATCACGACGCCCATGTCACGGAAAGCTTGCAGCGTCGCCAGGGCATCTTCGCCCTCAAGGAAACCTTCCACTTCGGTGACGCCTTCGGCCAGGGAGCCCAGCATGATCGAACGGTGGGAAATCGATTTATCGCCCGGTACACGAATCCGCCCAGTCAGGCGGCCACCAGGTTGTGCCAGGAAAATCAGGTCGTTGGAGTTCATAGCGTCCACATAAGCCCGGCGGGCCAGGATTTTACTGAAATGTTCGCGGGCAACCCGGGCGCGAGTGAATACGCCCAACAATTGGTGCCCATCCCCTGCATCGACCGCGTCGCGCAAGGCGTCGAGGTCGCTGCGAAATGTATCGAGTGTGCGCAGGACAGCTTCGCGGTTGGCGAGGAAGATGTCGTGCCACATCACCGGGTCGCTTCCGGCGATTCTTGTGAAATCGCGGAAACCGCCCGCAGCGTAACGGAAGATCTCAAGATTTTCATTGCGCTTGGCCAACGAATCGACCAAACCGAAGGCCAGCAAGTGCGGTAAATGGCTGGTCGCCGCCAGCACTTCGTCGTGACGCTCGACCTGCATGTGCTCGACATCGGCGCCCAATTCGCGCCACAACCGATCGACCACGGCCAGGGCTGCCGGATCGGTCTGATCCAGCGGCGTCAGAATCACTTTATGGCGACGGAACAGGTCGGCGTTGGAAGCTTCCACCCCGCTCTGCTCGGAACCGGCAATCGGATGCCCCGGCACGAAACGCGACGGCATACCGCCAAACGCTTCGGTCGCCGCGCGCACCACATTGCCCTTGGCGCTGCCGACGTCGGTCAGAATCGCTTGCCCCAGGTCCATGCCGGCCAAGCGACCGAGCATTTTTTCCATGGCCAGGATTGGCACGGCCAGTTGAATCACGTCGGCGCCTTGGCACGCGACGGCCAGGTCTTCTTCGCAGCGATCCACCACACCCAGCTCAACCGCCAGCTTGCGTGACTGCGGATCGAGATCGACCCCGACCACTTCGCGGCACAGGCCGCTCTCGCGCAAACCCTTGGCAAACGAACCGCCGATCAACCCCAGGCCGACCACCACCAGGCGACCGATCATAGGTGCAGCAGATTGCAGTGCAGTGACATCAACCACGAGCCAGAACCTTGGTCAGTGCCTCGAGGAAGCGGCTGTTTTCCGCCGGCAGACCAATGGTGATGCGCAGGTGGTTCGGCAGGCCGTAGTTGGCCACCGGACGCACGATCACGCCTTCGCGCAGCAAGCCCTGGAAAACAGGCAGGGCAACACGACCGACGTCGACGCAGATGAAGTTACCCTTCGACGGAATCCAGCTCAGCCCCAGCTCACGGAAACCTGCTTCCAGTTGCTGCATGCCGGATTCGTTCAGGCGACGGCCTTCTGCCAGGTACTCGGTGTCCTGCAGCGCAGCGCAAGCCGCGGCCAGGGCCAGGCTGTTGACGTTGAACGGCTGGCGTACACGGTTCAGCACGTCGGCGACCACGGCGGTGGACAAACCGTAACCGACCCGCAACGCCGCCAGGCCATAGGCCTTGGAGAAGGTGCGCGAAACCAGCAGGTTCGGGTACGCCGCGAGATAGTCGAGACCATCCGGCAAGTCGCTGCCTTCGGCGTATTCGATGTAGGCCTCGTCCAGCACCACCAACACGTGCTCCGGGACGTCCTGGAGGAATTCGTCCAGAGCTTCGGCGTCGAACCAGGTACCGGTTGGGTTGTTCGGGTTGGCAATGAACACCACGCGGGTGTTGGCGTCGATCGCGGCCAGCATGGCCGGCAGATCATGACCGTAGTCTTTGGCCGGGATCACTTTCGCCTGGGCGCCAACGGCCTGGGTCACGATCGGATAGACCGCGAACGCATGCTCACTGAACACCGCGTTCAGGCCCGGCGCCAGGTAGGCTCGGGCGACCAGCTCCAGAATGTCGTTGGAACCGTTGCCCAGCGTCACTTGATTCAGTTCGACGCGGCACTGCTCGGCCAGCAGGCTTTTCAGCGCAAAACCGTTGCCGTCCGGATAACGGGTCAGCTCGGCCAACGCTTCGCGAATGGCCGCCAGTGCCTTGGGACTGGCGCCCAACGGGTTTTCGTTGCTCGCCAGCTTGATGATATTGGCTGGATCGATGCCCAGCTCGCGCGCCAGTTCGTCCACGGGCTTGCCCGGAACATAAGGCGAAAGTTGTTGCACGCCCGGCTGTGCCAGAGCGAGGAAGTCACCACTCATTTGCTACCCCTTAGAGAACTGCTTTCGGGTAGGAACCCAGCACTTTGAGTGCTACTGCTTCCTGACTGATCTTTTCCAGCACACCTTTTACCAGCGGGTCGCGGTGGTGGCCGACGAAGTCGATGAAGAACACGTAGGTCCATTTACCGCTGCGCGACGGACGGGTCTCGATCCGTGTCAGATCGATGCCGTTGTCGTGGAACGGCACCAGCAACTCGTGAAGCGCGCCGGGCTTGTTGCTCATGGAGACGATGATCGAAGTCTTGTCGTCGCCGGTCGGCGGCACTTCCTGGCTGCCGATCATCAGGAATCGCGTGGAGTTGTCCGGGCGATCCTCGATTTTCTCGGCCAGGCGGGTCAGCCCGTACAAGCCTGCGGCCATGTCGCCGGCAATCGCCGCCGAGTTCCACTCACCCTTGACCCGCTTCGCCGCTTCGGCGTTGCTGGACACCGCCACGCGCTCGACATTCGGGTAATGCGCGTCCAGCCACTTGCGGCACTGGGCCAGGGACTGGGCGTGGGAATAAATGCGGCTGATGCTGTCGGTCTTGGTGTTTTCGCCGACCAACAGGTGGTGGTGAATGCGCAACTCGACTTCGCCACAGATGACCATGTCGTGCTCGAGGAAGCTGTCGAGGGTGTGGTTGACCGCGCCTTCGGTGGAGTTTTCCACCGGGACCACGCCGAAGTTCACCGCACCGGCCGCCACTTCGCGGAACACTTCGTCGATCGCCGCCATTGGCTTGCTGATCACGGCGTGGCCGAAGTGCTTCATGGCCGCCGCCTGGGTGAAGGTGCCTTCAGGGCCGAGGTAAGCCACTTTCAGCGGCTGCTCGAGGGCCAGGCACGAGGACATGATTTCGCGGAACAGTCGCGCCATCTCTTCGTTGCCCAGCGGCCCCTGGTTACGCTCCATCACGCGCTTGAGCACCTGAGCTTCACGCTCAGGACGATAGAACACCGGCACTTCGCCTTCGGCCAGCGAGGCCATCTTTACTCGCGCAACTTCCTGGGCGCAGCGTGCGCGCTCACTGATCAGCTCCAGGACTTTCTCGTCCAGGGCATCAATGCGCAGGCGCAGTGCCTTGAGTTCTTGCTCAGACATTAGCCGTGTTCCTTCTCGAACTCTGCCATGTACGAAACCAGTGCGTTGACCGCAACGATATCGACGGCGTTATAGATGGAGGCACGCATGCCGCCCACGGAACGGTGACCCTTGAGGTTCAACAGGCCACGCTCTTCGGCACCGGCCAGGAACGACTTGTCGAGACGGTCGTCCGCCAGACGGAATGGCACGTTCATCCACGAGCGGTCCGACTTGTTGATCGGGTTGCTGTACAGGCCGCTGGCGTCGATGAAGTCGTACAGCGTGCGCTGTTTCACTTCATTGAGCTTGCCGATGGCTTCAACACCACCCTGCTCCTTCAGCCACTCGAATACCAGACCCGAGAGGTACCAGGCCAGTGTCGGCGGGGTGTTGTACATCGAGCCGTTATCGGCCGCGACCTTGTAGTTGAGCATGGTCGGGCACAGGGAACGGGCGTGACCCAGCAGGTCTTCGCGAACGATGTTGACGACGATGCCGCTCGGGCCGATGTTTTTCTGGGCGCCGGCGTAGATCATGCCGAAGCGCGAGACATCGATCGGGCGCGAGAGGATGTCCGAGGACATGTCGGCCACCAGCGGAACGTCACCGGTTTCCGGGACCCAGTTGAATTCCAGACCGCCAATGGTTTCGTTCGGTGCGTAGTGAACGTAGGCGGCGTCTTTCGACAGGCTCCATTCGTTCTGACCGGGAATAGCGAAATAGTCGTAAGGCTTGGCGGTAGCGGCCACATTGACGTTGCCGTAGCGCGAAGCTTCTTCGATGGCTTTCTGCGACCAGATACCGGTGTCGATATAGTCGGCGGTAGCGTTTTCCGGCAACAGGTTCAGAGGGATCTGAGCAAATTGCTGGCTTGCGCCACCTTGCAGGAACAGCACTTTATAGTTCGAGGGGATATTCAGCAGATCACGCAGATCCTGCTCGGCCTTGGTGGCGATGGACACGAACTCATCACTGCGATGGCTCATTTCCATGACCGACAAGCCCTTGCCGTGCCAGTCAAGGAGTTCACCCTGGGCGCGCTGCAGGACAGCTTCGGGAAGTGCCGCAGGACCGGCACAGAAGTTATAGGCTCTCTTGCTCACATCCAATCTCGCTCTGATTTGGTGGGTCACGCAAACATATCAGTCGACGCAGATCCAATGTGGGAGCGGGCTTGCTCGCGAAAGCGGTGTAACAGGCGACATCGATGTTGAATGTCAGTCCGTCTTCGCGAGCAAGCCCGCTCCCACACTCGATCTCCATGGGCGTCGAAATTTCATTACAGACAAACAACAAGGGGGCGAATTTTCATCCGCCCCCTGTTTGCCCGCTTACTCCTGTGGTTCTTCGTCGGCGGCGGCGTCGAGTTGCTGGTCTTCGGCAACGTCGTCGATCACGACTTCACCGTCGAACACTGCACCCTCTTCGCCCTCGAGCTCCTCACCTTCAAGCTCTTCGCTCTCGACTTCCGACGGCTCCTGAACCCGCTCCAGACCGACCAGTGTTTCATCGCTGGCGAGTTTGATCAGGGTCACGCCCTGGGTGTTACGACCCAGGCTGGAGACTTCGTCGACACGGGTACGAACCAGAGTGCCCTGGTCGGAAATCAGCATGATTTCCTCGCCGTCGAGCACCTGGACCGCGCCGACCAGACGGCCGTTACGGTCGTTGCTGACCATGGCGATAACGCCTTGGCCGCCACGCTTGTACTCAGGGAATTCAGTGATCGCCGTGCGCTTGCCGAAACCACGGGCCGAAGCGGTGAGGATCTGGCTGCCTTCTTCCGGGATCAGCATGGAAATCAGCTTCTGGCCTTCCGGCAGACGCATGCCGCGAACACCACGAGCGGTACGGCCCATGGCGCGAACGTCGGTTTCCTTGAAGCGAGTCACCTTGCCGCCGTCGGAGAACAACATGACTTCGCGCTCGCCATCGGTAATGGCCGCGGAGATCAGTACGTCGCCTTCATCCAGCTCCAGCGCGATCAGGCCGACGCTGCGTTGACGGCTGAAGGATTCCAGCGGGGTCTTCTTCACGGTGCCTTTGGCTGTGGCCATGAAGATGAAGTGACCTTCGGTGTATTCCTCGACCGGCAGCATGGTGGTGATGTATTCATCACTGTCCAGCGGCAGCAGGTTGACCAGCGGACGACCACGGGCAGCGCGGGACGCTTCCGGGATTTCGTAGGTTTTCAGCCAGTACACTTTGCCTTTGCTGGAGAACAGCAGCAGCGTGGTGTGGCTGTTGGCGACCAGCAGGTGAGCGATGTAGTCCTCATCCTTGACGCCGGTCGCCGATTTGCCTTTACCGCCACGACGCTGAGCCTGGTACGCAGCCAATGGCTGGGTCTTGGCGTAGCCACCGTGGGAGATGGTCACGACGCGCTCCTCTTCCGGGATCATGTCACCCAGGGTCAGGTCGAGACGGGCATCGAGAATTTCGGTGCGGCGCACGTCGCCGTATTCGGCGCGGATCACTTCCAGCTCTTCGCGGATCACTTCCATCAGGCGCGTGGCGCTGCTGAGGATACGGATCAGTTCGCCGATCTGGTTGAGGATCTCTTGATACTCGGCCAGCAGCTTCTCGTGTTCCAGACCGGTCAGGCGGTGCAGACGCAGTTCCAGGATGGCTTGCGCCTGTTCCGGGGACAGGAAGTACTTGCCTTCGCGCAGGCCGTATTGCGGGTCCAGGGTTTCCGGACGGCACGAGTCGGCACCGGCACGTTCAACCATCGCCACTACAGCACTGGATTCCCACGCGGTCTTGATCAGCGCTTCCTTGGCTTCCGACGGGGTCGGCGACGCCTTGATCAGGGCGATGACCGGGTCGATGTTCGACAGGGCAACCGCTTGACCTTCGAGGATGTGGCCACGTTCGCGGGCTTTACGCAGTTCGAACACGGTACGACGGGTGACGACTTCGCGGCGGTGACGAACGAAGGCTTCCAGCAGGTCCTTGAGGTTCAGGATCCGCGGACGGCCGTCGATCAGCGCGACGATGTTGATACCGAATACCGCTTGCAGCTGGGTCTGGGCGTAGAGGTTGTTGAGGATCACCTCAGGCACTTCGCCGCGACGCAACTCGATCACGACGCGCATACCGTCCTTGTCGGACTCGTCGCGCAGTTCGGTGATGCCTTCGAGCTTCTTCTCTTTCACCAGCTCGGCGATCTTCTCGATCAGACGGGCCTTGTTCAGCTGGTAAGGGAGTTCGGTGATGACGATCTGCTGGCGGCCACCGACTTTGTCGATGTCTTCGATCATCGAGCGGGCACGCATGTAAATGCGCCCGCGACCGGTACGGTAGGCTTCGATGATGCCGGCGCGACCGTTGATGATCGCGGCGGTCGGGAAGTCCGGACCGGGGATGTATTGCATCAGCTCATCGATGGTCAACTCAGGGTTGTCGATGAGGGCCAGGCAACCGTCGATGACTTCACCGAGGTTGTGCGGCGGAATGTTGGTCGCCATGCCCACGGCGATACCGCTGGAGCCGTTGACCAGCAGGTTGGGAATACGGGTCGGCATGACCGCCGGGATCATTTCGGTGCCGTCGTAGTTCGGCACCCAGTCCACGGTTTCTTTGTGCAGGTCAGCCAGCAGCTCGTGCGCCAGCTTGGTCATGCGCACTTCGGTGTATCGCATGGCCGCGGCGTTGTCGCCGTCCACCGAACCGAAGTTGCCCTGACCGTCTACCAGCAGGTAGCGCAGGGAGAATGGCTGCGCCATCCGAACGATGGTGTCGTACACCGCGGTATCACCGTGAGGGTGATACTTACCGATCACGTCACCGACAACACGGGCAGATTTCTTGTACGGCTTGTTGAAGTCGTTGCCCAGCTCGCTCATCGCGAACAGCACACGCCGGTGCACGGGCTTCAAGCCATCGCGCGCATCCGGCAGTGCCCGCCCGACAATTACGCTCATCGCGTAGTCGAGGTAGGACTGCTTCAGCTCGTCTTCGATATTGACCGGGAGGATTTCTTTGGCCAGTTCGCCCATGAGAAGCCTGATTCCTTTTTCTGGTGAAACTTCGTCACATCCATATGGGACGAACGAAGCTCGCCGACGCAGGCTGAGTGCCATGCACCGACTTACGACAAATCAACGAGTTATGCCATGGATCTGCGCAGTAAAGACAACCCCGCGGGACTGCCTCGGAAAACGCCGGATGTTATCACAAGAGCCGCCACGCACCTATCCCCCTGATGCGCATGGAGCATAGTTAGTTGACCGGTGACAGGCTTGAAGCGGACGAGAGAGGCTTAGAGACGTCACACCCCCTATTTATCAGCAAAATATGGGGCAGGAGGAGAAGCAGACCGAGTCATCGTTCTTCGCGGGCAAGCCTCGCTCCTACAGAAATGTGCAACCTGTAGGAGCGAGGCTTGCCCGCGAAAGCGATCTATCAGGCGCTAACGATCATCAATGCAACCGCTTACGGCACATCAACTGCGCCATTTTCGCGGTGTCCGGGCGCTCGACGATGCCTTTTTCAGTGACGATCGCATCGATCAAGTCCGCCGGGGTCACGTCGAACACCGGGTTGAACGCGTCAACGTCGGCCCCGAGCCGCTTGCCGCCGACTTCCAGCAATTCTCGACCATCACGCTCTTCGAGGGGAATGTCGTCGCCGCTGGCCAGGTTCATGTCGATGGTCGAGCTCGGCGCCACCACCATGAAGCGCACACCGTGGTGCATGGCGTTCACCGCCAGCTGATAGGTACCGATCTTGTTGGCCACATCACCATTGGCGGTGATCCGGTCGGCACCCACGATGACCCAGGTCACGCCTTTGGTTTTCATGATGTGCGCCGCGGCGGAGTCGGCATTCACAGTCACGGGAATGCCCTCGTTGGCCAATTCCCACGCGGTCAATCGCGAACCTTGCAGCCATGGACGGGTTTCATCGGCATACACGCGCTCGACCATGCCCTCAATGAACGCCCCGCGAATCACCCCCAGCGCCGTGCCGAAGCCGCCGGTGGCCAGTGCGCCGGTGTTGCAGTGAGTCAGGATCGCCTGGGCATTGCCCTGGTGCTTGCGGATCAGGTCGACACCCAGCTGCGCCATGGTCAGGTTGGCTTCGCGATCACTTTCATGAATGGCGATGGCTTCGGCTTCCAGCACCGCCAGCGGATCGGCGTGATGCTTCAGGCGCTCCAGCCGGTCGCGCATGCGGCCAAGCGCCCAGAACAGGTTGACCGCGGTCGGACGGGAGTCGGCCAGCAGCGCGAAATCCTCTTCCAGCGCCGCTTGCCATTCACCGCCCTGAGCAAACCGGGCGCGAGCGGCCAGCACCACGCCGTAGGCGGCAGTGATGCCAATGGCCGGTGCGCCGCGCACGACCATCGAACGAATGGCTTCGGCCACGCCAGCGGCGCTGGTGTAGGCGATCCAGGTTTCTTCGAACGGTAAAATACGCTGATCCAGCAGGTACAGGGCGCCATCACGCCAATCGATGGCCTTCACTTTCTCCGCAGCCAACAGTCGATCGCGCATCCCTCACCCCGCACTCATGAACAAAAGCCGCCGATTATAGCGATCCCCCCGCGAAGACGCTCGGGTATACTTCGCCATCCTTTACAAAAGCACTGGAACCGACCTTCGATGCCGAACACTGCTGCTGCGCTCGACCTGCTGTTGCTGCCGACCTGGCTGGTACCCGTCGAACCTGCTGGCGTTGTCCTCAAGGAGCACGCCCTCGGCATCCGTGACGGGCGCATCGTTTTTATCGGCCCGCGTGCGGCTGCGCTGAAGCTTAACGCAACTGAAGTTCGTGAACTGCCGGACGTGCTGCTCAGTCCCGGCCTGATCAATGCCCACGGGCATGCGGCGATGACGCTGTTCCGCGGCCTGGCCGATGATCTGCCGCTGATGACCTGGCTGGAAAACCACATCTGGCCGGCCGAAGCCAAGTGGGTCGACGAAGCCTTTGTACGCGATGGCACCGACCTTGCCATCGCCGAGCAGATCAAAGGTGGCATCACCTGCTTCTCTGACATGTATTTCTTCCCGAAGGTTGCCAGCGAGTGCGTCCATAACAGCGGCATCCGCGCGCAAATCGCCATTCCGATCCTCGATTTCCCGATCCCGGGCGCCAGCACGGCGGACGACGCCATTCGTCAGGGTGTCGAATTGTTCGGCGATCTCAAGCACCACGAGCGCATCAAAATCACCTTCGGCCCTCACGCCCCCTACACCGTGAGCGACGAAAACCTCGAGAAAATCCGGGTGATCGCCGAAGAACTGGACGCCTCGATTCACATGCACGTGCATGAAACCGCTTTCGAAGTGCAGCAATCGGTCGAGCAGCGCGGCGAGCGCCCCTTGGCCCGCCTCGGGCGCCTGGGCTTGCTGGGGCCGCGCTTTCAGGCCGTGCACATGACGCAGATCAGCGATGAAGACCTGGTGCTGCTGGTAGAAAGTAACACCAGCGTGATTCATTGCCCTGAGTCGAACCTGAAACTGGCCAGCGGTTTCTGCCCGGTTGAGCGCCTGTGGCAAGCGGGCGTCAATGTGGCCGTCGGCACCGATGGCGCCGCCAGCAACAATGACCTCGACCTGCTCGGCGAAACCCGCACCGCCGCCCTGCTGGCCAAAGCCGTCGCCGGCTCGGCCACCGCACTGAACGCCCATAGCGCCCTGCGCATGGCCACGCTCAACGGCGCCCGGGCACTGGGCATCGAAGCTGAAGTCGGCTCGCTGGAAGTCGGCAAAGCCGCAGACATCGTCGCGTTCGACCTCTCGGGCCTGGCGCAGCAACCGATCTACGACCCGGTTTCGCAGCTTATATACGCCACAAGCCGCGATTGCGTGAAACACCTTTGGGTCGCCGGCAAGCAACTGCTCGACGACCGTCGCCTGACCCGCCTGGATGAAGAACAGCTCTGCGCCACCGCCAAGGCCTGGGGCCAGCGCATCAGCGGTCATACCGAATTGTAAGCACCCCGGAGCTAACGCCGGGGCAAAAGGATTTTTTCAAGTTTTAGAGGACTTAAACCATGAGCAACGTCGACTACGCCGAAATCGCCAAATTCGAAGCCCTGGCCCATCGCTGGTGGGACCGCGAAAGCGAGTTCAAACCGCTGCACGACATCAACCCATTGCGGGTCAACTGGATTGACGAGCGGGTCAGTCTGGCCGGCAAGAAAGTCCTCGACGTCGGCTGCGGCGGCGGCATCCTCAGCGAAGCCATGGCCCAGCGCGGCGCGACCGTGATGGGCATCGACATGGGCGAAGCGCCGCTGGCGGTCGCGCAATTGCATCAGCTGGAATCGGGCGTGAGCGTCGAATACCGGCAGATCACCGCCGAAGCCCTGGCCGAGGAAATGCCCGAGCAGTTCGACGTGGTCACTTGCCTGGAAATGCTCGAACACGTGCCGGATCCGTCCTCGGTGATCCGCGCCTGCTTCCGCATGGTCAAGCCCGGCGGCCAGGTGTTCTTCTCGACCATCAACCGCAATCCGAAGGCGTACCTGTTCGCCATCGTCGGTGCCGAATACATCATGAAGCTGCTGCCGCGCGGCACCCACGACTTCAAGAAATTTATCCGCCCTTCCGAGCTGGGTGCCTGGAGCCGCATGGCCGGCTTGACTGTCAAGGACATCATCGGCCTGACCTACAACCCGCTGACCAAGCATTACAAACTGGCGTCGGATGTCGACGTCAACTACATGATCCAGACCCTGCGCGAGGAGTAAGCCGATGCGTATCAGAGCAGTCCTTTTCGACATGGACGGCACCCTGCTCGACACCGCGCCGGACTTCATTGCGATTTGTCAGGCCATGCGCGCCGATCGTGGCTTGCCGCCGATCAACGACAAGCATATTCGCGACGAGATTTCCGGCGGCGCCAAGGCGATGGTCGCCGTGACCTTCTCCATGGACCCGGAATCACCAGGCTTCGAGGCATTGCGCCTGGAGTTCCTGGAGCGCTACCTGGTGGGTTGCGCGGTTCACAGCAAACTGTTCGACGGCATGGGTGAACTGTTGGCCGACATCGAGAAAGCCAACCTGATCTGGGGCGTGGTCACCAACAAGCCGCTGCGCTTCGCCGAGCCGATCATGCAGCAACTTGGGCTGGCCGAGCGCTCGGCGCTGCTGATCTGTCCGGATCACGTGAAGAACAGCAAACCGGACCCGGAGCCGTTGATTCTGGCGTGCAAGATGCTCAACCTCGATCCGGCCAGCGTGTTGTTCGTGGGCGATGACCTGCGCGATATCGAGTCGGGACGCGATGCCGGCACCAAGACCGCCGCCGTGACCTTTGGCTACATTCACCCGGACGACAACCCACGGCACTGGGGCGCGGATGTGGTGGTCGATCATCCGCTGGAGTTGCGCAAGGTGCTCGACAGCGCTTTGTGCAGCTGCTGAGCCTGAGTTTGTAGGAGCGAGCTCGCTCGCGAAAAACCCGAGAACGCCGCTGGGTGTCAGGCTTACCGCGTTATCGTTGACGACCATCGCGAGCAGGCTCGCTCCTACAAAGTCGCCCGTATTTCGATTTTGTGAGGTTTTTTATGTTTGATTATTCTGCCCACCCTGAATTGCTCAAGGACCGGGTCATCCTGGTCACCGGCGCTGGTCGAGGCATCGGCGCTGCCGCCGCGAAAACCTACGCGGCGCACGGTGCCACGGTGTTGTTGCTGGGCAAGACCGAAGCCAACCTGACTCAGGTCTACGACGAAATCGAAGCTGCCGGCCATCCACAGCCGGCGGTGATCCCGTTCAACCTCGAAACCGCCCTGCCCCATCAATACGATGAACTGGCGGCGATGATCGAAAGCGAATTCGGCCACCTCGACGGCTTGCTGCACAACGCATCGATCATTGGGCCACGCACGCCGATCGAACAGCTGTCCGGCGAGAACTTCATGCGCGTCATGCACGTCAACGTCAACGCCATGTTCATGCTCACCAGTACCTTGCTGCCGCTGCTCAAGCTGTCTCAGGACGCCTCGGTGGTGTTCACCTCCAGCAGCGTCGGTCGCAAGGGTCGTGCGTATTGGGGCGCTTACGGCGTCTCCAAATTCGCCACCGAAGGCTTGATGCAAACCCTCGCCGACGAAGTCGACACCGTTGCCCCCGTGCGCTCCAACAGCATCAACCCCGGCGCCACCCGCACCAGCATGCGCGCGCAGGCGTACCCGGGTGAAAACCCGCTGAACAACCCGACGCCCGAGGAGATCATGCCGGTCTACCTCTACCTGATGGGGCCGGACAGCACTGGCATCAACGGCCAGGCGTTCAACGCTCAGTAACGCCCGCGCGTCGCTTTTGTGCCGCGACGACTTCCCGTCGCGGCACTCGAAGCGCGTTGCAACTTCTGCTGTTTCCAGTCAAACAAATGTCACCGACGCGCTCCCCTTGCGCCGCAACATTCCAGGACGGTTGATTTAGAGCGAATTTTATTCAATTGAACCGAATGGCATGACTTTCGCTCTACATAGGCTCAGACACGCCGCGTGGTAGCAAATGGTGCAGTGCTGGAGTCAATTGGTTACTAATCTTCCGAAAAGCAGATTAGACTTGTACGAAATGTCCTACGGGACTGACGGACCAGTATGACGCGCAGCCCAAAGCCGCTCTCACCCAGCTTGTAAGACAGCCTTACTGCTTAGGGGCGCATGCCATATGAAATCACCTTCCCAGACCAACGCAATTGACTTTGATAGTGCCAAATTGCAACGCCTGGGCTTTGGTCATCAGCCCGTCCTTCTGGAGAGGCCCATCAGTCTCGCGCAGCTGCGCCAACAGTTGAGCCTGCAACTGCAAACCAGTCTTGAGCCGCAACGCATTCTCGGCCTCTTCTTCCGTGAAATTCAGAAACTTGTACCGCTCGATGCCTTGAGCTACGAGCACACGTCTAGTGATTTGCGCCTGGAGCTCGGCCTGCGCGGCCGTCATTCGCTCAGCTACAGCCTCAGCCACGAAGGCGAGCATCTGGGTGAATTGGTGTTTCGCCGGAACCTGCGCTTCAGCGAATTGGAACAGGGCAACCTCGAGTCGCTGCTGTCCGCGTTGCTGTATCCGATGCGCAATGCCCTGCTCTACCGCGCCGCCACGCAAAGCGCCTTGCGCGACCCGCTGACGAACACGGGCAACCGCATCGCCATGGATCAGACCCTGCAACGGGAAATCGACATGTCGCGCCGGCACCTGCAACCCTTGTCGTTGCTGATGCTGGACATCGACCACTTTAAACACATCAACGACAACCATGGCCACAGTGCCGGCGATGATGTGCTCAAGGCGGTTGCCGCCTCGATCAAAAGCCAGTTGCGCAATGTCGACATGGTGTTCCGGTTTGGTGGCGAAGAGTTTCTGATCCTGCTGTCCAACACCAGCCGCGAAGCCGCGGCCATGGTCGGTGAACGCCTGCGTTTCGCGACGCAAACCGCGGAATATTCGGCCGATGGCCAATCGATCGGCCTGACGGTCAGCCTGGGCTGCTCGACCCTGTTGCCGGGCGAGTCTGCGGAGAGCCTGTTGCGACGGGCGGACAGCGCGCTGTATGTGGCCAAGCGCGAAGGGCGTAACCGGTTGGCGATGGCGGGCTAATCCCACCCACACCACAAAACAAATGTGGGAGCGAGCCTGCTCGCGAAAGCGGTCTATCAGTCAACATCGTCGTTGATCGGTAGATCGCTATCGCGAGCAGGCTCGCTCCCACAGTTTTATTGCGTGATCTTCAGATCAGCTTTCCGCCAGTTCCTTGCGCTCACGGGCTACCGGCGTTCGTTCGCCGTGTTCCAGTTGCATGCAACGCTCCAGGAACAGGAACATGTAGTCGTAGCTCTTGCAGACGGCCTGGCGCAATTCCATTTGCAGCGCCTTGCTCGGGTTCATGCCTGCCAGCGTGCAGATGATTTCCAGTGCTTCCCACGGATGGGCATCGTCATACTGGGCATGCATCTTCAACCACTTCATGGCCCGCTTGCGGTCTTCTTCCGGGAAAGCGGCGGCGTAGACGCCCGTGGAACACACCAGCGCCGACCACTCGCCGGTCGCGCCTTCAATGGCGTAGTTGGTAGCGGCAATCGCCACGATCAGCGAATCCGCCGAACTGGTGTGCCAGCACCAGTGGCTCAGGGCGTGCAGTTCAGGGGCAACGTGTTGCGCTTGCAGATCTTCCAGGCTGACGCCGTGTGCATGGCTCCAGTTCACCCAGTAATCGGCGTGGTTCAATTCGACACGAATGTTGCGCATCAGCCAGCGGCGCGCCATGTCCTCGCCGGGATGGCGGGCAAAGCGGGTCTTGGTGAGGTTTTGTGCCATATACAATGCGAACTGTTCGACAACCGGCCAGCCACCAATCAGGTACTGACGCATGGTTTTTGCGCTGAGTTTGTTATCACGCATACGCTGATACAGTTCGTGTTCGACAACCCGGCGCTTGCTCTCACTGCAATCCTGGATCAGGCGCTGAGCCCAGGCGGGATAACTTGCAGCTTCCATGAGTGGTCCGGTTCGGTTGAATGTGTCGATCACTGTCGAGCTCCTTTTGATTGTGATTGTAAGGATCAGCAAGAGATTTCAACGGAACGTGCCCGGCGCCTTGAATAACAAGGGCTGAGGCCTGGCAGGACGACTTTGTAAACTGTCGCAGGTAAACAGATGCGGGCGTTCGATGACATACCCTTGAGCGTAATCGACCCCGATCTCCAGCAATGCCTGCTCGATCTGGGGTGTTTCTACAAACTCGGCAATCGTACGTTTACCCATGACATGACCGATGTGATTGATCACTTCGACCATGGCGCGGTTAATCGGGTCGTCCAGCATATCCTTTACGAAACTCCCGTCGATCTTCAGGAAGTCTACAGGCAAATGTTTCAAGTAGGCGAACGAGGACATTCCGGCACAAAAATCATCCAGCGAAAAATGGCAGCCTAAACCTTTGAGTTCATTGATAAACCTGATTGCACTTCCAAGATTTGAAATGGCACTGGTTTCGGTAATTTCAAAACAAATCATTTCCGGCGGTATCGCGTACTCAACAAACTTTTCCCGCAGAAAGTCCAGGAACGCCTCATCTCCGATGGTGGTGCCTGACAGATTAATCGCACACATGGCCAGCGGTCCCTTGCGCTTTTCGGCGATGCACTGGGCGATGATCTTGAACACGTTCTCGACAACCCAGCGATCAAGCGACGTCATCAAGCCATAACGTTCTGCCGCCGGGATAAAGCTGTCGGGCAGAATCATGCGCCCGGCTTCGTCATGCAGGCGCAACAGGATTTCGATATGCCCGCCGCCCTTCTCGACATGCCCCAAGGGCGCGATTTCCTGGGAATACAGACAGAAGCGGTCTTCCTCCAGCGCGATGTGCAAGCGCTGCACCCACGCCATTTCGCCGAAACGCAGCGACAGTTCCGAGTCGTCGGCGTGATAGACCTGTACCCGGTTGCGGCCCTTTTCCTTGGCCATGTAGCACGCCATGTCGGCCGCGCGCAGCGAAGCTTCGAGGGTGGTCGGGTTCTGAGTGACATGCACCAGCCCGATACTCACGGTGGTCACGAACGGTCGACCTTTCCACACGAAATGCAGGTTTTGCACGGTCTGGCGCAGGCTCTCGGCGATCTTCTCCGCCGACTCCGGCGCACAGTTTTCCAGCAAAATGCCGAACTCATCGCCGCCCAAGCGGGCCAGGGTATCGCCTTCGCGCAAACCCGATTGCAGCAACGCGCAGATATGCCGCAGCAACTCGTCACCGGCCGCATGGCCACAGGTGTCGTTGACCAGCTTGAACTGATCCAGATCGAGGAACATCAGGGCATGACGCCCCGAATATCGCGTCAGGTTATGCAGCGCCTGTTCCAGGCGATATTCGAACTCGCGGCGGTTGGCCAGACCGGTCAAGGCATCATGGGTTGCCTGCCACGACAGATTGGCAATGTATTGCCGCTCCTGGGTCATGTCGTGCAGCACCAGCACAGTGCCGCTGACTTTTCCGGCATTGCGGATCGGCGCCCCCACCAGGGTGACCGACACCGTGCTGCCATCCAGGCGCTGGATCAATTTGGAATGTTCGCTGCCACCGCTGAGTTGACCGCTCAAGATGTGCTCGATCAACGTAAAGCCATCGGCCTGGGCATTCTCGTCCAGCAGATTGAACAATGCCGCCAACGGCAGCCCCGTCGCCTGTTCAGCCTTCCAGTGGGTCAACGCTTCGGCAGCCGGGTTCATGTAGGCAATCGCGCCGGCGACATCCGTGGTAATCACCCCATCGCCAATCGACTGCAAGGTGATCTGCGCCCGGTCTTTCTCCAACTGCAGGGCTTCGGCGAACGCATGGCGCTGCTTGAGCAGTTTGTGCGTGCGCATCAAGGCCAACGCAATCAAGCCCAGCGCGGTGGCGAGGTTGGTCACCAGCAGCAGGCGCAGGATGACCCGCGAGCCTTCGCCCAAGGCATCGCTGAAGGCCTTCGCCGCCGGACTCACGCCGTCGTTGATGGCGAATATCTGTTCCTTCCAGCGTTTGACGTCGCCCTCGGTGGCCTGACTCGCGGCGATGCGCTGATGCATCTCCTGCGCAACGTTGTCGAGTTGCACCAGATACGCGTCGCCGACGGTCCAGCGGTCGATGGCTTTTTCGAGGTAACTGAAGTGCCGGAAATTGAGGTACAGCCAGATTAGGCTGGAGACGTCATCCGGGTGGTTGCCGCCCTTGAGAATGGCCAGGCGTGCCGCCTCGATATCCGGTTGATGCTGATCGAGGGCGACGCGCAATTCATGGCCGCCCTGAGGCACGGAAATGGCGTTCTGGTATTTGAGAAAAATCGATTCGTCGCGGCTGTCGGCGTACAGATTGAGGTAATAGATGGCGTCTTTCTGGCCCTTCGACCACAGGCTTTCACCGGCAACGTAGCCGCGAACCGCCGACAGAACGTACAGGCTGACGCCGCCCAGCAGGGCTTGAAATAACACAACGGCGATGAATGGCCAGACGATGCCCAACAACCGTGGCGTTCCGAGAGTCCGCGTTTGATTCATGAGGTCCCTTGTTTTAGCACTGCTCGATCGTCGTCCGGACAAGATCGCTACCGCTAGACTAGGTGGCGATTTCGCTCCCGGCAAGCGGCAAACCTTGCCCGGCCGGCGTGATGCGGCCCGGATGGCTACAACTGTTGCAAATGCCCATACAGCTTGGCGTATAAACCACCCTCGGCGATCAATTGCTGATGGTCGCCATCCTCGGCAATCTGCCCGCCGTCGAACACCAGGACACGGTCAGCCTGCTTCACCGCGGACAGGCGATGAGCAATGATCAGCGTGGTGCGGTTGCTCAGGAAACGCGCCAGCGCCTGGTGCAGGTTATATTCAGTGGCCGCGTCCAGTGCCGACGTAGCTTCATCAAGGATCACCACTTTCGGTTCGGCCAGGACCATTCGCGCAATCGCCAGGCGTTGACGCTGCCCGCCGGACAAGCGCACGCCGGAACGTCCGACGATGCTGTCCAGGCCATTGGGCAACTCGCGGACCGTGGTGTGCAGCTGGGCGATTTCCAGCGCCTGCCAGCAGGCCTCGTCGCTGCGTTCGCGGCCCATGGTCAGGTTGGCCCGTACGGTGTCGTTGAACAGCGCCGGATGTTGCAAAACCACCGCGACATTTTCCCGCACGGTTTCCAGGCCGATCTCTTGTTGGGTCGAACCGCCGAAGCGGATGGTCCCGGCCAACGGCGTGTACAAGCCCAGCAGCAATTGCACCAGCGTGCTTTTGCCGCCACCGCTGGCGCCGACGATCGCCACTTTTTCGCCGGGGGCGATGGACAGGTCCATCTGGTTCAACACCAGCTCGTCGCCGTAACCGAAACTCAAGCCCTGGACTTCGATACCCACGGTCTCACGACCGTTGAACGGATCGACTCCACCCGGATACTCCGGCTCATCGGCCCGGGCGAGCAACTCGTTGATCCGCGATAGCGCACCACCGGCGGCGTAAAAGGCGTATTGCAGATTCAGCAGCTGTTCCACCGGACCGATCATGAACCACAGGTAGCTGAACACCGCCAGCATCTGGCCGATGGACAGGTCGGAAAACAGCACGGTGAGCATGGCCGCCGCGCGGAAAATATCGATGCCGAACTGGAACAGCAAACCGCTGGCACGGTTCGAAGCATCGGTTTTCCACTGGGAGTTCACCGCGTAATCGCGCACTTCCCGGGCACGCTGGCCGAGGCGCCCTAGGAAAAACCCCTGGCGGTTGCCGGCCCGTACTTCCTGAATGGCATCGAGGGTTTCAGTCAGCGCCTGGGTGAAGCGCGAGGTGCTGTCGTTCTCGAGTTTCTTCAAGTGTTTGACCCGTTTGCCCAACAACACCGTGGCGTAGATCACCAGCGGGTTGAACAGCAGGATCAGCAGCGCCAGTTGCCAATGCATCCACACCAGAATGCCCGCGGTGCCGACCAGCGTCAGCATCGCCACGAGGAAGCGGCTGAGGGTTTCGCCGACGAATTTGTCGAGGGTATCGAGGTCGGTCACCAGGTGCGTGGTGACCGTGCCGCTGCCCAGGCTTTCGTATTCACCCAGCGAGATACGCTTGAGCCGTTCGATCAGGCGCACGCGAATGCGGTACACGATGTCCTTGGCCAGCGCCGCGAACAACCGCGCTTGCAGCACGTTGAACAGCAAGGCCGCGCAACGCAGGGTCAAGGTCACCAGCAGCATCAGGCCGATGTAGCCCGCCGCTTTCTGCCAGCCATCAGGCAGCGCGTGGTTCATGATCTTCAGCGCGGTGTCACCGTGGCCCAGCAGGACTTCGTCCACCAGCAACGGCAGAAGCAAGGGGATGGGCACGCTGCACAGGGTCGCCAGCACGGCCACGCCGTTGGCGATCCACAGGGATTTCTTGTGATGAAGGGCCAGCCGACGGATTTCCGCCCAACTCAGACGATCGACACGTGGAGCGGTTGCGGCGTTGTCGGGCAGATCATGCACAGGCAGCGCGCTCCAGCCAACGGCCGAGCAGCGGTGACAGTACGCTCAGAGGTTGATAGCCATTGGTCAACAGCGCCAATTGACCATCACGCTCTGCCAGCAAAGTAGGGAAACCGGCAATGCCCAGGTCCTGGACCCAGGTGAAATCGGCTGCGGTTGCGGCGTGCATGTCGGCACGGTCGAACGCTGCGGCGAACTCGATGCGCGGCAGACCGGCCTGCTCCGCCAGTTCCACCAGCACACTGGCGTGGGTGACATCGCGGCCTTCGGCGTAGAACGCGTGCTGGATCAGCCCGAGCAGTTTCCACGCGCAATCCGGCGCCAGGCTGCGCGCCGTGACCAGTGCCCGACAGGCAGGCTCGGTGTCGTAGACAAAACCGTCAGGCAACGCACCTTCACGCTTGAACGGCTGGCCGGTGGCCTCGGTGACCGCCTGCCAGTGTTCAAGGATATAGCGTCGGGTGGTCGGTTCCAGCGCCGAACCACTGCCGGTGCGCAAACCGCCCACCACCAGGTGCACGTCGACACCCGCTGCCTGCGCCTGCTCGACCAGCGCATTGGCCACTGGCGCAAAGCCCCAGCACCAGGAACACATCGGGTCCATCACATAGAGCAGGCGGCGCGCAGACATGGTTCAAGCCTCGGAAGGTGTTTGCTTGTAGTTGTAGCCGATCGGGTGAGGCAGGTTGCGAGCCTTGGCCAATTCGATCTGCTTTTGCCGGTCGATGGCGCTGCGACGGGTTTTCTCGCTCAGCTTATCCCAGCAATGCGGGCAACTGATGCCAGCCACATAGTGCTCGGATGCGCGGTCTTCAACGCTGACGGGGGTACGACAGGCATGACACTGATCGTAGTCGCCTTCGCTGAGGTCATGGCGAACGGTCACGCGGTTATCGAACACAAAGCAGTCGCCCTGCCATTTGGTCTCTTCCTGCGGCACCTCTTCGAGGTACTTCAGAATGCCGCCCTTGAGGTGATAGACCTCATCGAAGCCCTGGCTGAGCATGTAGCTCGAGGCCTTTTCGCAACGAATGCCGCCGGTGCAGAACATCGCGACTTTCTTGTGCACGGCCGGGTCGAAGTTGGCTTTGATGTAGTCGGGGAATTCGCGAAAACTGGTGGTCTTCGGGTCGATGGCGCCTTCGAAGGTGCCAATCGAGACTTCGTAGTCGTTGCGGGTGTCGATCAACAGCACTTCCGGGTCGCTGATCAGCGCATTCCAGTTCTCTGGATCGACATAGGTGCCGACCTTCTTGTTCGGGTCCACGCCTTCGACGCCGAGGGTGACGATTTCTTTCTTCAATTTGACCTTGGTGCGATAGAACGGCTGCTCGTCGCAGTACGACTCTTTGTGGTCGATGTCGTCCATGCGTGGGTCGTTCTTGAGCCAGGCCATCAGCCCGTCAATGCCTTCGCGGCTGCCGGACACGGTGCCGTTGATGCCTTCTTCGGCAATCAGCAGCGTGCCTTTGACGCCGTTGTCGACCATGGCTTGCAGCAGGGGCTCGCGCAGGGCGACGTAATCTTCCAGGGTGACGAACTTATACAGTGCCGCCACGACAATCTGTTGTGTCATGGGTGTTTCTCCAGGTGGCTACCCTCGCAAAGGGTGAACCGGATGCGAAAAAAAACGCGCCGGGTAAGCGGCGCGTTGTGCAGTCTAACAAAAATAAACCCTCCTGTAGGAGCACGGCTTGCCGGCGCAGGCGATTTCAAGGACGCCTTCGCCGGCAAGCCGTGCTCCTACAGGTAGTGATTTCAGTGTTTGCTGCCGCCAGCACAGGTCGGCGAGGCCGGAGCCGCGTCGATCTGTGCCCATTCTTCCGGTGTGTAGGTATGCAGCGCCAACGCATGGAATTCGCCCATCAGCTCGCCGAGCGTGCCGTAGACTTTCTGGTGACGCTTGACGCGGTTGAGCCCTTCGAACTGCTGGCTGACCACCACGGCCTTGAAATGGGTCTGCAACCCACGGCTGTGCATGTGGCTTTCATCCAGCACTTGCAGATGCTCGGGCTGCAACAGGCCAAGGGTCGATTCGATGCGTTGTTGCATGGTCATACCGAACTCCGCTTAAGGCTTTTTCTTGGCTGGAGCGGCGGCGCCTTTAGGCTCCAGCTCGGCAGTCATGTCAGCCAGCAGTTTGTTGACCACAGGTACCGCGCTTTCCAGCTTGGCTTGGGTCATCTGGGCCGATTGCTGAGTCAGCTGCGGCATTTTTTCCAGGACTTTCTTGCCCAGTGGCGACTGGTAGAAGGCAACCAGGTCTTTGAGCTCGGATTCGCTGAAGTTGGTGGTGTAGAGCTTGACCATGTCCGGCTTCAGCTTGTTCCAGCCAATGGCGGCATCCAGCGCTGCGTTGGCCTTGGCCTGGTAGGTTTCCAGCAGGGCTTTTTTCGATTCAGGGGCTTTGGTTTGTGCAAAGCGCTGAGCGAACATTTGCTGCACTTGCATGTACACCGGAGTGCCCAATTTGTCAGCGTGCGCCAGAGTCAGGAAAGCTTCGGCACTGGCGTTGTGGCTGGCGGTATCGGCAAAAACAGGGCCGCTGGCGCAAACCAGTGCAACCGCGGTACAGATGGCACGAAGACGAGTCATCGAGTTTCCTTTCTAGCAGGCGAGGTCATTACCCCAAGGGCGACCATTCTGCACCTAAAAAAGTGTGTCACTCAACCCCAAGCCTTGTCGGGCCTGATTTAGAGGGGTTGAATGGTCAAAAACCAGACTGATGGAACCACGGCCGACGATCACGGCCTAAACTGCGCTATCAGACCTACAGGAGTGTGCATGATGAGCCGTATCGAAACCGACAGCCTTGGCCAGGTGGAAGTCCCGGATGAAGCCTACTGGGGCGCTCAGACGCAACGCTCGCTGATCAACTTCGCCATCGGCAACGAGAAAATGCCGCTGGCCGTGCTGCATGCCTTGGCGCTGATCAAGAAAGCCGCCGCGCGGGTCAACGACCGCAATGGCGACCTGCCCGCCGACATCGCCCGGCTGATCGAACAAGCCGCCGACGAAGTGCTCGACGGCAGCCATGACGACCAGTTCCCGCTGGTGGTCTGGCAGACCGGCAGCGGCACCCAGAGCAACATGAACGTCAACGAAGTGATCGCCGGCCGAGCCAACGAACTCGCCGGCAATCCGCGTGGCGGCAAGACGCCGGTGCACCCCAACGATCACGTCAATCGCTCCCAGAGTTCCAACGACTGCTTCCCCACCGCCATGCACATCGCTGCGGCCCAGGCCGTGCAACAGCATTTGCTGCCGGCGATCAACGAACTGTCCGGCGGATTGGCGGAGTTGTCTGCACGGCACATGAAACTGGTCAAGACCGGCCGCACACACATGATGGATGCGACGCCGATAACGTTTGGCCAGGAAATTTCGGCGTTCATCGCGCAACTGGATTACGCCGAACGGGCGATCCGCAGCGCGCTGCCGGCGGTGTGTGAACTGGCCCAGGGCGGCACGGCGGTCGGCACCGGGCTGAATTCACCCCACGGATTTGGCGAAGCGATTGCGGCCGAATTGGCGGCGCTCTCCGGTTTGCCGTTCGTCACCGCCCCGAACAAATTCGCCGCCCTCGCCGGCCATGAGCCGCTGACCACGCTGTCCGGGGCGCTGAAAACCCTCGCCGTGACCCTGATGAAAATCGCCAACGACCTGCGCCTGCTGGGCTCCGGGCCACGCGCCGGTTTCGCCGAAGTGAAGCTGCCGGCCAACGAACCGGGCAGTTCGATCATGCCCGGCAAGGTCAATCCGACCCAGTGCGAAGCCTTGTCGATGCTCGCTTGCCAGGTCATGGGCAACGACGTTGCGATCGGTTTTGCCGCCAGTCAGGGGCACTTGCAGCTGAACGTGTTCAAGCCGGTGATCATCCATAACCTGCTGCAATCGATCCGCCTGCTGGGCGATGGTTGCAGCAACTTCCAGCAGCATTGCATCGCCGGCCTGGAGCCAGACGCGGCGAAAATGGCTGAACACCTGGAACGTGGGTTGATGCTGGTGACGGCACTCAATCCGCACATCGGTTATGACAAATCGGCGGAGATTGCCAAGAAGGCGTACAGCGAAGGGTTGACCTTGCGTGAGGCGGCGTTGCAGCTGGGGTACCTGACCGATGAAGAGTTTGATGCCTGGGTCAGGCCGGAGAATATGCTTGAGGCGGGTGCCAAGGGCTGACAGGTTTAGCGCCTGATAGTCAGTCTTCGCGGGCAAGCCTCGCTCCTACAGGATTAGTGTCGTTCATGGAAATGGTGACCGGCACAAATCCTGTAGGAGCGAGGCTTGCCCGCGAAGAACGATGACGCGGTCTAACTGGCCGCCATCCGTACCTTCCGCGCTCGAAGCCCGGCAATCAACGAAGGCCCCAGCGCCACCAGCGCCGATCCCACGACCACCAGCACCGCCCCGCCATACCCCAGACCATTGATCGTCTCGGCATGCACATAGTCCGGCCATAACCACGCCGCGATGGCCACCGCGGCAAACGTCACCAGCGGCGTGATCGCCAGCGTCGCACTCACCCGCGAAGCTTCCCAGTGAGCCAACGCCTCGGCAAACGCGCCATAGGCGATCAGCGTGTTCATGCAGCACGCCAGCAGCAACCAGCCTTGCAGCGGGCTCAGTTGCAGCGCTTCCAGCGGATGCACCCATGGGGTCAGCAACAGCGCGCAGAACAGGTAGATCACCATCATGACCTGCAACGAATTCCACACCGTCAGCAATTGTTTCTGCCCCAGCGCATAGAACGTCCAGACCGTTGAAGCCAGCAGCACCATCAGCACGCCAGCGGTGTAATCGGTCAGCGAGGTCAGCAACTCGGCCAAGCGCTGATTGAAAAACAGCGCGAAGCCGATCAACAGCACCAGCAAGCCTATCCCCTGCCCCACGCTGAAGCGTTCCTTGAACACAAACAGGCTAGCGATCAGCAACATGATCGGGCCCATCTGCACCACCAGTTGCGCGGTGCCGGGGCTGAGCAGGTTCAGGCCCATCAAATACAGCACGTAATTGCCCACCAGCCCGAGCACCGCCATCAACACCAGCCAGCCACCGCGCGGGCCAAGGACTTTGCGGCTCGGCAGGCGCTTGGTCGCTGCCAGGTAAATGAACAGGCAACTGCCGGACACGATCAGGCGAAACCAGGTCACCGTCACCGGGTCCATCACCAGCAGCACTTGCTTGAGTTTGATCGGCAGGATTCCCCACAACAACGCGGTCAACAAGGCCAGGAACAGACCGTAAACCCAGCGACCCGATGAAATGTGCATGCAAACCCCAAAGCCCAGAAGCGAGAACCGTCATTCTAGGCGCAGAGCCGTTCGGCACACAGGGACAGTTGGCCGTCAGCCGTGAATGAAACTGTGCAGGTCGCAACGTTTATTTGGCGACATGCCGTCGATCGGTTGGCAAGGCGTTGTAAGCGGTTCATGCATAAGCTCATTGGATCCACCCACCGGAACAGCCTTCAGGAGATTGCCATGTACGGCATGCGCGCCCAGGACAACGCCCCCGCCACACACTTTCGCAGTGACCGGATGTGTCGAGTGAACGGGGAGTTGTACTTCTGCACCCGGGAAAACACCCTGGAAGGGCCATTTAAAAGTCCGGAGAAGGCTGCGCGGGAAATTGAAGCCTACATCGAGCGGATGCTGCTGTTGCGGATGAGCTTGTAGACCGCAGCGCTGCCTTCGCGAGCAAGCCCGCTCCCACATTCAACCGCATTCCTTTATGAGAACTCGGTCAAATGTGGGAGCGGGCTTGCTCGCGAATGCGGTGGATCAGCCAATAAATCTTTCGGATCTATCGCACCGCCTCAAACAACCCGGTCGCCCCCATCCCGCCCCCCACGCACATGGTCACCACGCCGTAACGCAAGTTACGTCGCTGCAACTCCCGCACGAGATGCCCGACCTGACGCGAACCGGTCATGCCGAACGGGTGGCCAATGGAAATCGAGCCGCCATTGACGTTGTACTTGTCGTTATCGATCTCCAGCCGGTTGCGGCTGTACAAGCACTGCGAGGCAAACGCTTCGTTAAGCTCCCACAGATCAATGTCGGCAATCTGCAAACCCTTTGCCTTGAGCAACTTCGGCACCGAAAACACCGGGCCGATACCCATTTCATCCGGTTGGCACCCGGCCACCGCAAAACCGCGGAAGAACGCTTTCGGCTTCAGCCCCAGTTCCAGGGCTTTTTCCAGGCTCATCACCAAGGTCATCGAAGCGCCGTCAGACAATTGCGAAGAGTTGCCAGCCGTGACCGACCCGTCTTCGGCAAACACCGGTTTCAAACCCGCCAGGCTTTCCAGCGTGGTGTCCGGGCGGTTGCAGTCGTCGCGATCGACGATGCCGTCGAGAATCTGTACCTGGCCGGTGGCCTTGTCTTCGACCCGATACTTCACCGCCATCGGCACGATTTCATCGTCGAACAGCCCGGCCGCCTGAGCCTGGGCGGTGCGTTGCTGGCTTTGCAGGGCGTACACATCCTGTTCTTCACGGCTGACGTTGTAACGGCGCGCGACGATTTCGGCAGTCTGGCCCATCGGGAAGTAGATGCCCGGCACCTGCTCTTTCAGCAGCGGGTTGATCAGGTTGTCGGTGTTGACGCTTTTCATGGTCAGGCTGATGGACTCGACGCCACCGGCGACGATGATGTCGCTGCAACCCGAGGCAATCTGGTTGGCGGCGATGGCAATCGCCTGCAAGCCCGACGAGCAGAAGCGGTTGAGGGTCATGCCGGCGGTGCCGATGCCCAGGCCCGAGAGCACCGCGACGTTGCGACCGATGTTGAAACCCTGGGCGCCTTCGTTGGAGCCGGCGCCGACGATGCAATCCTCGACGCTGGCCGGGTCGATGCCCGTGCGCGCCAACAACGCGTTGACGCAGTGCGCCGCCATGTCGTCCGGACGGGTCTGGTTGAACTTGCCGCGAAAGGATTTGGCCAAGCCGGTCCGCACGCTGTCGACGATCACCACTTCACGCATGGCATACCTCATTGTTGTTGTCGGTTGAGAGTGGACCGAGCATAAGTCCACCCCATTACCGACCGCGACAATCATTCACCCCGCGTATGCGTAACCATCGGATCACTTCGTGTGCCGCTTTGCCTTCCTGTCGTGTTTGTCGGACTTTTCGAAGGCTTCTTCCAACGCATGGTTGATGGTGCGCAGGACCTTGACCCGCGCCCAGCGCTTGTCATTGGCTTCCACCAGGGTCCAGGGCGCTATCTCGGTGCTGGTGCGATCGACCATGTCTCCGACCGCCGCGCGGTAGGCGTCCCACTTGTCGCGGTTGCGCCAGTCGTCCTCGGTGATCTTGAAACGCTTGAAGGGGATCTCTTCCCGGGCCTGGAAACGTTCCAGTTGCGTCTGCTTGTCGATGGCCAGCCAGAACTTGACGACAATCACGCCCGATTCGACGAGCTGTTCTTCGAAATCGTTGATTTCGCTGTAGGCCCGCAGCCAGTCTGCCGGCGGGCAGAAGTTTTCGACGCGCTCCACCAGCACCCGGCCATACCACGAACGATCGAACACGGTGAACTTGCCCTTGGCCGGGATGTGTCGCCAGAACCGCCACAGATAAGGTTGCGCCCGCTCTTCTTCGGTCGGCGCGGCGATTGGCACGATGCTGTATTGGCGCGGATCAAGGGCTGCCGCGGCCCGCCGAATCGCCCCGCCCTTGCCGGCCGCATCATTGCCTTCGAACACCGCCACCAAGGCGTGCCGACGCATGCGTTTGTCGCGCATCAGGCCGGAGAATCGCGCCTGCTCGGTAATCAACTGTTCTTCGTAGTCGTCCTTTTCCAGGCTCAGGGTCAAATCCAGGCTGTCGAGCAGGTTCAACTGATCGACATGAATGGGCAGAGGCGCGGCATTGACCTTGTCCGGATGAACCTCGGAACGTTTGAGGGCAATTTGCAGGCCTTCGAGGAGAATCTGGCCCACCGCCAGGCTGCGGTAATGAGCGTCAACGCCTTCGATCACATGCCAGGGCGCATAGTCGCGACTGGTACGGCGCAACACGCGCTCACCGTACTTCACGAACTTGTCGTAGGTCTGCGATTGTTGCCAGTCCAGCGGGCTGATGCGCCAGCTGTGCAACGGGTCATCCGCCAGCGCCTTGAGGCGCGCCTTCATTTGCTTCTTGGAGAGGTGAAACCAGAACTTGAAGATCAACGCGCCTTCGTCGCAGAGCATTTGTTCCAGACGCTCGGCCTGGTTGATCGCCTGATCGAGCACCGCGTTCTTGAACAAGCCATGGACCCGGCCCTGCAACATCTGGCTGTACCAGTTGCCGAAGAAAATCCCCATGCGGCCCTTGGCCGGGAGCATCCGCCAGTAGCGCCACGCCGGTGGCCGTGCCAGCTCTTCATCGGTTTGCTGATCGAACGTGCGGACCTCGATCAGGCGCGGGTCCATCCACTCGTTGAGCAACTTGACCGTCTCGCCCTTGCCGGCGCCTTCGATGCCATTGATCAGGATGATCACCGGAAAACGGCCTTGCTGTTGCAGTTCGAACTGAGCGTCCAGCAAGGCTTCACGCAGGATCGGCACTTCGGCGTCGTAGGTTTCTTTGTCGATGGCGTGACCGATTTCGGCAGATTCGAACATGGGACGGCTCCTTCCTGAATTGAGCAAGACTAGCGGATTGACCCTTTATCCGTGGGAGAAATCCCTCCGTCCTCGCACGATAGCTTTTGTAGCAGCTGCCGAAGGCTGCGTTCGGCCGCGCAGCGGTCGCAAAACCAGCCAACGTATTGCTTCAGGCAAAACGCAGATTCAGGATTGACGACCGCTGCGCGGCCGAACGCAGCCTTCGGCAGCTGCTACAGGTTTTGGGTGGTCTCGCCGCCGCGGGCGATCGGCTAGAATGGCCGCCTTGTCGTTGCCGAGCCTGCCATGAAACCTGTATTGCCCCACGCCCAGCTTGACTGGGATGACCAAGGTCTGCCGCGCTCGCGGGTGTTCGACGATGTGTATTTTTCGGACAAGTCGGGTCTGGAAGAAACCCGCTACGTGTTCCTTGAGCAAAATAGTTTGCAGGCGCGCTTCGCCGCGTTGCCGGTCGGTGGTCGACTGGTGATTGGCGAGACCGGTTTTGGCACCGGGTTGAATTTTTTGTGTGCCTGGCAGCTGTTCGAACAGCACGCGGTGGCCGGTGCGCGGTTGCATTTTGTCAGCGTCGAAAAGTACCCGCTGAGCCAGCCCGACCTGCAGCGGGCGCTGGCCTTGTGGCCGGAGCTCAAACCGTTTGCCGATCAACTGCTGGCGCAATACGTGGCGATCCATCAGGGTTTCCAGCGCCTGGTGCTGGACAACGGTCGTGTCACCTTGACCCTGTTGATCGGCGATGCGCTGGAGCAGTTGCCACAGCTGGACGCACAGATCGACGCCTGGTTTCTCGACGGTTTCGCCCCGGCGAAAAACCCCGACATGTGGACCGCCGAACTGTTTGCCGAGCTGGCACGTCTGGCCGCGCCCGGTTCGACCATCAGCACGTTCACCAGCACCGGTTGGGTGCGCCGCCTGCTGAATGCGGCAGGCTTCAAGATGAAGCGCACGCCGGGCATCGGCCACAAATGGGAAATCCTGCGCGGCGTGTTCCTCGGCTGGCCCGAAGAAGCAGCCGTACCCACCGCGACGAAACCGTGGTTTGCCCGTCCGCAACCGTTGACGGGTGAACGTCGCGCCCTGGTGATCGGTGCCGGCCTGGCCGGTTGCGCCAGCGCGGCGAGCCTGGCCGCGCGGGGTTGGCAAGTGAGTCTGCTGGAGCGTCACGATGCCCTGGCGCAGGAAGCGTCGGGCAATCCTCAGGGCGTTCTGTACCTCAAGCTTTCGGCGCATGGTACGGCGCTGTCGCAATTGATCGTCAGTGGCTTCGGTTACACCCGACGCGTGCTCGAACACCTGCAACGCGGTGTCGACTGGGACGACTGCGGCGTGCTGCAACTGGCGTTCAATGCCAAGGAAGCCGAGCGTCAGGCGCAATTGGCGGCGGCGTTCTCTGCAGACCTGGTGCATTTGCTCGATCAATCCCAGGCTCAGGCACAGGCCGGCATTGCCTTGGAGCACGGTGGCCTGTTCTACCCGGAAGGTGGCTGGGTTCATCCGCCAGCGTTGTGTCACTGGCAGGCGTCCTCGTCGAATATTCAGTGGCTGCCGCACCGTGAAGTGCTTGAGCTACGCAAGGTCGCTGACCAGTGGCAAGCGTGGGACGGTGATGTTCTGCTGGCCAGTGCGCCGGTAGTGATTCTGGCCGGCGCCGCCGAGATCAAGCGTTTTGCACAAAGCGCCGAGCTGCCGCTCAAACGCATTCGTGGGCAAATTACCCGGCTGGCACAAACCCCGCAAAGCCAGGCGCTGGCGACGGTGGTGTGTGCCGAAGGTTATGTCGCGCCGGCGCGTCTGGGCGAACACACCCTCGGCGCCAGCTTCGACTTCAAGAGCGATGACCTGACCCCGACCGTCGCCGAACACCTCGGCAACCTCGCATTGCTTGAGGAAATTTCCACGGACCTGGCCGCACGCCTGCACGCTCTTGACCTGGACCCGCAACACCTTGAAGGACGCGCGGCGTTCCGTTGCACCAGTCCGGATTACTTGCCGATCGTCGGCCCGCTGGCCGAGCAAGCGGCCTTCGCCGACGCCTATGCCGTGCTGGGCAAAGACGCCCGCCAAGTCCCCGACGTTCCTTGCCCTTGGCATGACGGTTTTTACGTGAACAGCGGCCATGGTTCTCGCGGCCTGATCACCGCCCCGCTGTCGGGAGAGCTGCTGGCAGCCTGGCTGGATAATGAACCGCTGCCATTGCCCAAGGCTGTTGCCGAGGCCTGTCATCCCAATCGATTTGCGGTGCGGCAACTGGTCCGCGGGAAAGTCTGACCCCGCGACTTATAACTTATCGGTCTAAAACTCCGGGGATTGAGCCGGGTCAGTTTCTGAGTACCTGCCGTTTTTGGCCGGTACTGATTGACCCTCCCCAACGGAAAAACCGGTAAGGACTTTATGTGCGGATTAGCTGGCGAGTTACGCTTTGATCATCAACCTGCGGACCTCGCGGCCGTTGAACGAATCACCCATCACCTGGCGCCTCGCGGCCCAGATGCCTGGGGTTTTCACAGCCAGGGGCCGATTGCCCTGGGCCATCGACGCCTGAAAATCATGGACCTGTCGGACGGTTCGGCGCAGCCGATGATCGACAACCAACTGGGCTTGTCCCTGGCCTTCAACGGCGCGATCTACAACTTCCCGGAACTGCGCACCGAGCTGGAAAGCCTCGGTTACGCCTTCTATTCCGGCGGCGACACCGAAGTGCTGCTCAAGGGCTATCACGCCTGGGGCGAAGCGCTGTTGCCAAAACTCAACGGCATGTTCGCCTTCGCCATCTGGGAACGCGACGCCAAACGCCTGTTCATCGCCCGCGACCGTCTCGGCGTCAAGCCGCTGTACCTGTCGCGCACCGGTCAGCGCCTGCGCTTTGCCTCGTCGCTGCCGGCGTTGCTCAAGGGCGGCGACATCAACCCGATCCTCGATCCGGTGGCGCTCAATCACTATTTGAATTTCCACGCCGTGGTCCCGGCACCGCGCACCTTGCTGGCCGGCATCGAAAAACTGCCGCCAGCGACCTGGATGCGCATCGAAGCGGACGGCAGCACCGAGCAGAAAACCTGGTGGACCCTGCCTTACGGCCCACACGCCGATGAGTTGAATCTGACACTCGAAGACTGGCGCGACCGCGTCCTCGACAGCACCCGTGACGCCGTGGCGATCCGCCAACGTGCAGCGGTCGATGTTGGCGTGCTGCTGTCCGGCGGCGTCGATTCGAGCCTGCTGGTCGGGCTGTTGCGTGAAGTCGGCGTGGAAAACCTCTCGACCTTTTCCATCGGTTTCCAGGATGCCGGCGGCGAGCGTGGCGACGAGTTCCAGTATTCGGACCTGATCGCCAAGCACTACGGCACTCAGCATCACCAATTGCGCATCGACGAAAAAGAGATCATCGAGCAACTGCCGGCCGCGTTCCGCGCCATGAGCGAGCCGATGGTCAGTCACGACTGCATCGCTTTCTATCTGCTGTCGCGAGAAGTGGCCAAGCACTGCAAGGTGGTGCAAAGCGGCCAAGGTGCGGATGAGCTGTTCGCCGGTTATCACTGGTACCCGCAGGTGGATGGCGCCAGCGATCCGTATGCGGCGTATCGAGAGGCCTTCTTCGACCGCAGCTACGAGGACTATGCAGCCACGGTGCAGCCGAAATGGCTGACCGCGAATGACGCGGCGGGCGACTTCGTGAAGGAACATTTCGCCCAACCCGGCGCCGATGCGGCCGTCGACAAAGCCCTGCGCCTGGACAGTACGGTGATGCTGGTCGACGACCCGGTCAAACGCGTCGACAACATGACCATGGCCTGGGGCCTGGAAGCGCGCACGCCATTTCTCGACTATCGCATGGTGGAATTGTCGGCGCGGGTGCCGGGCAAATTCAAACTGCCGGACGGCGGTAAACAGGTCCTGAAAGAAGCAGCGCGGCTGGTGATTCCGAGTGAAGTGATCGACCGCAAAAAAGGCTACTTCCCGGTCCCGGGTCTCAAGCATTTGCAGGGCGATACGCTGAGCTGGGTGCGTGAGCTGCTGCTTGATCCGAGCCAGGATCGCGGCCTGTTCAACCCGGCCATGCTTGACCGCCTGCTGACCGATCCGCAAGGTCAACTGACCCCGTTGCGCGGCTCGAAGCTGTGGCAATTGGCGGCGCTGAACCTGTGGCTCAGTGAACAAGGACTCTGATCATGAAACCCCACGCCACGGCTTATAGCCAACGCTTGTTGCGCGGTCAGGCGCCCTCTTACGAACGCTTGCAAGCGCGCCTCGCCGAAGACGGCAGCGAACTGGGCGCCGCGCCGATTGCCGTGCATTGCGGTTGGGGCCGGTTGCTGATCGGCCACACCTTTCCCGATGCGGCGAGCCTCGCTCAGGAACTGCTCAACGAACAACCCGGCGAACGCGACATCGCCCTGTATGTCGCCGCGCCCCAACAAGTGTTGGGGCTGGAACCGGCGCAGCTGTTTCTCGATCCGTCCGACACCTTGCGCCTGTGGTTCAGCGATTACCGCCAGTCGACCCGGGTGTTTCGTGGTTTTCGTATCCGCCGTGCGCAGAGCGAGTCGGACTGGCAGGCGATCAATCAGCTGTATCACTTGCGCGGCATGCTGCCGATCGACGCGAGTCTGTTGACCCCGCGTCATGAGGGCGGCCCGGTGTACTGGCTGGCCGAAGACGAAGACAGCGGCGCGATCATCGGCAGCGTGATGGGCCTCAATCATCACAAGGCGTTCAACGATCCGGAAAACGGCAGCAGCCTGTGGTGCCTGGCGGTCGATCCGCAATGCTCGCGGCCCGGTGTCGGTGAAGTGCTGGTGCGGCATTTGATCGAGCACTTCATGAGTCGCGGGTTGAGTTACCTCGACCTGTCGGTGCTGCACGACAATCGCCAGGCGAAAAGTCTTTACGCCAAGCTTGGCTTCCGCAACCTGTCGACCTTCGCCATCAAGCGCAAGAACTGCATCAATCAGCCGTTGTTTCTGGGCCCGGGCCCGGAAGCCGCGTTCAACCCGTATGCGCGGATCATCGTCGAGGAAGCGCACCGTCGCGGCATCGATGTGCAGGTCGATGATGCCGATGCCGGGATGTTCACCCTCAGCCATGGCGGGCGTCGGGTGCGTTGCCGCGAATCCCTCAGCGACCTGACCAGCGCCATCAGCATGAGCCTGTGCCAGGACAAAAGCCTGACGCACAAAGTGCTCAAGGCCGCCGGCCTGAACCTGCCGTCGCAGCAACTGGCGGGGAATGCCGATGACAATCTGGCGTTTCTCGATGAGCACGAGCGTGTGGTGGTCAAGCCGCTGGATGGCGAACAGGGCCAAGGCGTAGCGGTGGATTTGCGGACCATCGAAGAGGTTCAACGAGCCATCGAATCGGCCCGCCAGTTCGACAGCCGCGTGCTGCTCGAAAGCTTTCACGAAGGCCTGGATTTACGGATTGTGGTGATCGGTTTCGAGGTGGTCGCTGCGGCGATTCGCCGGCCGGCGGAAGTGGTGGGCGATGGTCAGCATTCCATCGGTGCGCTGATCGAAGCCCAGAGTCGCCGCCGTCAGGCCGCTACCAGCGGTGAAAGCAAAATCCCGCTGGACCATGAGACCGAGCGCACCTTGCACGCAGCGGGTTACGACTACGAGAGCATTCTGCCGGCCGGCGAGCATCTGTTCGTACGGCGTACGGCGAATCTTCATACCGGCGGCGTTCTTGAAGACGTCACGGCGATCCTGCATCCGACCTTGATAGACGCCGCCGTGCGCGCGGCGCGGGCGCTGGATATTCCGATGGTCGGGCTCGACCTGATGGTGCCGGCGGCCGATCAGCCGGAGTACGTATTTATCGAAGCCAACGAGCGCGCCGGACTGGCCAACCATGAACCGCAGCCGACGGCCGAGCGGTTTGTGGATTTGTTGTTTCCGCATAGCCAGCCGGCGGTTTCTTAGTGATGTAGCGCCTGGACGGGCCTCTTCGCGGGCAAGCCTCGCTCCTACAGTTAATCGCGTTCCCCTGTAGGAGCGAGGCTTGCCCGCGAAGGCGCCCGTTCAGGCAACCATTCTTTTCCCCTCATCGAAACCATCGATGCTGTTTACTCATCAGGAGTTTCCATGACCAGCAAAATCCCCGAACCAGACCTCAACTACCTGCAAAAAGTCCTGCTGGAAATGCTCGCCATTCCCAGCCCGACCGGGTTCACCGACACCATCGTGCGCTACGTCGCCGAGCGGCTTGAAGAGCTGGGCATTCCGTTTGAAATGACCCGGCGCGGGACCATCCGCGCCACCCTCAAGGGCAAGAAGAACAGCCCGGATCGCGCGGTCTCGGCGCACCTGGACACCATCGGCGCGGCGGTTCGCGCGATCAAGGACAATGGTCGTCTGACCTTGGCCCCCGTTGGGTGCTGGTCCAGTCGTTTTGCCGAGGGCAGTCGCGTGAGCCTGTTCACCGACAACGGCGTGATCCGTGGCAGCGTGTTGCCGTTGATGGCGTCCGGGCACGCGTTCAATACCGCCGTGGATGAAATGCCGATCAGTTGGGATCACATCGAATTACGCCTCGACGCCTATTGCGCCACACGCGCCGATTGCGACTCATTGGGCATCAGCGTCGGTGATTTCGTCGCCTTCGACCCGCTGCCCGAGTTCACCGAAAGCGGCCACATCAGCGCTCGTCACCTCGACGACAAGGCCGGTGTCGCCGCGTTGCTGGCGGCGCTGAAAGCGATCGTCGACAGCGGCGAAGAGCTGATGATCGATTGTCATCCGTTGTTCACCATCACCGAGGAAACCGGCAGCGGCGCTGCGGCGGCTTTGCCGTGGGACGTCAGTGAATTCGTCGGCATCGACATTGCGCCCGTCGCGCCGGGGCAGCACTCCAGCGAACACGCGGTGAGCGTGGCGATGCAGGATTCCGGCGGGCCGTATGACTATCATTTGTCGCGGCACTTGCTGCGACTGGCCAGTGACAACGAGCTGCCGGTGCGCCGCGACCTGTTCCGGTATTACTTCAGCGATGCTCACTCGGCAGTGACCGCCGGCCATGACATTCGCACCGCCCTGCTCGCCTTCGGCTGCGACGCCACCCACGGTTACGAACGCACCCACATCGACAGCCTGGCAGCGCTCAGCCGTTTACTCGGCGCTTACATCCTCAGCCCGCCGGTGTTCGCCAGCGATGCGCAACCGGCCAAGGGTTCGCTGGACCGGTTCAGTCATCAGATCGAACATGACACGCAGATGGAAAGCGATACCCGGGTGCCATCGGTGGACAGTTTGGTGGGGCAGCGGTCGGAGAGCTGATTTTTGCCTTGAGAGGTTGGGTGTTGGATAGATCGCCTTCGCGGGCAAGCCTCGCTCCTACAGGTTTTGTGTCGTACGCAATTTCCGAGATCGACACGCATCTTGTAGGAGCGAGGCTTGCCCGCGAAGGCGTCAAATCGGGCACCGCATCAGGCCCAGACTAGCCGCCACCGCCCATTCGCCGTAGCATCGCGCCATTGTTTACCCGAGGTGCCTATGCTGATTCCCTACGACCAACTTGAAGTCGACACCCTGACCCGCCTGATCGAGGATTTCGTGACCCGTGACGGCACCGACAACGGTGATGACACGCCGCTGGAAACCCGCGTCCTGCGTGTTCGTCAGGCATTGACCAAAGGCCAGGCCTTGATTGTCTTCGATCCGGAAAGCGAGCAATGCCAGTTGATGCTCAAGCATGACGTGCCCAAGCACCTGTTCGACTGAGGCCTTAGCGTCCCTTGGCTTTATCCAGTTCTAGCTGGATACGGTCGTAGATTTCTGCACGGTGCACAGGAACGGCCCGTGGCGCTTCGATACCGAAGCGCACGCTGTCTCCGCTGACCGCCACCACGCGCACGGAAATCTCGTCACCGATGGAAATCAATTCGCCCACAACGCGACTGAGTACAAGCATGGCATTCGTCCTTCAGGGTTATCGAACCCTGAAGATGCCCGGCCCTCGCCAGGTCTTCAATGCAGCGGCAGCAAATCAGACCGTCCCTACAACGTGGGCCGCACGCCCCTTACGGAAACGTCCGACACACCGATCAATGAAGAACAGCCCGTTCAGGACGCGGAGAAGCGCGGCCCGAAAAGGATGACACTGGCCCCGATCACGCACAGCGCCACACCGATCCAGTCCGAGCCCAGCGGACGAATCCGCTCGACCACCGCCAGCCAGCCGATCGACGCAACGATGTAGATGCCACCGTAAGCGGCATACGCACGCCCGGCGTAAATGGCTTCGACGCGGGTCAACAACAACGCGAACAAGGTCAGGCTGAGCAGCGCCGGTACCACCCACCAAATGCTTTTGCCCTGGCGCAGCCACATCCAGAAGGCGAAGCAACCGGCGATTTCGAACAGTGCGGCGAGGAAAAACCACAGGTAATTGAGCATGCAAACGTCTCGCGAGGGATGGCCGATGGCGGCCACCCTAACGAGGGCGTTGCCTGCGGGCAAGTCAGCCTGCGGTTTGTTTGGCCTTGGCGCGCATTTTGTCGGCCATGACGGTCATTTCGTTGTACAGCAGTTGCGGGTTCTTTTGCTTGAGCGCCCAAGCCATCCGGCCCTGTTCGTGCGGCAGGATCATGAACTCACCTTCAGCGACGTGCTGATAGATGTAGTCGGCAATGTCGGCTGCGGTGATCGGCGAGCTTTCCAGCAACTTGCCGACCTGGGCTTTCATGGCCGGTGTCGGGCCGCGGAAGGAGTCCAGCAAGTTGGTCTGGAAGAACGACGGGCACACCACATGCACAGCGATTTCCTGTTGCGCCAGTTCGACCAACAGGCTTTCCGACAGCGCCACCACGCCGGCCTTGGCCACGTTGTAGTTGCTCATGGCCGGACCTTGCATCAGAGCGGCCATCGACGCGATGTTGATGATCTTGCCTTTGCTTTTTTCCAGCAATGGCAGGAAGGCCTTGCAGCCCTTGACCACGCCCATCAAGTTGATCGCGATCTGCCAGTCCCAGTCTTCCAGGGACAGTTCGTTGAAGAACCCGCCCGAGGCGACGCCAGCATTGTTGACGATGACATCGATGCCACCGAGCTTCTCTTCGCAGGCCTGGGCGAAGGCCGTCAGTTGACTGTAATCACGCACGTCGCAACGCTGGATGAAACCGTCGCCGCCGGCTTCGCGAACCAGTTTCAGCGTTTCTTGCAGGCCGGGCTCGCTGACGTCCGACAATGCCAGCTGCCAGCCCTCGCGCGCCCAGCGCAGCGCGATTTCGCGACCCAGGCCAGAGCCCGCGCCAGTGATCATCATGCGATTTTGCATAGCAAACAGCCTTGTTGTTCCGGGGAAGATCTGCCGAGTGTAGCGAAGGAAATTGCCGGACCCACGCTCCATCAGATTGCTGAATGGCCCGAGCAAACCGTGGGAGCGTCTGAATCAACTAGCGCCATAAAAAACGAAATAAGCCTTTCTTCGAAAAACATTAAAAAAACTTGGAATTTTCTTTGATGCGCAACAGTCGGATTTTGTAAGCAGCTCGGGTTTATTTGCATTCCAGCTGATAGTTAAAAGCTAGGTCATTCGAGAACACTTCCAACAAGGAAATAGACATGGGCACAATTCTTATCGTTATTCTGATCCTCCTGCTGGTAGGTGGTTTGCCGGTCTTCCCTCACTCCAGAAGTTGGGGTTATGGCCCGTCGGGTATCATCGGCGTGGTGTTGGTAGTGCTGTTGATCCTGCTGTTGCTTGGCAAGATATAAAGAATTAACAGGCAAAAAAAAAGAGGCCCTCAGGGGCCTCTTTTTTATTGCGCCAACACTTAGTCCGGCTTGCCGTCAACCACACCGGCGGTGTTGTCGATCAGGCTTTTGGTCGCCGTTTGCAGGAACGCTTCGAGCTTGAGTTTCAGCTCGGCCGTACGCGGCGCATCCGGCACGATCTCGGCGTGTGGTGTGGCGCCCAGTTCGTACTGGTACATCTTCGGCGCCATTTCTTTTTCTTTCGGCAGCACCAGAATCTGGTCAGCGGTGATGATGGCCGTGGTCTGTTCACTGCCCGACGGCTTGATCACACCAAAACCGGTGTCGCCTTCAGGCAGATTGAGCAGGTCACGTCCCCAGCACTGATGGCGCACTTCGCCACCGATGCGACCCATGATGGTCGGCACGATGTCGATCTGGGTGCCCACGGTGTGGTCACGCTGGCCGAATTTTTCCTGGATGCCCGGCGCGATCATCAGCATCGGTACGTTGAAGCGGCCCAGGTCCATCTCGGTGATCTGACGCTCGTTGCCAAACCCGTGGTCGCCGACGATGACAAACAGGGTTTCCTTGAAGTACGGCTCCTTGCGGGCCTTTTCAAAGAACTGACCCAGCGCCCAATCCGCGTAACGCATGGCGGTCAAATGCTCGTTCAGGCTGCCGCGATCGGTCACGCGCTCGACCGGCAATGGCGTCGGCAAGGCGTATGGCGTGTGGTTCGACAGGGTTTGCAGCAGCGCATAGAACGGCTTGCCGTTTTCCCGCGCCTTGAGCTCCACCAGGCCACGGTCGAACATGTCCTGGTCGGACACGCCCCACGTCGGGTCGGAGAACACCGGGTTGACGAAGTCGTTACGACCGATGAAGTTGGTCATGCCCTGGTTGCTGAAGAAACCCGACTGGTTATCCCAGGCGAAGTCGCCGTTGTAGACGTACACGTCTTCGTAGTCACGAGCACTGAGCAACTGCGGCAGGCCGGACAGTTTGTGGCTGCCCTCCGGGGTCTGCATCAGGTATTCGAAACCCGGCAGGTTCGGGAAGCAGGCCATGGTGGCGAACATGCCCTGGTGGGTGTGGGTGCCGTTGGAGAAGAAGCGGTCGAACAGCAGGCCTTCCTTCGACAGTTTGTCGAGGTACGGCGTGATGTTGCCCGGTGCACCCAAGGCGCCGACCGAGTGACCGGCCATGCTTTCCATCAGGATCACGACGACGTTCTTGATCGGCAGCGTCTTGTCGCTCGGCGGCGTGTAGTCGCGACGCACGGCGGCGGTCTCGCTATCCACCAGTTTGTCGTCCGGCATCACCAGCATGTCACGCACGATTTGCTGGGCTTGCGGTTGTGGCAGCGTAGCTTTCCAGATGTTGTCGCGATCTTCGGACATCCGGCTCTTGGCCGCCGCGACCAGCGACAATGTGCCGTTGAGGCCCAACTGGTTGGCGAAGTTCGAATCGGTGGTGTAGACGTCACCCCAACGCAGCGGCGGGCCTTGACGCAGGGTGCCACGAGCGGCAACCACGCAGACCAGCAGGCACACCACGAACACGGCGATGCGCGCATACCACGGAGCGATCTGGCGCGTGCCGATGCTGCCGCCGCTGAACGGGCCGCGAGGACGGGTGGCGCGATCGGCGCCCTTGAACGCCAGGGTCAGGATCAAGGTGCCCACGACCCAGGCCAACAGGTAGCGAACCACCGGGAAACCGTACCAGAGCATGCTCATCACGGTTTTCGGGTCTTCTTTCACATACTGGAAGACCAGGCCGTTGAGGCGCTGGTGGAACTCGCGGTAGAAGTCCATCTCCATCAGGCCGAGGAACAGGGCGATGCTCGAGGCGATGGTCAGCCAGAAACGGAAGAACCCGCGAGCGGCCATGGCCCGGGCACTGAACAGTGCCAGCAGCAACGGAATGCAGAGGTAGACCACCAGGCGCAGGTCGAAACGCAGGCCGTTGGCGAAGGCTTCGAGGAAGGTCGAGGCTGGCGTGTCGAGGATCATCGAGCGGTTGTAGACCAGCAGCGCGACGCGCAGCAGGCTGAACATGACCATCATGACCAGGGCACACAGCAGCGTGTAGGCCAGATGCGATTTGACGGTCGGTTGCAGCAGGCGACTAGAAGCTCGCTGCTGATTCAGGGCGTCCGGGATTGCCATGTCGTTTTAGGACCCATTGGAAGTTTAAGTTTCAAAAATACAGCTGCGCCTTGCCCTCTGTTGGCCAGTTCTCGGCCCCGGGGCTTGCGCGGTGCGCAAATGTTGCACGATCAACCGCCGCAATGCCATTGATTACTGCCCGGATGTTGGCGCGGGCGAATTGTCTTGGACGCTTTGTGAAAATTTCGTACAGGGCGATATCTGGAAACACAATAAAGGCTGCGGCATGCCGGCTAGCCTGATTGGGGAATACGCATTCCCCTGTAGGAGCGAGCTTGCTCGCGAAGAACGTTAACGATGACGTGTTTCAGCGGGAAAAACGCGGTGCCTGTGGGTTCATCGCGAGCAAGCTCGCTCCTACAGGGGATCGGTGCGCTACATATATAGATGGGCACACACGGCCAAGGAGCTGCCGAAGGCTGTGATCTTGCTGTTGCGCGTTGCGCAGAGGGTTACCGCGGCAAGGATGCCGCGGTAACCGCCGTTACTTCTCAGCGCGTTCCTTCAAAGCTTTCAAGGTATTAAACGGCGCATCCACCACAAACTTGTTGGCAACCATCGAAGGAATGCTACCGCCCGGCTCGGTGTGCACCTGATAAGTCACTTCAACCTGATCGCCCTTGGGCACCAATTTCCAGAAACCATCGACCTTGGTCACCCGCACAAAGCCCTTCTCTTCAGGAATGTACGTCGGCACACCTTCAAGTTTGCGAGTCAGGCTGCCATCAGCACCCACGGTGGTAGTGACATGCAACACCGAATCACGCGCAGTTACCGGCCAAGGCGTATTGAACTGCGTATAGGTCCAGCTCTGATCGCCTTCGTGTTTGAGCAACTTCTGGGTCTTGCACTCGTGAATCCAGGCACAGGCGCCGGGCACGTCTTCCTGCAGCGCACGCAGCTTGGCCATGGTGGTTTTCATCAACGTGACACCCTGGTAAGCCTTGTAATCAGAACCGGCCACTTCACTCAGGGAAACCTTGATGCCGTCTTCGTTCTTGGCGACTTTCCAGTCTTCGGCCTGAGCAGCCGTGGAGGCCAGCAAAACCGTCAAACCACACAACACAGCCATACGATGCAGCGAACCCATAGTCTTATTCCTTATTGTTGAAGTTCCGTTCCTCGAACACATCACGCAGCCGTCATTTCCTCCCACCAACCCAGCAATTTGATTGCTTCATCATTACTGCTACCGCAAACCTCAACGTCGGCCTCAAACGCCGCACACACCGCCGGGCGCTCCGGTTGACCGAAAATGTTGCACAGGTTTTCGACTGAGAGTTGTACGCAGCGTTCTCCCGCAGGCTTGCCATTGGGCATGCCGGGAATCGGTGAACTGATGGAAGGGGCAATGCAACAGGCGCCACAGCCTGCACGGCATTTCATGACGACGAGCTCCTCGCGATAGGTGATGTGTTAAAGGACGGGGCACAGAGTAACCGCTAAAACAGTTGTTTAAAATTACTTCGGGCCGGGTTTTTTCGCTGAAACGAAGGTGACTGACCAGTCTCCGACAAAGCGTCTGGTTGGCGGGTCACCGATGGGATGAAATTAACGCTTGAACTCGAATTCCAGCGCGGCGCCTTCGACTTCGCGGCGCTCTTCGTTACGCAGTTGCAACTGCATTTCGTTGCTGATCAGCCTTCCGTTGAGCTGAAACGGCGTGGCCTTGTCGCCGAACATTTGCGGCAACACCGTATCGTGGCGGGGCAACGGGACTGTACCGATCGGCTTCAACTCCTCGGCCATGTCCTTGGGCAGGCTCAAATCCAGGGTGGCCGGCGGGAGTTGAGTTTTCACCACCTCGCTCGCCGGTTTCGATTTGGAAGCAATCGGCGCACGCTTTTTCACCACTGCCGTTTTCTTTTTGGCCGGCGCGGCTTTCTTGGCCGGCGCCGGTTTCTTCGACGTGGTGCTTGCGGGTGGTTTTTCCTGAACGGCAGCCGCCATGACGCCTTCGGCATGCAAGGCCATCAATAGGCAGATCGATAGCCAAACGGCGGCGAAAATAGGTTTCATGGACCCAACAGCGCTAGCGGCAGAGGCCCGTATGCTCGCCTGTTGCACGCAACAAGACAAGCTCGGGCAGGAAGAACCTGCCCATTCCGTCAAATGCCGCCGGCCATCTCCTGGCAAAGCTGGGTGGCGAGCATGCCGAGGGTCATCAAGGCGCGCTCCGCTTCACGGTTCCAGGGTGTACCGCAGTTCAGCCGGATGCAGTGATTGAACTGCTCGGTGTTACTGAAAATCAGCCCCGGCGCGATGCTGATGCCTTGTTGCAAGGCGCGCACGTGCAGTTCCTGGGTGTTGACCCGTCCCGGCAAACTGACCCACAGAATGAAGCCGCCGGTCGGCCGGGTCATCTGCGTGCCTTCCGGAAAGTACTGCTGCACCGCCAGCTGGAAGGCGCTGAGGTTCTTGCGGTACTCCTGACGGATGTAGCGCAGATGCCGGTCGTAACCGCCGTTCTCAAGATAAGCGGCAATGCCCATCTGCGTGACGCTACAGGCCGAATGGGTACTGAAGGTCTGCAAACGCTGGATTTCCTGCTGGTATTTACCGGCAATCATCCAGCCGATCCGCACACCTGGCGACAAGGTTTTGGAGAAGCTTGAGCAATAGATCACCCGATCCAGCCGATCGTAGGCCTTGAGTGATTTGGTGCGACCTTGCTCGAACATCAGTTCGCCGTAGATATCGTCTTCGACAATCTGGATATCGAAATCCGAGGCCAGACGCAGCAATTGCTTCTGCCGCTCTTCGGGCATGGTGCCGCCCAGTGGATTACTCAGACGAGTGGTCAACACCAGCGCTTTGATCGACCACTGGTTGGCCGCCAATTGCAGGGCTTCAAGGCTCATGCCGGTGGCCGGATCGCTGGGAATTTCGATGACCTTGAGGCCCAGCAGGTCCGCCAGTTGCAGCAAACCGTAATAGGTCGGCGACTCGGCAGCGATCAAATCGCCCGGCCGGGTCAACACGCGCAAGGACATCTGCAAGGCATCGACGCAGCCGTGGGTAATCACCACTTCCGAGGGGTCGACCACCACGCCAGCGTCCCGCATGCGAATCGCCACTTGCCGCCGCAGCGGTTCGAAACCGGGGCTGAACATGTAGCTGAAGGCGCGCGGACTATGGAAACGGGTGACTTTGGCCAACTGCTGATGCAGCGCCCGCACCGGCAGATAGTCGACGCTGGGCACCGCGGCGCCCAAGGGAAAAACACCCTCGCGGCGGGATTCGACCAACACTTGTTGAATGATGCTGCTGCGGGTGACCAGGCCGGGACGCTCGACTCGGGCGATGTCCGGCGTCGGCGCGGTGAGCGCTGGCGTCTGGTGCACGTAGTAACCCGACTGCGGCCGGGCCCGGATCAGGCCCTGATCTTCCAGGTTGGCGTAAGCCTGCAACACCGTCGCATGGCTAACGTTGAGCTGCGAACTCATCTTGCGCACCGAAGGCACGCGCTCTCCCGGTTGATAGACCCCACGACGGATGTCTTCGGCCAGTTGTTGAGCAATACGTTGGTAGAGCAAGAGATTGGTCATGACGCAGCACTCGATTTCACGGGCATTTTATTCTTGTGTTAAACAATACCGGAACAGTTTAGAAGTGTACGGGGACAGTTGCCACAATAGTCGACCGTACAGTGCGGTGTCAGCAAAATCTGTACTGCTTTTTCTGGCATGGGCGAGCTAACCGGCAGGCGTAAAAAAAACCCGGCGCTGCATGGCAGGCCGGGTTTTCCAGTGACGCAACCCTTAACGGGCGGCGCCGAGCTGGCCTTTCTCGTCGGAGAACACAATTTCCACCCGACGGTTTTGCGCACGTCCCCGTTCGGAGGCGTTCACGTCCACCGGGTATTCATCGCCGTAACCTTCAACCTGAATACGTTTGTCGTCGATGCCCAGGTCCATCAGCACGTCTGCCACCGACTGCGCACGGTCACGGGACAGCTTGAGGTTTTCCTGCTTGCCGCCGGTACTGTCGGCATAGCCTTCGATGCGCACCACCCGCTTGGGGTTGAGCTGCAGGAACTGAACGATCTTCAACACCACGCGGTTCGCCGAGTTTTTCAACTCCGCTTCGCCGGTATCGAACAGCACATCGCCGAGGGTCATCACCAGGCCACGGTCTGTCTGGGTGGTGGCCAGCGCGACAATCTGCTCTTCGAGCCACTTGCCCTGTTGCTGCACGCTGAGCAATTTCGATTCGCGCAACGCCAGTTGCAGGCGTTGACGCTCCAGTTCGAGCTTGGCGGCCTGTTCCTCATTGAGGACCTGATTGGTATGTTCGCGGGCAATTTCGCTGTAGCGCTGGCTCAAGTAAGCGTAATGCACCACGTCCGAGCCGCTGCCCCAGTAGCTGGACAGGCGATCGGCGCGGGCCAGGGATTCACCGGCACGGATCACGTCCTTCGGCGCGATTCGCAGCACATTGGAATCTTCCTTGACCTTCTGGAAGTCGGTGCCGGCCTGCTGCAACGCGGCCTCGCTGTGCTGACCGGCACAGCCATAAAGGCTGGCGCAACCGGCCAGGATCAAGCCGCCGAGGACTGTGCTCTTGAGGCTCATTGGGCATCTCCCAGTTGCTTGCGCAGGCGAGTAATGCGGGTATTGAGCACGTTCAACTGCTCCTCGCTCTTGAGGGTCAGGACCTTGGCTTCAGCCAGGCGCGCATCCAGCTCGGCCTGTTCGGCGCGCATGCGTGCGTTCTTGAAGGATTGGTCGTTCATGCTGCCCTTGGCACGGTTGAACTTGTCTTCGGCCAATTTCATTTCCGGTACGTCATCGGCAGTGGCGCCGACGGCCTTGGCTTGTTCGAGTGCCTGCTCGGTCAGGCGCAATTGTTCATTCGGCGCCGGATCGGCTGCACAACCCGCCAGAGCCAGAACGGCCAGGGCAGCGAAAAGAGGTCGAATACTCACTAAAAATCCCTACTGTTTTGGGGTACTGGCGGGTTGTTGCTGTTGCTGCGCTTTCCAACGCTCGATGTTGCGTTGCAGCACAGCTTCCGTCAGTCCGGACGCGGGCAATTCTGTCATCTTTTTGGCCAGCTGTCCGCGCAACCACGGATCGTTGCAGGCGGAGTTGTGGGAAACCGCGAGGAACAGGCCGGGTTTGTCGACCGGTTGTGGTCGCGCAACCAGATCGTTGGCCATGCTCAGTGCCTGCGCGGCGGCCATGCCCGAGTAACGTCCCGCGAGGACAAATTCTACTTCGCCCAAGAGCAATTTCTGCAAGGCCTGGGTCAGGTTGGGCGTACGCACGAGGGTCAATTGCTGCTCGGCGAACATGCCGAATGCCTGGGTCATTCGAGACTTTTCCGACAAAGCGCCGGGATGACCGTGCAAGTCTTGCACTTGGTTGTAGACCAATGCCGAGTCTTTGCGGGTCCAGACCAGGTAGTCGTTTTCCAGCAACGGCGGATGAATGTAATCCAGTGACTCCAGTTCGCTGACAGTCAGCGGCGCATCGGCCAGCATGTCCATGCGCCCGCTGCGCACTTCGTCCAGGGCCTGGGAGCGTTTGCCGGCGTAGAGTATGTCAACCTTGATGCCCAACTCCCCCGCCACTTGCTGCAATAAATCGGCACTGGCGCCGATCAGGTGCTTGGGGTTTTGCGGGTCTTGCCACAGGTACGGCGGCGCATCCGGGCTGCCGGTCACCACCAGCCGCTCGCACTTGCCCGCGGCGAAAGACAGCGCCGGCAACAGCAACAATGACCAACCGAACACTCGGCGCAGATCCATGGCAATACACTCCACTCAACCCGGTTTTACCTGTAGGAGCTGTCGAGTGAAACGAGGCTGCGATCTTTTGATTTCGCTATGTAAAAACAAGATCAAAAGATCGCAGCCTCGTTTCACTCGACAGCTCCTACAGGAGAACAAAAAAAAGCCCGACCAAAAGGTCGGGCTCTTTATAAGTCAAGCGGCTGGGTTAGACCAGCTTCTCGAACTCAGGGATGGCTTCGAACAAGTCCGCCACCAGGCCGTAATCGGCCACCTGGAAGATCGGCGCTTCTTCGTCCTTGTTGATCGCAACGATCACTTTGGAGTCTTTCATGCCGGCCAGGTGCTGGATCGCGCCGGAGATACCGACGGCGATGTACAGCTGTGGAGCAACGATCTTGCCGGTCTGACCGACCTGCATGTCGTTAGGTACAAAACCTGCGTCGACTGCGGCGCGGGAAGCACCGACAGCAGCGCCCAGCTTGTCAGCCAGGGCGTACAGGTGTTTGAAGTTGTCGCCATTCTGCATGCCACGGCCGCCGGAAACGACGATCTTGGCAGCGGTCAGTTCCGGACGATCGGACTTGGCCAGTTCTTCGCCAACGAAGCTGGAGATGCCAGCGTCGTGTGCAGCGCCAACCGCTTCAACCGAAGCAGAACCGCCTTCAGCTGCTACCGGGTCGAAACCGGTGGCACGCACGGTGATCACTTTGACCGCAGCGTTCGATTGAACGGTTGCGATCGCGTTACCGGCATAGATCGGACGCTTGAAGGTGTCAGCGCTTTCGACCGAGATGATCTCGGAGATCTGGTCAACGTCCAGCTGAGCGGCAACGCGCGGCAGGATGTTTTTGCCGTTGGAAGTCGCGGCAGCCAGGATGTGGCTGTAGCCCTTGCCCAGCTCGGCAACCAGAGGAGCAACGTTTTCCGGCAGCTGATGCGCGTAAGCCGCGTTGTCAGCGTTCAGGACTTTGCTCACACCGGCGATTTTCGCAGCGGCTTCAGCCACGGCGCCAGCGCCCTGACCTGCAACCAGCACGTGGATATCACCACCGATTTTGACGGCAGCAGCCACGGTGTTCAGCGTGGCCGGGGCCAGCACTTTGTTGTCGTGTTCAGCAATAACCAAGATAGTCATTTAGATTACCTTCGCTTCGTTTTTCAGTTTCTCGACCAGTTCAGCCACCGACTTGACCTTGATACCCGCGCTGCGTGCAGCCGGCGCTTCGACTTTCACGGTCTTGTTGGTGGAGGCGGTGGAAACGCCCAAAGCGTCCGGAGTCAGCACTTCGAGAGGCTTCTTCTTGGCTTTCATGATGTTTGGCAGGGACGCATAACGCGGCTCGTTCAAACGCAGGTCGGTGGTGACGATGGCCGGCAGTTTCAGAGAAACTGTCTGCGCGCCGCCGTCGACTTCGCGGGTCACGGCAACGCTGTCGCCGCTGATGTCGACTTTCGAGGCGAACGTGCCCTGACCGTAGCCGCTCAGTGCAGCGAGCATCTGGCCGGTCTGGTTGTTGTCGCTGTCGATGGCTTGTTTGCCAAGGATCACCAGCTGAGGCTGTTCCTTGTCGACTACCGCTTTCAACAGTTTGGCAACGGCCAGGGAAGTCAGATCTTCAGCGGATTCGACGAGGATGGCGCGGTCGGCACCCAGAGCCAGCGCGGTGCGCAGTTGCTCTTGAGCGGTGGACGGGCCGATCGAGACGACGACGATTTCAGTCGCAACGCCTTTCTCTTTCAGGCGTACCGCTTCTTCCACGGCGATTTCGCAGAATGGGTTCATCGACATCTTCACGTTAGCGAGGTCGACGCCGGAATTGTCCGCCTTGACGCGAACCTTGACGTTGTAATCCACAACGCGTTTGACAGCTACAAGAACCTTCATGGATTCCTCGTTACTCTCCGGTGAAAAGAAAGTCGCCTAGGCGAACCTGGCGGTTGATGCTCATCGGGCGCAAGGGCACCTCCAAAAACGCCGGCACATGTGTCAAGGGACCCTCGCTCACGATGCGCATGACCGTTCGTCAGTGGTGACTAACGAGTCATTCAATATCGCGGCGTGTAAACTGCGCGCCAAGCCCGCGCGGCGCATCACCCTGTACTGCCATCGCCCTGTCTTTAGAGGTGCTCTTGAAACCAACAGTCAGCCTACGGCGAGCGCAAAACCGACCGTATCTTGACCGGAACGCCTATTCCGGTCAATACGGCAAAATGGCCAGTCATAAGCCGCGTGACTTTGATTTCTCTGGCTTTGAGCCGATTCAAACAAACGTTTGTATTGGACGCTAGGAGTGGTGTAGATATAATGCGCCACCCAGAGAGAAAGGTGGTTCATCGATTGTCCTCTTCCCGCATTGCGCAGGAATTCATGGATGCGACACCAAACCTCCAATTAGAAAAAAAACTGTTGAGCCTTGAGTAGGAGATAACCTGTGGAACGCGAATACATGGAATTCGACGTCGTCATCGTCGGTGCCGGCCCCGCTGGTCTTTCCGCCGCCTGCCGCTTGAAGCAGAAGGCCGCCGAAGCCGGTAAGGAAATCAGCGTCTGCGTGGTCGAAAAAGGCTCCGAAGTCGGTGCTCACATCTTGTCCGGTGCCGTGTTCGAACCACGCGCCCTGAACGAATTGTTCCCGGACTGGAAAGAACTCGGCGCGCCGCTGAACACGCCGGTCACCCGCGACGACATTTTCGTCCTCAAGAACGCCGACAGCGCGCAGAAAATCCCTGACCTCTTTGTGCCCAAGACCATGCACAACGAAGGCAACTACATCATCTCCCTGGGCAACCTGTGCCGCTGGCTGGCTCAGCAGGCCGAGAACCTGGGCGTGGAAATCTACCCGGGCTTCGCCGCTCAGGAAGCACTGTTCGACGAAAACGGCGTGGTTCGCGGGATCATCACCGGCGATCTGGGCGTTGACCGTGAAGGCCATCCGAAAGAAGGCCTGTACACCCCGGGCATGGAGCTGCGTGGCAAGTACACGCTGTTCGCCGAAGGTTGCCGTGGCCACATCGGCAAGCAGCTGATCAAGCGCTTCAACCTCGACAGCGAGGCCGACGCCCAGCATTACGGCATCGGCCTGAAAGAAATCTGGGAAATCGACCCGGCCAAGCATCAGCCAGGCCTGGTGGTGCACACCGCCGGTTGGCCGCTGGACATCATGGGCACCGAGAACACCGGCGGCTCGTTCCTCTATCACCTGGAAAACAACCAGGTGGTGGTCGGCCTGATCGTCGATCTGTCCTACAGCAACACCTACCTGTCGCCGTTCGACGAGTTCCAGCGCCTCAAGCATCACCCGGTGCTCAAGCAGTACCTGGAAGGCGGCAAGCGCATCAGCTACGGCGCGCGCGCCATCTGCAAGGGCGGCCTGAACTCGCTGCCGAAAATGGTCTTCAAGGGCGGCGCGCTGATCGGTTGCGACCTCGGCACCCTGAACTTCGCCAAGATCAAAGGCAGCCACACCGCGATGAAGTCCGGCATGCTCGCCGCTGAATCCGTGGCCGAGGCGCTGTTCGCTGAGAAGGACGGCACGCAAGAGCTGACCACTTACGTCGACGCCTTCAAGAAGAGCTGGCTCTACGATGAGCTGTTTGCCAGCCGCAACTTCGGCCCGGCGATCCACAAGTTCGGCGCCATCGTCGGTGGTGGTTTCAACTGGCTCGACCAGAACATCTTCGGCGGCAAACTGCCGTTCACCTTGCACGACACCAAGCCGGATTACGCTTGCCTGAAGCTCGCGGCCGACTGCAAGAAGATCGACTACCCGAAACCGGACGGCAAGATCAGCTTCGACAAACTCAGCTCGGTGTTCATCTCTGGTACCAACCATGAAGAAGAACAGCCTTGCCACCTGAAGTTGACCGACCCGAGCATCCCGATCAGCAAGAACCTGCCGCTGTACGATGAGCCTGCCCAGCGCTACTGCCCGGCCGGTGTGTACGAGGTGGTGACCAAGGAAGACGGCGAGAAGCGCTTCCAGATCAACGCCCAGAACTGCGTTCACTGCAAGACCTGCGACATCAAGGACCCTGCACAGAACATCACCTGGGTGGCGCCGGAAGGCTCCGGCGGCCCGACTTACCCGAACATGTAAGTCGAAAGGCTGAACATCAAGGCTCCCGAAACGGGGGCCTTTTTGTTGCCCGAAATTCCAGCAACACCACAAAACCAATGTGGGAGCGGGCTTGCTCGCGAATGCGGTGTGTCATTCAATCGATAAGTTGACGGATCTACCGCTTTCGCGAGCAAGCCCGCTCCCACATTCGATTGGCGGTGAATCAGGCGGCGCGTTCGTCGCCGGGGCTGCGCTCGAAGTAGCGCTTGTACTCGCGACTGAACTGCGACGTGCTCTGATACCCGACGCGATGCGCCACCTGCGCCACGCCCAGTCCTTCCGCCACCAGCAACGTCTGCGCCTTGAGCAAGCGCAAGCGTTTCAAGTACTGCACCGGCGACAACAAGGTGCTGCGCTTGAAATGCTCGTGAAAGGTCGACGCACTCATGTTCGCGCAACTGGCCAGTGTCTCGACGTTCAAGGGCTCGGTGTAATGCGCATGCAAATGACTGAGCGAGGCCGCGATCCGCGCGAATTGCCCCTGCTGCTCGACCAGCGCTCGCAGCACATCGGCTTGCGGCCCGCGCAAGGCAACGAACAACAACTCGCGCAATCGCGCCTGGCCCATCACCTGGCATTCCAGCGGATCGTGCAGGCACTGCAACAGCCGCTCAACGCAACCGCGCATCGCATCGTCGAGCACCGCCGAGGTCATGGACTCTGGCGTCTGCGCCGGAATATAGCGCCCCGGCGCCAGCCTCATGGCCAATACCAATTCACCGAGCAACACCCGGTCAATGGCGATGGACACGCCCAGCATCGGGCCATCCGGTGCCGAAAACGTCTCGCACTCGAACGGCACCGGCAACGCCTGAATCAAATAATGCCCGGCGCCGTATTCCAGCGTACGCGGGCCCAGATACGCCAGTTTGCTGCCTTGGGCGATGATCACCAGGCTCGGTTCGTAGATCTGCGGGCCGCGGGCAACATCGCAACTGGCGCGCAAAACCTGCACGCCCGGCAAGGCGGTGGGCGCGAATCCGTCGCGGGTGGTCAGCGGCTCAATCAACGAAACCAGCGTGGCATTGGCGTCAAGATGACGGGTCAACAACATGGGAGCTCTTCACAGAAAAAGTCGCGGAAAAAGGGATGAAAGCATCATCGCAGGTCTGATCGCCAATGCGCTCGTTCAAAAGCCGATGCCGGAGGATTAGGCATGACACCCGGAGGAATCGCCATGGCCGCTGGCCGGTACCGCGCCCAGAATTCGCCACCTCACCTGTCACTGCTTTTGCGAGGTTCCTCATGTACACCGCCATCGGATATGCCGCCCAATCGGCCACCACTCCCCTCGCCCCCGTTAAATTCGAACGCCGCAGCCCTCGGGCCGACGACGTGGCGATCGATATTCTCTACTGCGGCGTCTGCCATTCCGACATCCATCAGGCACGTAACGAGTGGGGCATTGCCGTTTACCCGCTGATGCCCGGCCACGAGATCGTAGGCAAAGTGACCGCCGTCGGTGCGAACGTCACCCAACACAAGGTCGGCGATCTGGTAGGCGTCGGTTGCATGGTCGATTCATGCCGCAGCTGCGAAGCCTGCCAGGCCAACCTCGAGCAATACTGCCTCGAAGGCCCGACCATGACCTACGCCACCCCGGACCGGGTCGATGGCAGCAACACCATGGGCGGTTACTCCGACAGCATCGTGGTCAGCGAGCACTTCGTCGTGCGCATCCCGGAACAACTCGACCTGGCCAGCGCCGCGCCGATACTTTGCGCCGGCATCACCACCTACTCGCCACTCAAGCATTACGGTGTGAAAGCCGGCGACAAGGTCGGGATTCTCGGCATGGGCGGCCTCGGCCACATGGGCATCAAGTTCGCCAAGGCGATGGGTGCGGAAGTCACGTTGTTCACCCGCTCGGCGAGCAAGGCTGAGGAAGGTCGTCGCCAAGGTGCGGACCACGTGATCGTGTCCACCGATGCCGAACAGATGAAGGCCGCCGCAGGACATTTCGACTTCCTGCTGGACACCATTCCGGTGCAGCACGACCTCAACCCCTACCTCGACACCCTGCGTTTCGACGGCGTGCACATTCTAGTGGGCTTGATTGAACCGGTCGATCCACCGGTGCATGCCGGCAAACTGGTGATGAGCCGTCGTGTACTGGCCGGCTCGCTGATCGGTGGCATTGCCGAAACCCAGGAAGTGCTGGATTTCTGCGCCGAGCACGACATCACCTGCGACATCGAAATGCTCGACATCCGTCAGATCAACGAGGCTTACACCCGCATGATCGCCGGTGACGTGAAGTATCGCTTCGTCATCGACATGGCGACACTGAAGATTTAAACCTTCAAGCCAAGCTCCGCCGACAGCCGGGCTGTGACGCCTTTGATCAGGGGAATCAGCTCGGCCATTTTTTCCAGCGGCATGTACGGCACGGTGCTGGCGATGCTGATGCCGGCAACGATGCGCTTGCTGGCATCACGGATCGGCGCGGCCACACAACGGATCGACGGTTCGTTGTCTTCCAGGTCAAAGGCGTAACCGCCCGCGACATACTCGACCATGCGCTGCTGAAACTGCTCCCAGGACTGCTCGGGGTGCTGCGGCCAGAACTGATTTTTCCCACCCGCAGGCAGGCTGACTTCGTACAGCCGCTGCCATTCTTCCTGCGTGTCGTCGAGCATCAGCGCCTTACCGATCCCGGTGCGCGCCAACGGCATGCGATGACCGACCCGCGAACGCATTTCCGGGCCATTGCGCCCCGGATTCTTGTGCAGGTACAGCACTTCGTCGCCCTCGCGAATCGCCAGGTGAATGGTGTCGCCGGTCAACGCCGACAACTCATCCAGATACGGCCCGGCCAACGTCACCAACGGCAACTCTTCGCGCGCCTGGAAGCCCAACTCGATCAGCTTCGGCCCCAACAGGTAACCGACCTGCGGCACCACCCGCAGATAACGCTCGTCCACCAGGCAACTGGCCAGACGATGAGTGGTGCTGCGCGTGGTGCCGATGAGCCGGGCAATTTCCTTGAGATCGCGGGCGCCACTGGCCACGGCCTGAACCACACCCAAACCACGAAGCAGTGTCTGGGTGCCGGTCGGTGCGGCGTCCTTGGCGATTTTTGGGGCGTCTTCCTGCATATCCAGCCTTTACCGTTGAGCGAGTGAACGGGCGGCATTATGGTCGCCCGACGGCTGCGACTACAACTTGATACGCTCGACTTTGCCCACCAGCAAGATGTAGGAAAGTGCACCCAGCAGCGCCAGAACCGAGATATAGGTAATCGCCGGGGCGAACGAATCACCGGTGGCGAGGAAACCAATGACGATGGGCGTGGCAATGGCCGACAGGTTGCCGATGAAATTGAACACCCCGCCGGTCAATCCAAGCAGGCGTGCCGGTGCCAGCGTTGAAACCAGCGACCAGGTGATCGACGCCAGCCCGTTGCCGAAAAACGCCAGCGCGAGGAAGGCAATCACCAGCGGCGTCGACTCGACAAAGTTGGCGCCGATGATCGAGGTGGAAATCAGCAGGCCGCCAATGATCGGCAACTTGCGGGCAAACCCTACCGTGTAGCCGCGACGGATCAACCAGTCGGAGAAGAACCCCGAACACAGCACGCCGACGAAGGCCGCTAGAAACGGCAGCGACGCCAACAAGCCGGACTTGATGAAGTCCATGCCGCGATATTTCACCAGGTAGGTCGGGAACCACGTCAGGAAAAACCACAGCGTCGAGTTGAGGCAAAACTGGCCGAGGTAGATGCCCCAGAGCTTACGTTTGCTCAGGACGATGCCGAGGTCGGTCCAGCTGAATTTGGCTTTGACTTTGGCTTGCTCAGCCTGGATATCCACCAGCCCGCCACCCTCGCGGATCAGCTCGATTTCCGCGTCGTTGGCGCCTTTGAAATCCCGTGGCTCGCGATACACCGCGTACCAGATCACCGCCCACACAATGCCCACCGCACCGGTGCTGACGAACACCATGTGCCAGCCGTATTGATGCTGCAACCAGGCCAATACCGGCGTCAGGAATGCCAGGCCGACGAACTGCCCGGAGGTGTAGAAACCGATGGCCGTGGCACGCTCGCGCTCCGGAAACCAGGTCGTCACTACCCGGCTGTTGATCGGATACGCCGGTGCTTCCAGCGCACCGACCGCCATGCGCAATACGAACAGCGCGATGAAACTGGCGGCGAAGCCGAGCATCACCGTGGCGATCGACCACAGCAGCAGTGCGACGCTGTAGAGGATGCGCGGCGGAACCCGATCCACCAGCCAGCCGCCGGGGATTTGCATGGCGGCGTACGTCCAGCCGAAGGCGGAGAAGATCAGCCCGACGTGGATCGGGTCGATCCCCAGTTCGCTGGTCAGCGCCGGCGCGGCAATCGACAGGTTGCTGCGGTCCAGGTAGTTGATCACCACGGTGATGAACAGCAGGACCATGATGAAAAAACGCTTGCGACTGGGCGTCACCAACGACGCCTGCCCGGTGAGGGTTTGCGGTTGCATGGGGAATGCCTCTTCTTATGTTTATTGAGGTCAAAAAAACGGGGGTAACGGATCTCCCGGTCCATGGAGATCAAATGTGGGAGCGGGCTTGCTCGCGAAAGCGCTGTGTCAGTCGACATCAATGTTGAATGATCAACCGCCTTCGCGAGCAAGCCCGCTCCCACATTGGAATTGAGGTGTCAGTCAGATCTCACCACTCGGCAAAACTGCCATCGGCATGGCGCCAGATCGGGTTACGCCAGCGGTGGCCGACCTTCGCGCGTTCGATCACGTATTCCTCGTTGATCTCGATACCCAGGCCCGGGCCGTTGGGGATTTTCACGAAGCCTTTGTCGTAGTCGAACACCCGCGGATCCTTGACGTAATCCAGCAGGTCGTTGCTCTCGTTGTAATGGATGCCCAGGCTCTGCTCCTGGATGAACGCGTTGTAGCAAACCGCGTCCAGTTGCAGGCACGCCGCCAGCGCAATCGGGCCCAACGGGCAATGCAGCGCCAGCGCCACGTCGTAGGCTTCGGCCATGTTGGCGATTTTGCGCGTCTCGGTAATGCCGCCCGCGTGAGAGGCATCGGGCTGGATGATGTCGACGTAACCTTCGCTGAGCACACGCTTGAAATCCCAGCGCGAGAACAGCCGCTCACCGAGGGCAATCGGCGTGCTGGTCAGCGGCGCCAGTTCCTTCAGCGCTTCGTAGTTTTCGCTGAGCACCGGCTCTTCGATGAACATCAATTTGTACGGATCGAGTTCCTTCATCAGCACCTTGGCCATGGGCTTGTGCACCCGGCCATGGAAGTCGACGCCGATGCCAATGTTTGGCCCCACCGCGTCACGCACGGCGGCGACGTTGGCCAGCGCCAGGTCGACTTTCTCGAAGGAATCGAGAAATTGCAGCTCTTCGGTGCCGTTCATTTTCACCGCAGTGAAACCGCGCTCGACCGCTTCTTGCGCCGCACGCGCCGTGTCGGCGGGACGGTCACCGCCAATCCACGAATAGACGCGAATCTTGTCGCGCACCTGGCCGCCGAGCAGGTCACTGACCGACACGCCCAAGGCCTTGCCCTTGATGTCCCACAACGCCTGATCGATACCGGCCAGGGCACTCATGTGAATCGCGCCGCCACGGTAGAAGCCGCCACGGTAAAGCACGGTCCAGATGTCTTCGATGTTGCGGGGGTCTTTGCCGATCAGGTAGTCGGACAATTCTTCAACGGCGGCCGCGACGGTGTGGGCGCGGCCTTCGACCACGGGCTCGCCCCAGCCGGTCACACCCTCGTCGGTTTCGATCTTGAGGAAGCACCAGCGCGGCGGAACGATGAAGGTGGTCAGTTTGGTGATTTTCATCTGTGCTCTCTTTTTGTAGATGCAGCTCTTTTAGATGCAGCGCGCTCGGCGCCAGAAAGTCTTAACGCAGAGCGTTCCATGCAGCGACGTAGGCCTTGGCGTTCACCGCCACTTCCTCGGGCGTCATGCCCGGTTTGAACAAGCCGGAACCGAGGCCGAAACCTTTCACGCCAGCGTCGATAAACACCTGCATGTTGTCCGGCGTGATGCCGCCGACCGGGGCCAGGATCGTTCCCGCCGGCAGTACCGCGAGCCAGGCTTTGACGACTGTCGGGCCCATTTGCTCCGCCGGGAACATCTTCAGTACGTCCGCGCCTTCGGCCAGCGCGGCAAACGCCTCGGTCGGCGTGGCGACACCTGGTGACAGGTACAGCCCGGCGGCTTTCGCTGCACGCAACACCTTGGCATCGCTGTGGGGCATGACGATGACCTGGCCTCCCGCCGCTTTCACGTGCTCGACCTGTTCCGGCGTCAGCACCGTGCCGGCACCGATCAGGCAATCGGCCGGCAAGGTACTGCGCAGGATGCGGATACTGTCGTACGGTTCAGGGGAGTTGAGCGGCACTTCGATGACGCGAAATCCGGCCGAGTACAGGACTTCGCCGATGGCTGCCGCTTCTTGCGGACGCAGCCCGCGCAGGATCGCGATCAGACCGTTTTGTGCCAGTGCTTGTTTAAGCATGTCAGACCTCCAGTCAGGTTTAACGGGATGGGTTCGCTGTGATCAGTCCGGCGGCGAGCGCCAACTGCCACAACCCGCGTTCGGTGGCTTGTTCGGCCAGTGTCACTCGGGCAAAACCGCAGGCATCGAGCGCCCGGCTGTAGCGGGCACAGAGTTGGGCATTGCCGATGAGGATGATCGACGGCAGATGAACGCTGTTGCGTCGACGGCGCTGAACGCTGGCCAACGCCGACAGTTCATGGCCGATCAGCAGGCCGGACAGATAATCCGCTTGGGCGGTGGCGCTGAGTTCACCGGTCAGGCCGAGGCTGCGGGCACTGAACAACGTCGACAGCGGGCCGATCTCGCCGTCTGCCGACAGGGCCACTTGCACACCGCGATCAAAGGCTTCGCCATCGAACGACGCAGCCTTTTGCTGGGTACGCCCCAAAATGCTGTGTTCGCTGAGCACGGCGAAGACTTCGCCGGTCATGAAGGTATCAAAATGCACGATGCAACCGTCGGCCACTTCCACCCATTTCGAATGACTGCCCGGCAGGCCGATCAACAGGTCACCGCCCGTCCCGCCCGGCAGATTTTGCAGCACGCCGAGCACTTGTGTTTCTTCGCCGCGCATCACATTCGGCAGGCGCGAGCGCTGAATCACGCCCGGCACGATGTGCACGTCGACACCGCGAAGACTGCGAACCGTTTGTAGGGAAGTGCCGAGATTGGCGACGTTCGCCGGCGTATCGCGGTAGGCCGCTTCGCGCCAGCCCTGAGCGCTGCCGACCATCCCACAGGCAATCACCGGCAAGTCGGGTTGCGCGTCGAGCCAATCACCGCAGGCCTCGTCGAAGGCCAGTTCAAAACCGTCGGTGCAGGCCTGGCCGGCAATCACTCGCGGCGTCCGCGGCAGCTGCATGATCCCCGACGACAGCGACCGCTGTTCGAGGACCTGGCCACCGAGGCCCAGTTTGTAAGCACGTAATGAGGTTGTCCCCCAATCGAGCGCGATCAATTGCGCCAGCATCGCTTCACCTGTTTTGTTTTTGGCAGTGAGTGAGCTGGACTATAAACCCGGACGGACTAAAATCTCAATATATAAATATCACTCCCATATATTGGGACATGGACAAAAAAAGATCGCAGCCGTCGGCAGCGCTTACAGGGATTGCGTACCCCTGTAGGCGCTGCCGACGGCTGCGATCTTTTAACCGGGCATCAATGGCCGTCGGCAAACTCGCGCAGCACTTTCCCATCCATCCGATACCGCACCCACTCTTCCTGCGGTTGCGCGCCAAGGGATTTGTAGAACTCGATCGCCGGTTTGTTCCAGTCCAGCACGCTCCATTCGAACCGTCCGCAATCATTGGCGCAGGCTATTTTTGCCAGGTGGCGCAGCAAGGTTTTACCAGCGCCGCCGCCACGCTGTTCGGGGGTGATGTAGAGGTCTTCGAGGTACAGGCAGTTGCTGCCCAGCCACGTGGAATAACTGAAGAAGAACACCGCAAAACCAATCGGCGAACCATCGCGCAGGCAGATCAGGCCGTGGGCGGTGGCGCCTTCGCTGAACAGGCTGCGCTCGATGTCGGCGACGCTGGCAATGACTTCGTGACGGGCGCGTTCGTAGTCGGCCAATTCCGTGATGAACGAGAGAATTTGCGGTGCATCACTGGGGGTCGCCGGGCGGATCTCGATCGTCATGGACGTGCCTTCGTCAAAAAGTGGAAAACGCCATACTAAGGCGCCAAGCAGCGCTCGTCACATGGGAAAGCAAAAACTGTCCCCCACACGTTCATGGAGGCGCAGGCCAAATGTGGGAGCGGGCTTGCTCGCGAAGGGGCCATCACATTCAACATCAACGTTGGCTGACACACCGCTTTCGCGAGCAAGCCCGCTCCCACAATTTGTCGGTGATTCACAAAATCGGCGCTGGCTCCGCTCATTACTCCGGCCTGCACTAACCCTGGCATCGCCAACCTCAGACCTAACCTCCACGCCCCGCGTGATAGATAGATGACACTCACGTCTATCGGGTCAAGGAACCGCGTCATGTCTACCGCACCACCGCAGGTCTCAAGCAGGTTATTCGGCCTGTTCTGCCTCGCCAGTTATTTGCTGTCGCTGTCCTATGGCTCGACGTTTTTGCTGTCGCTGTTGATCGGCTCACGCGGCGGCAACGAGCACGATGCCGGCAGCGTGATTTCGGCGGCGATGCTCAGCACCTTTGCGGCGGTGATCGTGTCCGGGCACCTGTCCGACCTGCTCGGCGCCGCGCGTTCGATTGCGCTGTTCGGTGTCTTGCTGGTGGCCGCCAGCCTGGGGTTTGCACTGACGCCAGGCTTCGGCCACTGGCTGCTGTTTTTCGGGCTGTTGCTGGGGTTGGGCTGGGGCGTGTTCTACACCTTGGGGCCGATCATCGTCGCGAGCCTGGTGACACCCGCGCAACGGGCCAAATACTTTGCCTTGCTGTCGGGCAGCATGATGACCGGCATCGGCAGCGGCCCGTTACTGGGGCGCGCCGCCAGTGCCCTCGGCTTTCCGATCACCGCGGCGTTTTACCTCGCCGCGCTGGCCAGCCTGATTGGCGTTTTGTTGTTCTGGCGGCTGGATGTGCAGCTGAAAAAAACACCCGCCCCATCGACAACGGTGTCGCGGATTTCCTGGCGCGCCACGGCTCAAGTGTTGTCCTCGAAAGCACTGTTTCCGATCATCATGGTCGGCCTCGGCGGGTGCGTTTTCGGCGGTCTGTCGAGTTTTCAAACCAGCTATGCGGCGGCGCGTTCGCTCGACTATTCGTTGTTCTTCCTGGGCTTCATGAGCGCTGCGATCAGCAGCCGAATGCTGATCGCCGGGTTCGTGGTCAAGCGCGATCCGCTCCGTGCGTCCTGCCTGCTGTCGGGCGTGATGATGGGCTCGATCCTGATGTTCGGTTTCGTCGTCGATGACGGCTTCAGCTATGTGCTGGCGGCGGTGATGCTCGGGGTCGGTTACGGCCTGACCTACTCGGTGATCAACGGTCTGGCGGCCAACGAAGCGCCAAACGGCACAACCTCGCAAGCCTTGCTGTTGTTCAGCCTGTCTTACTTCATCGGCGTGTTTGGCTTTCCGTTGCTGGCCGGGAAAATCATCGTCGAACACGGGATGGCGATGCTGCTGCTCACGGTGTTGGCGATTGCCGTGCTGAACTGGCTGATCACCGTGGGCCGGTTGATCTGGCGCCGTGCCGTCACCCTTAAAACCGTGCAACAGGCCTGAACCGTTCGTCGTTCATCAGGCACCAACCCAGTTGAGGGCGGACCAATATCAGGTAAGGACTCAAACCAATGGAGACGTCCCCATGATCATGTCCAAGTTGACTGCCCTCGCGCTCGCCACCCTGCTGTCCTCTGCCGCCTTCGCCGCAACTACCGCCTCTGGCACCGGTCCGACCGATCCGGTTGAAAAGCCGAAATCCCCCGCCATCCAAAGCGCGCCCGGCATGAACACCAATGGCTCAGGTGTCGACAGCAGTTTGCCTCCGTCCACGGGCACCGACCCACGGACGCAAGGCAACGACGCGGGCCGTCAAGGTGGCATGAACATGCCGGACACCCGGACGCCTGATAACGCCGACACCGGCGTCGGCTCGAAAACCACCACCGGTGGTTCGGGTTCCGAAGGCGGTGCCAGCCAATAGTTCGCCCATGCGAGCGACGAGCAATACCTATCCACAGCCATGAAGAGGTAAGCATGAACGTCGATAAAAACCTGGAAAAAGAAGTCCTGACCCGCCTGCTACACGCTCATCCGAGCGGTTTGGGCAAGGAGGTCCTGGACAATTACCGGGGGGAGAAAGTCGTGGCCAGCACCCTCGCCACATTGCAGGACCGCGGGCTGATTCAGCACGGGCATGTGATGTGCAATGAGGCCGGTGAGCATTCGTTGAACCTGCCGATAAAACTCAGCGCTGCGGGGGTTGAAGCGGCGCGCAAGCTGAACCTTCAGTAGTGCCCATGAGGTCGTGGTCGTGCGCGGCCGCGACCGTTTGCCAGACTCTACAAGCAGCAGGAGAAATCCCATGCCTCGTGGAAGCAAAGACAAATACACCGCCGAGCAAAAGCGCAAGGCCGAACACATCGAAGAAAGCTACGAGCACAAAGGTGTCTCGAAAGATGAGGCCGAAGCGCGTGCCTGGGCGACAGTGAACAAGCAGTCGGGTGGCGGTGAGCGCAGCGGTTCCGGGCGCAAGAAGCCGGCGAGTGCCAAGTCGGAAGATCGCAAGGAATCGGCCCGACGCGCGGTGGCCAGCCGCGAAGGCCATTCGCGTAACAGCCAGGCTTCGCGTGATACGCAGACGGTGGACAGCTTGATGAAAGAGGCCAGGGCGAAGAAGATTCCTGGGCGGTCGTCGATGCGTAAGCAGGAGTTGATAGAGGCGTTGCGCAAGGCTGGATGAGGCCGAAATTTGTAGTCAATTTGATGGCCCCTTCGCGAGCAAGCCCGCTCCCACATTCGACCGAGTTCTCCCCGAAGAAATGCGGTCGAATGTGGGAGCGGGCTTGCTCGCGAAGGCGTCAGGTCAGGCGCCGAAAGTCTTGCTGATCAATGCATCCACTTCAGCCGTCCCAGGCGATGTCGCCGGCCCCCACCGGGTCACCGCCAGCGCCGCCGCCGCATTCGCCCGCCGTGCTGCCTCAAACGCCGGCAATCCCTGCGCCAACCCGGCCACAAACACCCCGGCATGAGCATCCCCGGCGCCGTTGCTGTCCACCGCCTCGACCTTGAACCCCGGCACATGCTGGCAGTCACCGCGCTGACTGATCCAACAGCCCTGCGGGCCATCGCGAACCACCATCAACACGTTGTTCGGTAGATGCCCGGCCAGCCGATCCAACGCCTCGGCAATCTCCGACGCACCGGTGAACCGCAGCGCCTCGACACCGTTGCTGGTCCACACATCGATGCGCGCCAGCAAGGCCTGCATCAACGGCGTGTCCGGTGAATCCACCAATGGACCCGGATCGAACACCACCTTGATCCCGGCCGGTAACTCCAGCACCCAATCCACCAGCGCCTGAGCCTTGCCGACTTGCAGCAAGCTGTAGCCGCTGACGTAAACATAGTCGCCCGCCTCGGCCGGCACACTGGCCAGGTCCTCGGCAGTCACCTCGCCCTCGGCGCCGATGTAGGAAATGAAACTGCGCTCGGCCGAAGCATCCGTCACCGCAACGCACAACCCGGTATCGCGCTCGGCACGGTGGGTGATGCCGATGCGGATGCCTTCAGCCTGCATCGCCTCCCGGGCCAGGTCGCCGAAACGCCCGGTGCCATGACGTCCGAGATAGACCACCGGCAAGCCATTGCGCTGGGCGGCGGCCATCACATTGAAGCCGCCGCCGGCTTCGAAACTGGCGGACTGCGCCAGCACATCGCCGCCCGCCTGAGGCAGTTTATCCACGGCCATGACCAGGTCGATGATGACCTGGCCGGTGTGCAACAGCTTAGGCATGAGCGTTCTCGATCAGTGCAGCGCGACGATCCTTGGCCCCGCCGAGTACGAAGTAAATGCCGCCGGCTACCAGGAACGTGACGATCCAGCCCAGGCCGTTATGGCCCAGCCATGAGTCAGACAGGAAACCGCGGAACCACACCGTTTGTTCGGTGGTGCCAATGGTGGTGAAACTGAAACCCAGCACGATCGCTATCGCCCAGGCACCGAACGCGCGCCATTCGACGCCGCCGCGATACCAGTAGGCGCTGCTCGGGCTGACGTCCAGCAGATCCTTGGGGCTGTAGTAATGACGGTGAATCAGGTCGACTACGAAGATCCCGACCCACGCCGTGATCGGCACCGCCAGCAGCGAAATGAAGGTGATGAACGGGCCGTAGAAGCTGTCGGCGATCAGCATGAAGTAGATCGAACCGGCGAAGATCGCGACGATGTCGACCACCACGGCGTAGACGCGCTTGACCTTGAGGCCGAGGGTCAGCGTGGTCAAACCGGCGGAGTACACCGACAGGTTGTTCGACAGCAGCAACCCGCCGAACGCGGTGATCAGGTAAGGCACGGCCATCCAGGTCGGCAGCATGTCGCGGATCGCGATGATCGGGTCAGTGGCCGAAGCGAGGTCGTTGTTGCCCACCGACAGCAGGCCGCCGAGGGTGATCAGCAGCACCAGCGGAATGCCCGCACCGAAGGCCGCCGAGGCCACCAGGCGCACAGCCTTGACGCTGCGGTGCTGGTAGCGCGACATGTCCGCACCGGCGTTGGCCCAGCCAATCCCGGTGCCGGCGGCCATGGTGCCGACGCCGATGATCATGGCGCTCAGCGGTGCCGGCGTGGCGTTGAACACCGCGCTCCAGTCGATGGTCGCGCAGAGGAAGCCGCCGACCAGAATGTTCAGCGCACCGAACACGTACGTCGCCCATTTCTGGATGACCAGCAAGGTAGCGTGGCCAAGGCCAGACACCGACAACGTCAGCAACACGAAAATCGCAATGAAGATCAACGTCAACACGGGTGCGCTTTTGGCTTCCACCGGCGAGCCGAACAGGATCGAGCACAGCGACAGCAACACGAAGGCAGCGGTGGTGGTGTTGACGGTTTCCCAACCGAGACGCGACATCAGCGAGACCAGGGTCGGGCCGATATTGCCGCGCACGCCGAAGATCGCTCGCGACAGGGTCAGGCTCGGCGCGCGGCCACGACGGCCGGCGATGGAGATGATCCCGACCACCGCGAAGGAACCGGCGGCGCCGAGGATCGCGACGATGATCGCTTGCCAGATGGCCAGGCCGCGAAAGGCGACGAGCGTTGCGCCCAGTGGCAGGCCGAGGATGGAAATGTTGGCGGCGAACCAGACCCAGAACAGTTGCAGCGGATGACCGTTGCACTCGGCTTCCGGCACCGGTTCGATGCCTCGGGTTTCCAGTTGCCCGGCGCTTGGCCCGGCGTTTGTTGAACTCATGAAAAATGCTCCTGTTGCCATTGTTGTGGTTGTGGGCAATTACGGAAGTCGACACAACATCCCGGCGGTCCTGGCCGTGTTCGTGCTTTCCATTGCGGTGAATAGTTTTGAGTGCGCGGCGCGCCCTTCGCGAGCAAGCCCGCTCCCACATTTGAATTTCTGCGTACTCAGAAAGTGCGTTCGCCTGAGATCAAATGTGGGAGCGGGCTTGCTCGCGAAGGCGCCAGTCCAGTCAACGCAAAGCTAACAGCCCCTGCACCAACGGCTCCAGCTCCAGACCGTTGACGACTTTGACCTCGTCGATCATCGCTGCTGGCCAACTCTCTAGACCGAGACAGGCCCCCAGCATCGCACCCAGAATCGCCGCGATGGTATCCGTGTCGCCGCCCAGGCTGGCGGCCATGCACAGCGCTTCGAAGGCATTTATTTCGCCAATGGCCACTTGCTGGGCCAGGGCAAACGCCACCACCACCGATTCCTGCGACGCCACCGACGTGCCAATCACGTCGTACATCAGGTCGGCGAGCATCCCTTTGTCACTGTCGATGCTGATGGTCCGCGCCCAGCTGATGCGCGAGGCGATGCGTCCACCCGCGACCCAGTGGCCGTGGCTTTCCGCTTGTTGGGCGATGTGCTGGCCGAGGTTCAACGCCTCGCCCAGGTCCATGCCGTTGATCCCGGCCGAGACCACGGCCGCCACCGCCGCCGCACTGGAAATCCCCAGCGTGGTGTTGTGGGTGACCTGACAGGCTTGCACCACGGCTTTGATGAAGCGCTCAGGGTCGGCGACATCCGCCGCAATCCCCACCGGGGTGATGCGCATCGCCGCGCCATTGGTGGTGCCATAGCGCCCCGCTTCTTCCGGCGAATGACCGGCGAGGATCATCTCGATCGCCCGCTTGGTCGAAGGCCCGAGCAAATCTTGCGAACCTTTGGCCTGCATCTCGGCTTCCCATTCGATCAGCCGCTGGGCGAGCACCGCAGGTTCGATACGGCCTTCACCTTCAACCAGCAGCTGACCGACCAGGATCGCCTGTTCGGTGTCGTCGGTGATCGAGCCTTTGGGCATGTTGGCGGCGATCGGTTGATCGGGACCGGCGTCTTGCAGGTCGGTGATTTCACCGAAGCGCGCCTTGATTTCGGCGCGGCTCAGGGATTGAGTCGGCATGCCCAGCGCGTCGCCCAGGGCCAGTCCGTAGAACGCGCCCAGGGCACGGTTGAGCGCGGTCATTGTGACGATCCAAATTGCAAATGCAGGCGGAAGTGCACGGGGTCGAGCAGGCTTTCGACCTGTTCCATGAAACGGTTCTGCCGGTCGTAAGTGGTGCGCAGGGCTTTGAGGAATACCGTGCCGACCGGACGGCCGAGCAGTTCGGCGTCTTCGGCGCTCAGGGGCTCGGCGCCGATCCATTGATCGCCGCGTTCACCGATGTAGCCGTAGGCGGCCAGGGTGATGGTCAGGGAATTGTCGATCAGGCCGACACGCGGCAGGCTTTCCAGGCCCCCGGTGGCGGGCATCAATGAGCGTTCGAGGGAAACCAGTTTGCCGTCGGTGGAACGGCGGCGCCGGTCGAGGGTAATGAATTGGTCAGTGCCGAAACGCGGCAGCAGGTCCGGACGCGTCACCGCCTCCAGCCGCAGCACTTCGGTATTGATCAGCGCGCCGCTGTCCGCCAGGGCCTGGGCCCAGCCGCTGCGTTGATCGAGCACCACACCGTCGAACGTGACGATGGAACCGACCCCGCTTTGCGTCGCAATGTAGTGACGCCGTTTCAACTCGGCCAGGGCTTCACGCAGCGTACCTCGGCTGACTTTGAATTCTTGAGCCAACTGATGCTCGCCCGGCAACAGAAAGCCGTCCTCCATGAGGCCGCTTTCGATGCGCCGGATGAGCTCGTCGACCACCCGTTGTTTCTTGTCAAATCGTACCTGTCTAATCATGTACAAAGTGATACCCGAAACGGGTTGAGGCGAGCAAGGAATATTTAAGGAAGGTGACGGAAGGATGAACCTGGAAAAGCGACCCCTGCGCGGTCAATCGCCAGCAGGCCCGCCCGAAGTCTGCGGACGACACCGGTCAAGTGTGGGAGCGGGCTTGCTCGCGAAGGCGGTTTGTCTGACACATAGATGTTGGATGTGCCGACGCTTTCGCGAGCAAGCCCGCTCCCACATTTGATCTCCTGCAGACACAACGTGTGTGAAATGGATTTAACGTTGTTTGAGGCGGTCGATCACCACAGCCAGCAGCAAGATCGAACCGCGAATCACGTACTGATAAAAGGTATCGATGTTCTTCAGGTTCATCGCGTTCTCAATGATCGCCAGAATCAACACCCCGGCAATCACATGCCGGATCATCCCGATCCCGCCACTCAGCGACACCCCGCCCAGCACGCACGCCGAGATCACCGTCAGTTCGAAACCCTGGCCAATCATCGGCTGTCCCGAGGTCATGCGCGATGCCAGGATCACACCGGCCAACGCGCCAATCACCCCGTGCACGGCGAAGATGATGATCTTGGTCCGGTCAACGTTGACCCCGGCCAGCAATGCCGCTTCCTGGTTGCCGCCGATGGCCATGGTGTTGCGCCCGTAGGTGGTGTAATTCAGCAGCCAGCCGAAAAACAGGAAGCACACGATAGTGATCAGAATCGGCACCGGCACGCCGAACAACTGTCCGTTGCCGAACACGAAAAACGACTCCTGCGACACGCCCACCGCTTTGCCGTTGGCAAAAATGTACGCCAGGCCGCGAACGATCTGCATGGTCGCCAGCGTGGTAATCAACGCATTGACCCGCAGCTTGGCAATCACGATCCCGTTGATCAGCCCGACAATCAGCCCCATCACCAGCGCCGCACTGACGCCGAGAAACACGCTGTCGGTGTCGCGCATCACCACCGCCGCCACCACGCCGGCGCAGGCAATCACCGACCCCACCGACAAGTCGAAGTGACCCGACGCCAGGCAATACAACATGGTGCAGGCAGCAATTCCGGTGGTGGAAATCGCCAGGCCCAGCCCGCGCATGTTCAGCGGCGAAAGGAAGTTGTCGATCAGCAAGGTGCAGAGCACGAAGATCCCGACGGCCGCCAGCAGCATCACCCAGTCATCGAGAAAGCGCCGCAGGTCGAGCGGTTTGCGCGGGGTCGGCAGAGTGTTGTTTTGGATGGTCATAGTCACCTCTCAGTTCGCCACGCCGTCAGCGCGTTGGCGCGGCAAAGCCAGTTGCAGCAGGTTGGATTCATTGGCCTGTTCGCGGGACAGTTCGCCGCGCATCGCGCCTTCGCAGAGCACCAGGATGCGGTCGGAAATACCCATCACTTCCATCAGGTCGCTGGACACCACAATCACCGCAATGCCGCTCTCGGCCAGGTTATGGATGATCTGGTAGATCTCGGCCTTGGCGCCGATGTCGATGCCGCGAGTGGGCTCGTCGAGCAGCAGGACTTTCATCGGCATCGACAGCCAGCGGCCGAGAATGGCCTTCTGCTGATTGCCGCCGGACAGGTACATGATTTTCTGCGCCGCGCTGGGCGTCTTCACTTTCAGCGCCTTGATCTGCTTTTCGGCGTTGCCCTTCTCCCACACGCCACGCAACAGGCAACCGAAGGTGGAATGGGCGCCGCGCGCGCTGATGTTGATGTTCTCGGCGACGCTTGAAAGCGGCATGATGCCCTCCTTCTTGCGGTCCTCGGGGCACAGCAGAATCCCGGCGGCGATGGCATCGCGGGGTGAATGCAGTTTCAGTTCATGACCGCGCAACTCCAGGCGTCCGGCGGTGTTGCGCGTCAGGCCGCTGAGCAGGCGAAACAGCTCCGTACGCCCGGCGCCGACCAAGCCGAACAGTCCCAGAATCTCGCCTTTGTGCGCGTCGAAACTCACCGGTTCACGCAAGCCCGGCCCGAGCAAACCGTCGACCCGGAGCGCCACGGCACCGCGCTTGCGCGGGCGGTAATCGTAGATGTCCTGGATGTCGCGACCGACCATGCACGTGACCAGTTGATCGTGGGTCAGCTCGCTCATGTCTTCAAAGGTGCGCACGTAACGGCCGTCCTTGAACACCGTCACCGCGTTGCAGATGCGGAACACTTCTTCCATGCGATGAGAAACGTAAAGCACCACTTTGCCCTCATCGCGCAGACGCGTAATGATCGCCATCAAGCGATCAATCTCCCGCGCCGACAGGCTGCTGGTCGGCTCATCAAACGCGATCACATGCGCGCCACGGGACAACGCCTTGGCGATTTCCACCAGTTGCCGCTGACCGAGGGACAAGCGCCCTACTTTCTCTTGCGGATCGATTTCATCGGCCAGGCCCTTGAGGCAGGCCAATGCTTGCTGGCGCAGTGCACCACGATTGATCAAGCCGAAACGGGCCGGCAAATGACCGAGAAACAGGTTTTCCGCCACGCTCATTTCCGGCACCAGGTGCAGCTCCTGATGGATCACTGCCACGCGGCTGGCGATGCTGTCGGCGGTGGACTTGAAGACCATCGTCTGCTCGCCGATCTGCAGGTCGCCGCTGCTTGGTGTATAGGCGCCGCCGAGGATTTTCAGCAGCGTCGATTTGCCGGCACCGTTCTCGCCCATCAAGGCGTGAACCTGCCCCGGGTGGGCGACGAAGCTGATGCCGTCCAGCGCCTTCACGCCGGGAAAGGTCTTGCCGATCCCGTTGAAGCGCAAGCTGCCGCCGCGGTGTTCTTGTCTGTGTGTTTGCGCTTGCATAACCACCTCATCGCAAAGATCAGGCAGCCCCGTCGCCAGGGCCACCGATGAAATCAACCGCGCCTCAGTTCCACAGGCCGATCTTTTCCAGTTCCTGCTTGAAGTTGTCGCGCGTGATCAGCGTCACGTCGTCCATGGCCGTGTATTTCGCCGGCTCTTTGCCGGTGGTGACCCACTCGTACATCATGCTGGCGGTGTTGTAGCCCTCGATGTGCGGGCTCGGCAGCATCGAGCCGTAGAAGCCGCTGTTGGCTTTCTTCAGTTCGCCGATGGCGTCGGTGCCATTGATGCCGATGCCGATCACGTTGGCGGCGGCGAACCCGGCGCTTTCGGTGGCGCGCACGCCGCCCAGCACGGTGTTGTCGTTCATGCCGCCGATGATCAGGTTTTTCGCCGCACCTGGCAGTTTCACCAGCGCCGAGTTGGTGGCGTCCATGCTGCCCGGTACGTCGAGGGTTTTCAGCGCCGAAAACAGGATGTGGTCTTGGGGCATGCCGGCGTCTTGCAGGGCTTTGGCCGAGCCGTCGGTGCGCTTCTTGCCGGTGTCGAGTTCGTTGTAGGTGTTGATCACCGCGTAGGTGTCTTTCCACTCCCAACCGCGTTTTTTCGCTTCGGTGGCCATGGCGTTGCCTTGTTTCTGACCGACTTCGAACGCGGCCATGCCGAGGTACGGAACGTCTTCCATGAACTTGCCGCTGGCATCGACGAAGCGGTCATCGACGGCGATCACTTTCAAACCGTTGAGCTTGGCCTTGGCCATGATCGCAGGGCCGAGGGACACGTCAGGCGGGCAGATCACAAAACCCTTGGCACCGTTGGCGGCGAGGCTGTCGATGGCCGAGAGGGTTTTTTCGCCATCGGGCACGGCGATCTTGATTAGGGTGAAGCCCTTCTCTTTCCCGGCCTTTTCGGCGAACGCCCATTCGGTCTGGAACCAGGGTTCTTCCGCCTGCTTGACCAGAAAACCGATTTTCACTTCCTCAGCCGCCAGCAGCGTACTGCTCAGGCTGACCGCAGTGACCGCCAAAGCGGCACAGCACAGGGAACGGATCCCACGACGACGATTCATAAGCTGACTCCTTGTTATTTTTTTTGAGAGTGTCCAGAAATCGATGCAGCGTCAAAACCATGCAGCCAATAGTCATATCGTATGATGATTGGATTTCAGACAGAGTTTCGCGCCTGAAACCCTTTTTACTCAGTCGTGGTACATGACCGAGCGACCACCATCGATGGTGATGCACGACGCGTTGATGAACGGTGCTTCATCGCTGGCCAGGAACACGGCGGTCATGGCCACTTCGATCGGCTGACCGATGCGCCGTGGCGGATGCAGATCGAAGGCGCGCTGGCGCTCGGCATGAGGGTCGGCAAAACCGTTCCAGTAATCGACGTTCAGTTGGGTTTCGATGTAGCCCGGCGCGATGGCGTTGACGCGAATGCCCTTGGGCGCATATTCGATACCCAGCGCGCGAGTCAGGCCGAGCAAGCCGTGCTTGGCCACCGGGTACGGGAAGCAACCGGGAATAATGTGAGTGGAATGGGTCGAGGCAATGTTGATGATGCTGCCGATGCCCTGCTCGATCATCTGCGGCAGCACCGCCTTGCAGCCGTACCAGGCGCCGTCCAGATCGATGGCGAAGCAGCGGCGCCAGTCTTCTTCGGTCATTTGCAGTGGGTCGCGGAACACATTGACCCCGGCGCAGTTGACTAGCACGTCGATTCGACCGTGAAGCTCGATGGCCAGCCTGGCCATGGCGTGCAGGTCTTGCTGGTTGGACACATCGACCTTGAGCGCTTGAACATCAAAGCCCTTGTCCCGCCACTGCGCCGCGACGCTTTCGACTTTCTCGCCCTGGATATCGCTGATGACCAACTTGGCCTGCTGGGAAGCGAAGGTCGCGACGATCGCCTCGCCGATACCTTGAGCGGCGCCGGTCAGCAGCACGACCTTGTTTTTCAGGCGTTCGCCTTTCGGCGGTTCGGGCACCGGTGGCAAGGAAAGAGGTTCAGCCATGGATCAGGACTCCTTTTCGAAGGCACGACGAAAGCCGGGCATCTGTCGATGTCCGGCGAAAAAGCTGTTTGGAAAATCGCTGCATCACTTCACCTGTTTTGTTTTTTTAAGTGTGAGTGCGTGTCACTGATGGGGCCGACTATAAACCCGACTCGGCAGCTATCTCAATATATAATTTTACATCCCATATTTAGGGATTTATCCAGCGAAGCGAGTACAGGTTTTTCCGGGCACATCGACGCGAATCGATAACACGGCACCGTCCAATGGGTGATTGAGCGGGCTGGCGGCACTGGTGATGTACAGGGTTTTCAGGTCTTCATCGCCGAACACGCAGCTGGTCGGGCGGCTGACGGGCAGTTCGATTACCCGGTCGACACGGCCGTCCGGCGCCAGCCTGAGCAGACAGCTGCCGTCCCAACGGGCGTTCCAGATAAAGCCTTCGGCATCCATGGCCGAGCCATCGGGGCCACCGCGCTGATGCGGACCGAACCAGACCTGGGCCGGGTCGAGATTGCCGTCGGTGCGGATGAAATGCTGATAGATCGTACCGTCGAGGCTGTCGGCGAAATACACCGTGGTGGCGTCGTCGCTCCACAGCAATGTGTTGGGAATGCCCAGGCCTCGGAGTAATGGCGTGACGCGGGCATCGCGATCTATGCGAAACAGCCCGCCGGAACGCCGCACGATCGGCACGTCTTCGCCCTGCGGACCGATGTTGTTTTGCATCGTGCCGAGCCAGAGCCGGCCTTGGGCATCGCAGCGCGCTTCGTTGGCGCGATTGCCCGGTTGCGGATCGGCGACGCAGAGCAATGTCAGTCGCGGTTCCAGGCCGGGAGAGTCCAGATCGAGCCGGTACACGCCACTGTTCAATGTCACTAGCGCATCGCCGCTTTCGCAGGGGATGAAGGCGGACACGTGCTCCGGCATCTGCCAGATTTGCACGTTGGCGCCGATCAATCGCAGCGCCTGTTTACCGGCGATGTCCACCCAGTACAGCGCCTGGGTCGGCGCATCCCAGAACGGACCTTCGCCGAGTCGTGCACGGTGTTCGGTAACCGCGGTCCAGTCCATGAAACCTCCTGCGTTGTTCTTGTTTTATGTGGGAGCGGGCTTGCTCGCGAAGGCGTCGGTACATTCAACATCACTGTTAACTGACCCACCGCTTTCGCGAGCAAGCCCGCTCCCACAGGGATTGTGTTATCAGCTGGCTTTTTTGTCGGCCATGACTTGTGGGTAGAAACGCTTGATGGCCAGGTCAGCGTTATCGATCAGGGTCATGCAGGCCCACACGCCGCGCGCGGAATCCCGGGCGGCGATGGCGTCGGCCATGTCTTTGTGAATCGGCAAAGTGCGGCGCAATTCGTCGGGGTCGGCGGCGGACACTTCGAACGACACCGCCAGCAACGCGCCAAGGGCCGGGACCATTTGCTCGATGAACTGGTTGTGGCTGGCGGCGAGGATGCACTCGTGGAAAAACTGATCGGCACGGTTGTAATCGACGCCGCTGTCGACTGCCCGTTCCAGTGCGTTGTACGCCTGGAGGATGGCGTGAACCTGTTCCGCGGTAGCGCGCTCGCACGCCCAGCGCACGGCCATCGGTTCGATGGTGCGACGCAGGTCGAGCAGGTCGTCGACGAAGTTTTCCGGCAAACCGCTGCGTGACAACCAGCCTACGACTTGTGGGTCGAAGAGGTTCCAGCGCCGCACCGGCAACACCCGCGTGCCGACCTTTGGCCCGACTTCGAGCATGCCTTTGGCGACCAGGGTTTTGATGGCTTCGCGGATGACCGTGCGGCTGACCCCCAGTTGTTCGCCGAGGTCAGCTTCGACCTTGAGGGTTTCGCCGGGCTTCACCTGGCCAGTGGCGATCCAGCCACCCAGCCAATCGACCGTCGACGCATGAAAACTGCTGGACATGAACACCTCGAAGCCATTCGCTGTGGAGGCCCACGCTAATCATCATACGATTGGGTGTCAATTTGATTTTTTCAGGAATACAGAGAACCAATGTGGGAGCGGGCTTGCTCGCGAAGGCGTCGTGTCAGTCAGCAATAAAGTTGAATGACACACCGCTTTCGCGAGCAAGCCCGCTCCCACATTTTTACTGCTTAAGGCTCGAGGCCGATGGGGAAGAACTCGCCGCCACTCCACACGCCTAACCAGCGCTCGCCGTCGATCTCGCGACTCACTGCCAGCTCCACCAGTTGATAGAACACATTACGGTGGATCAACGCTTCGAGGTTGGTGCGCACATGCACGTAAGGTGCAGGCTCCTGCGTCAGCGGATCGATCACCACGCGCATCGGGTGTTCGGCGCCGGCCTCCGTGGTTTCGTCAACGTTGGTGGTGAAGCGCAAGACCTGGGCTTCGCCCTCGCCTTCCACGTCCACGGCAATCGCCACGAACGGCGCGTCGTCGACCTTGATGCCGACTTTCTCGACCGGGGTAATCAGGAAGTAATCATCGCCGTCGCGGCGAATGATGGTGGAGAACAGCTTGACCATCGGCTTGCGCCCGATCGGCGTGCCCAGGTAATACCAGGTGCCGTCGCGGGCGATGCGCATGTCGATGTCGCCGCAAAAGTCGGGGTTCCACAGGTGGACCGGCGGCAAGCCTTTGGTTTTGGGGATTTGCCCCAACAAGTCGTTGGCTTTTTGCGGGCCACTCATGGCGTTCTCCTTATCGATTTATTGGTCGCTGAGCCCCAGCAGGCTGCGCGCGTATTGTTCCAGCGGCGGGCCCATCAGGTCTTCTGGCTTCTTGTCGTGGAACGTCAGTAAACCGCCACGACTCTTGATGCGTGCAGTATCAATCAAATACTGGGTGCTGGTCTCGATCAACATGATTTGAATGACGCCGCTGTCGATGCCGAGGCGATCCACGGCTTCCTGATCCAGCCATTCGTCCGAGTTGCCGATGCGGTCATCGGACTTGGCGAAACGCGTATAGAGCAGGTAATGGGCACCGGCGGCACGGGCTTCGCCCATGGCTTCATCGAGGCCTTCCGGCGTACGCGCGCGGCGGACCATGGGGAAGTATTCGACGAAACCATCGAAGGCGACTTCGGCAATCACGTTGGGTCGAGGGTAGCCGGCGCTGCCTGGCGGGATGAAGGCGCCCTGGGCGATGTAGACGAACGAATCCGGCTGAATGCGCAGGTTGTTCACGCGGCGGCTGTCGCTATGGTCGAGCAGGCCCGCATCGCTCATGTGGTAGCGAGTCCCTTCAGCCAAATCGCTGACATTCATGCAGCCACCAAGCACCAAAACGGCCAGCAGCAAAACCAGGCTACGCATCCTACCCTCCAGAGGCCGGTGACGGAAAACCGGCGAATGGCCAGTGGATGCAGCTTCCGCGCCAGCTCGGGAAACATCAGCGCCTGATAGATTGCTTTCGCGGGCAAGCCTCGCTCCTACAGGTTTTGCACAATCCCCTGTAGGAGCGAGGCTTGCCCGCGAAGAGGCCCGTTTAGCCGCCGATGATTTTCATGATGGTTGCGCCACCGGAGAACGCCACTTCCTGCTTGTCGCCCAAGGCTTTGACCAAGAGTCGCTGCAAGGCTGGCAACGCCTGATGACGCGGTTTGTCGAGCAGATCACCAACATAGTGGCGATTACTCGACGACAGGCAGCCATGCAGCCAGCCCGTGGAAGACAGACGCAGCCGCGAGCAGGTGCGGCAGAACGGCACGCTTTCATTGGCGATCACGCCGAAATGGCCCTGCCCCGGAATCTCGTAACGCACCGCCGTCGCATCGACCGGTGCATCGGCCTGAAGGTACTCGTAGCGCTCACCGATCAAGCTGAGCAATTGCTGGAGGCTGACAAACTGCTGCAAGAACGCGTTGGAGTCGCTGGCCAGATGGCCCATGCGCATTAACTCGATGAAACGCAGCTCGTAGCCGCGCTCCAGACAGTAATCAAGCAGCGGCATCACCTGATCGAGGTTCTGCCCGCGCAGCGGCACCATGTTGACCTTGATCTTGAGGCCCGCCGCGCTGGCCTGGTCCATGCCATCGAGCACGGTCGCCAGATCGCCGCCACGCGCGATGCTGCGGAATGCGCTGGCATCCAGGGTATCGAGGGAAACGTTGATGCGACGAATGCCGGCGTCCACCAGCAGCGGCAGTTTCTTCGCCAGCAGCTGGCCATTGGTGGTCAGGCTGATGTCTTCAAGGCCCATTTGCCCGACGGCCGTCATGAAGGATTCGAGTTTGGGGCTGACCAGTGGCTCGCCGCCGGTGATCCGCAAGCGCTCGATGCCGGCGGCTTCGATCAGATACGCCACACCCCGCGCCATGGCCTCGGCCGACAACTCATCCTGCGCCGCCACCAATCGCTTGCCGTTGGGCACGCAATAAGTACACGCGTAATTGCAGGCTGAGGTCAGGCTGATTCGCAAATTGCGAAAACGCCTGCCTTGACGGTCAACGATCATGGATCACTCCGGCAGTAGAATATTCGGACCGCTAAAACTTGACTCACAAATCAAGTTTTAGCAATACCTAAGCCTGAGTATATTCCTGCGGTACTGCGCCATGTAGCGAAATAATGGTGCAATCAGGCGGCTGAATGGTTCAGCTGCTGGGCGTGTCGGTGTCGCGTTTGCGCTTGTTGCCCATGCGCACGCCGATGTCCATCAGGAACTGGAAGAAGCCTTCCTGATCTTCCAGCACATTGCTCCAGAACGGCGAGTGATACAGCGCCACAGCGCCGTGCACCAACGCCCAGGAGGCGCAGTAATGGAAGTAAGGCGGCACGTCTTCGAGCTTGCCTTCGCTGATCCGGCCCTTGATGAGCAAGGTCAGGCGTTCGAAGTTCGAGGCGCGGATCTTGTGCAGCTCCTCGACCATCTCTGGCACCTGGTTGCCCTTGACCACCTTCTCTTCCAGGCGATCGAACAACCGATAGCGTTGCGGGTCGCGCATGCGGAATTCGAAATAGGCCCGGGACAACGCTTCCTTGTCCTTGTCGACATCGGCCGAATGCAACAGCTCGTTCAAATCGCGCTCGTAATCGAGCATCAGGCGCAGGTAGATCTCGGCCTTGGATTTGAAGTGCTTGTAGATCGTGCCTTTGCCGATACCGACGGCATCAGCAATCATCTCGACGGTGACACTGTCTTCACCTTGGTCGAGGAACAGCTTGAGCGCGGTATCGAGAATTTCTTGCTCGCGGCGACGAAACTCACGGACCTTACGAGGTTCTTTATGCATAAGAAAAGGTCTGTAGGGGTCAAAATTCGAAGCCGCGTATTATGCCTAACTTGCGCAAAAATGCACGGATCATCCGACCATATATGTGTTTCTTGATGAATTCGGACAGGGTCGCCGGTTGATGAGAACTCTTCCGAAGCGGCCGTATTCCAAAATTGTTTAAAAACCGGCGCCGGTAAACTGGACTCGGCGCAATACTGATCAATACTTGAACTGTCGGCGAGGCATCTCCCCCAAGTGTCGCGCCGATATAGGTACCAACGGACCGCGTACCTTTGTTTTACTCCTAATGGTCTTAACCCGGATTCACCCCCCAGAACCCGGGTTTTTTTTGCCTGCGATTTAACCTTTGACGTGCGCCAGCGGAAACAGGCGCTTGAAATTTTCAGTGGTTTGCTCGGCAAAACGCTCGTAGGACTCACCTCGCAACATTGCCAGAAATTCCGCAACCTCACGCACGTACTGCGGCAGGTTTGGCTTGCCGCGATAAGGGATTGGCGCGAGGTACGGAGAGTCGGTTTCCACCAACAGACGATCAGCGGGCACCTGGCTGGCGACATCGCGCAACACGTCGGCATTGCGAAAAGTGACAATTCCGGACAGGGAAATGTAATACCCCATGTCCAGCGCGGCTTTGGCCATCTCCCAATCTTCGGTGAAGCAATGCAGTACGCCCGCCTGGGGCAACGCCGCTTCGCGCAGGAGGTTCAACGTATCGGCGCGGGCGCCACGGGTGTGGATGATCACCGGTTTGCCGGTCTGCTGCGCCGCTTGCAGGTGCAGACGAAACGACGCCTGCTGCAACTCCGCCGCTTCCGGCTCGTAGTGATAGTCCAGACCGGTTTCACCGATCGCTACCACACGCGGATGGTTGAGTTCCTGCAACAGCCAGTCCAGCGCGGGCGCGGCGTCCGCCTGCACATCCAGCGGATGCACGCCGACCGAACAGTCGACGTCTTCATAACGTTCAGCCAGGGCTTTGACGTCGGCGGCATTGTCGACGCTGACGCCGATGCACAAGAAGTGCCCTACGCCGCGCTGACGGGCCGCATCCAGCGCAGCATCGAGGGAACCGTTGTGGGCGGCGAGATCAAGGCGATCGAGGTGGCAATGGGAATCTACGAGCATAAAAAGGGCTGCAACTTACATCGTATGAGTGGGACGGTCGGACTTCAGGGCTCCGGCCAAGTGGGTTTCGATTCGGCTGCGCGCAGTGTCGTCGCCAGCGTTGAATTGCACGCCGACCCCGGCAGCCCGGTTGCCCTGGGCGCCTTTGGGGGTAATCCAGGTGACCTTGCCGGCGACCGGGATCTTTTCCGATTCATCCATCAGGTTCAGCAGCATGAATACCTCATCGCCCAACTTGTAGCTCTTGTTGGTCGGGATAAACAGGCCACCGTTCTTGATGAACGGCATGTACGCCGCGTACAGCACGGACTTGTCCTTGATGGTCAGGGACAAAATTCCGTTGCGCGGCCCCGGATTGACGGCTTCATTCATGCTGACCTCCACTGCTGATGTTCAGAGTCTAGGCGCAGACGCTTACTTCTGGATAGGCAAGGATGCCCATTGCACCAGCAGCGCTTCCAGCAACAGCACCCGATTGAGGTTGGCTTTGCTCATGACTTTCTGACGCTGGGCGAGGATCCAGTCCTGAATGTTGAGGACTTTGTCCTGAGCGGTTTTCTGCGCGAGGTACTGAACCACCTTGCGCATGTCCGTCAATCCAAGCCCTTCTTCATCCTGTGTCAGCTGATAGCGAAGGATCAGGCTCGACCAGTCGCAGAACCAGTCGAACAGCAGCAACAATGGAATCGCATTCCAGCCTTCAGCCAATTGCGTCGGCGATTGCTGCTGCTTGAGCAATTTCTTCACGCCATCGACCACCAGCGCTCGCTGTTCACGCACGCCTTGGGCCTGCAACTTGACCGCGGCCAGCGGCGAACCGGCGGCCAGGGTCAGTAACTCGACGCGCTCTTCTTCCGAGCAGTCCGGCAACGCCTGCGCCAACCACGCCAGACTCATTGCCTCGCTGGGCAGCGGACACGCCTGCTGCTGGCAGCGGCTCTTGATGGTCGGCAACAAACGACTGGTCTGGTGGCTGACCAACAGCAGCACCGTATCGCCGGACGGCTCCTCCAGGCTTTTGAGCAAGGCGTTGGCGGCGTTGATGTTCATCGACTCTGTCGGCTCGATCAGCACCACTTTGCGCCCGCCCATCTGCGCGGTCTGGACCACGAAGCTGACCAGATCGCGAACCTGATCGACCTTGATCGCCTTGTCGGCTTCTTCCGGTTCCAGAATGTAGTTGTCGGGGTGACTGCCAGCCTTGAGCAACAGGCAGGATTTGCACTCGCCGCAGGCATTTTGCGCGGTCGGACGCTGACACAGCAAATGAGCCATCAGCCGCTCGGCCAACGCACGCTTGCCGATCCCGGCCGGACCATGGAGCAGATACGCATGCGCATGCTGCTTACGCCCCGCCAGTTGCTGCCAGAGATCGTCCTGCCACGGATAAGCCTCAGCCACGGGTCAACTCCAGCAAACGCGGCAACAAGGCATCCAGAGACTGCTGAACCAGCGCCAGCGGCTGGGCGGCATCGACCAAAACATAACGCGCCGGATCGGCTTCAGCGCGCTTGAGGAACGCTCCACGCACCGCATCGAAAAAGGCCCGGCCTTCGAGTTCGAAACGATCCAGACGACCGCGCGCGCTGGCGCGGGCCAGGCCCACTTCCACCGGCAGGTCGAAGATCAATGTCAGGTCCGGACGCAAGTCGCCCTGGACGAACGTTTCCAGTGCCGCGATGCGCTCCAGCGACAGGCCGCGACCGCCACCCTGATAGGCGTAGGTCGAATCGGTAAAACGATCGCACAAGACCACAGCGCCACGGGCCAGCGCCGGGAGAATCACCTCGGCCAAATGCTGGGCGCGTGCGGCGAACACCAGCAGCAGTTCGGTGTCCGGGTTCATGACTTCGTCGACCGGCGCCAACAGCACCTCACGGATTCGCTCGGCCAACGGTGTACCACCCGGTTCACGGGTCAGCACCACCTCGATACCGGCGGCGCGCAGGCGCTCGGCCAGGTATTCGCGATTGGTGCTCTTGCCGGCGCCTTCCGGGCCTTCCAGGGTAATAAACAAGCCAGTCACGGGCAGTCCTTAGTCAAAAATCATTGCGGGCTTTGCGGCGCGACGGCGTCCGGTTCGGGCGCGGGAGCAGCAGCGGGTTCTTGGGCGGGCTCGGGAACGGGAGCTGGCTCCGCTGCAGGCGTTTGCGGCGCCTCTTGCGGTGGCACTGGCGGCGACTCCTGAACCGGTTCCTGTGGCGTCACGGGCGGCAACGCCTCGGGCACGAGGTTGGGCGATGCGGCCGGAATCGGTGCCTGCTCATCCGTAGCCTCCGGCGCCGTGGCCGGTGCCGGGCTGGAGCGATAATCGGCGCGGCGCTTGATCTGGAACTCGCGCACGGCGTTGTTATGCGCATCCAGGTCATCGGAGAACACGTGGCTGCCATCACCGCGCGCTACAAAGTACAGGCTGTTGCCCGCCACCGGATTCAGCGCCGCATGGATCGCTTCACGACCGACCATGGCAATCGGCGTCGGCGGCAGCCCCGAGTTCATGTAGGTGTTGTACGGCGTCGGCTCCTTGAGATGAGCGCGGGTCAGCTTGCCATTGTAACGATCGCCGAGGCCGTAGATCACGGTCGGATCGGTCTGCAGCAGCATGCCCATTTCCATGCGTCGCACGAACACGCCGGCAATCTGCCCACGCTCCTGCGGCACACCCGTTTCCTTCTCCACCAGCGAGGCCATGATCAGCGCCTGATAGGGTTCGGTGTACGGCACATCCGCGGCACGCTGGCTCCATTCCTTGGCGAGCACTTCGTCGAGGCGGTCATAGGCCAGTTTCAGCAATTCGACGTCGGACATGCCGCGCACGAAGCGGTACGTGTCGGGGAAGAATCGCCCTTCCGGGAAGATTCCGCTGTGACCGAGCTTGTCCATCACTTCGCTGTCGCTCAAACCGTTCAGGGTCTGATCGAGTTTTTCATCCTTGGCCAACGCCGCACGAACCTGATGGAAATTCCAGCCCTCGACCAGGGTCAGGCTGTACTGAACGATTTCGCCGCGTTTCCACAGGTCGATCAGCCCTTCGACCGTCATGCCGGGCTGCATGCGGTATTCGCCTTTGTGCAACGGTTGCTTGGCGAGATTGAAACGCCAATAGACGCGCAACCAGAAAGCGTCCTTGATGACACCATCGGCTTCGAGTCGATAAAAGGTACGGGTTGGCGTCGTGCCCTTGGGCACTTCCAGCAGTTCTGCCTGGGTAATGTTCAGCGGCTGTTCCAGCGCCGAATGAATTTTCCAGGCCGAAGCGGCCAGACACAGCCCCGCCAGAACCAATCCGGTTTCCAGCAGCAGCAAGAATTTACGTCTCACGAATCAAGCATCCAGTAGCGCGCGGGCAATGGTTTGGAGTTTACGGGTGAGCGGCCCAACCGGCCAGCTCAGTGCTGCATAGGCGCGCACCGGCCAAACGCCATACACGCTGTTGCAGACAAAGACTTCGTCAGCCCATTGCAGCTGTTCGAGGGTGATATCGGTGACTTGCGTGGGGATTCCCAACGACTTGGCTTGAAACAATAATTCGGCACGCATTACGCCGGCCACGCCACAACGCTTGAGATTGGCCGTTATCAACACGCCATCGCGCACCAGGAACAGATTGCTGAACACGCCTTCGATCACCCGCCCGACGTGGTCGAGCATCAAGCCTTCGGCATGCTCGGTGTCTTGCCATTCGGAACGCGCAATCACTTGCTCAAGTCGATTCAGGTGCTTGAGGCCGGCGAGCAGCGGCTGTTTTGAAAGCCGTGTCGCGCAAGGAAAAAGGCGAACGCCCTGCTCGGCATGAACAGCCGGATAAGCCGCGGGCGGATTGCCTTGCACAATGCGTCGGGCCTGGGCCGTGGGATCAGGCGCGTAACCGCGCAAGCTGTCGCCGCGCGTGAGGATGAGCTTGAGCACGCCCTCGCCCAATGCGCCGGCATAGGCCAGCAATTCGTTGCGGATCAGCTCGTGATCGGCAGCGATCGCCAGGCGCGAACACCCCTCTGCCAGACGCGACAGGTGCCGGTCCAGCAACAGCGGCTGCCCGCCCCGCACGGCAATGGTCTCGAACAGACCATCGCCATAAGCCAGGCCGCGATCCTTCAGCGACAAAGCGTCAGCCGGCTGACCGTCGACCCAGCTGTCCATCACTCAGAGAACCGGCGGAACACCAGCGAGCCGTTGGTACCGCCAAACCCGAAGGAGTTGGACAGCACCACATCGATATCCATATTGCGCGCCGTGTGCGGAACGAAATCGAGGTCGCAGCCTTCGTCCGGCTCATCGAGGTTGATGGTCGGTGGCGCGACCTGGCTGTTGATCGCCAGCACGCTGAAGATGGCCTCGACCGCGCCCGCCGCACCCAGCAGGTGACCGGTCATGGACTTGGTCGAACTGACGGCCAGCTTGTAGGCGTGATCGCCGAACACCGACTTGATTGCGCAGGCTTCAGCGAGGTCGCCCGCCGAGGTCGACGTGCCATGAGCGTTGACGTACTGGACTTGATCGCCATTGATCTTCGCGTCGCGCAGGGCATTGGTGATGCAACGTGCAGCACCGGCGCCGTCGGCGGGAGGCGAGGTCATGTGGTAGGCGTCGCCACTGGTGCCGAAGCCGATCAGCTCGGCGTAGATGGTCGCGCCGCGGGCCTTGGCGTGTTCCAGCTCTTCCAGCACCAGCGCACCGGCGCCATCGGACAATACGAAGCCATCACGGCCCTTGTCCCATGGACGGCTGGCGCGGGTCGGCTCGTCGTTGCGGGTCGACAGCGCGCGGGAGGCACCGAAGCCGCCCATGCCCAGACCGCACGCGGCCATCTCGGCGCCGCCGGCGATCATCACGTCGGCTTCGTCGTACATGATGTTGCGTGCCGCCATGCCGATGCAGTGCGTACCGGTGGTACACGCGGTGGCGATGGCGTAGTTAGGTCCCTGTGCACCCAAGTGAATGGACAGGAAACCGGAAATCATATTGATGATCGAGCCAGGCACGAAAAACGGAGAGATCCGTCGTGGGCCGGAATCATGCAGCGTGCGGCTGGTTTCTTCGATATTGGTCAGACCGCCAATACCCGAACCCATGGCCACGCCGATGCGCTCACGGTTGGCATCAGTGACTTCCAGACCGGAGTTGCGTACTGCCTGGAACCCTGCGGCCAGACCGTACTGAATGAACAGGTCGAGCTTGCGCGCTTCCTTGACTGACAGGTATTCCTCGACATTGAAGCCCTTTACCGAGCCGCCAAAACGGGTGGAATAGGCAGAAAGGTCGGTGTGTTCGATCAGACCAATGCCACTGCGGCCAGCCAGAATGCCCTGCCAGCTGCTTGGCACAT
>NZ_JBIVBY010000033.1:0-54910 GCF_044746405.1 Pseudomonas sp. NPDC086251
CTACGACGGTTCGGTGCCGCAGATCGAGCGCATCCCGCAAGAACTCAAAGAGCTCTACGCGACCGCGTTCGAAGTGGATACCAAGTGGATCGTCGACGCGGCCAGCCGTCGTCAGAAGTGGATCGACCAGGCGCAGTCGCTGAACCTGTACATCGCCGGCGCTTCGGGCAAGAAGCTCGACGTGACCTACCGCATGGCCTGGTACCGTGGCCTGAAAACCACTTACTACCTCCGTGCCCTGGCCGCGACCAGCACCGAGAAGTCGACCATCAACACCGGCAAGCTGAACGCTGTTTCCAGCGGCGGCAACCACGGTGAAGATTCGGTCCTGGCAGCACCTGCCGGCCCTGCTCCAGTGCCAAAGGCCTGCGCCATCGACGAGCCGGATTGCGAAGCTTGCCAATAAGCTGAGCCGGTAACACAAGAACCCCCGACAGGTCTCTGGCTTGTCGGGGGTTTTCTTTTGCCTTGAGGAATATGACGGCAGGTCTGACGCCTTCGCGGGCAAGCCTCGCTCCTACAGATGAAATCAAACCTGTAGGAGCGAGGCTTGCCCGCGAAGAGGCCGTCCCCGGACAACACAAAATCCTGGTCCCTGACAAAAATCCCAGTCATAAAAAAGCCCCTCGATCGAGGGGCTCTTGGTGAAGCGCTAACCACCCACCCGCATCAGGTCATCTGAATGATGGTCTGCATGATGGTGCTCTGGGTGGAGATGGTCTTGGCGTTCGCCTGGTAGTTGCTCTGGGCCTTGATCAGGTCGACCAGTTCGTTGGTCACGTTGACGTTGGACTCTTCCAGGGAGTTGGAAGCGATCGAACCCAGGGTGCCGGTTTCCGGTGCATCGTAGCCCGGGATACCCGACGCGTAGGTTTCTTTCCAGCTGGTGCCGCCCACCGGCTGCAACCCTTGTTCGTTGGTGAAGCTGGCCAACGAAATCTGGCCAATAGGCTTGGTCTGGTTGTTGCTGAAGTTGGCCAGCAACACACCGCTGCCGTCGATGGTCAGGTTGGTGATCTGGCCAGTGGCGTAGCCATCCTGCGTTGGAATCGAGCGCGCGGAGTCGGCATTGTATTGCGTGGTGTTGGCCATCGAGATGGTCACGCCCGCAGGGTTGGCGCTCGCACCGTTGGCGGTCCAGACGCCGTTGGTCACGGAACCCGGAACCCAGGTGGTGACCTTCAGGTCACTGCTGATGACCGGAGCACCTGGCGGGGCCGGAGTGCTGACCTGGACCAGCTTGCCAGTCGAATCGAAAGTCATGGTCGAAGGGACCGGCGCTGTCGGCGCGGTGGGCAGACTGCCATCCGGGTTACGACCGTCAATCAGGGTGTAGACATCCCAGGTGTTGGCGCCCGTCTTGACCATGTACTGGTCCATGACGTGCTTGTTGCCCTGGCTGTCATACACCGGCGTGCTGAACGGCTTGGTGTACGTCTCGACTTTGCTCGGGTCGAACTTGTTGGCGGGAACGGTTTGATCGATCACCGCCGCAGTTGAGTTCAGGTTGATCGTCGACGAAATGAGGCCGGTCGCTTTCGGCGCCAGGTTGGAGGTGTCAATGCGCAGGTCGGTCAGCACACCGTTGACGATCTTGCCGTTGGCATCCACACCGTAACCCTGAAGGCGCGAGGTGCCGTCGGTGTTGGTGACGAAACCTTCCTTGTCGACCTTGAACGTACCGGCACGGGTGTAGGACAGCGAACCGTTGTTGTTCAGTACGAAGAAGCCGGAACCGTTGATGCCCATGTCCAGCACGTTACCGGTGTTGTTGATGTCACCCTGGGTAAACTGCTGGGAAACGTTGGCCAGGCGCACGCCACTGCCGGTGGTCTTGCTGCCCGAACCCAACTTGGTCGCCGAGTACACGTCTTCGAATTCTGCACGGGACGATTTGAAACCGGTGGTCGCCACGTTGGCGATGTTGTTGCCGGTCACGTCCAGTTGTTTGTTGGCTGCATAGAGACCGCTAAGGCCGATATTGAAAGACATATTCCACTCCTTTGTGCCGTGTTAGTCGGCTCTATATACCAATGGTTTGAACTTTGGACAGGGCGACGCTGCCCAGCCCGGCCAGGTTGAGCATCAACTCACCGCCGGTCTGGCTGATGGTCACGCTGTTGACGGTCGCCGGCAGATTGGTGACCAGCGCTGCGCCCTGACCATCGATCGTGGTCGTTGCCCCAAACGTGTAAGTACCCGATGCGACAACGTTGCCGGCATCGTCCTTACCGTCCCAGGTGAAGCTCGAATTACCGGCTTTCTGGTCTTCCAGCTTGATCGTGCGGACCGTTTTGCCGTCCTTGTCGGAAATCGTCAGGGTGGCTGACGCCACCGACTGCGGTATCGCCACCGAACCGGTCAAACCCTTCGTTGTGTCGACCACCGCCTTGTCGCCCGGCGCGATGACCGAACGGCCGACCAGTGACGAAGCCTGCAACGCCTGGGACGAGTTGTAGTTGCCGGCAATCCCGGACACGGTCTCGTTGAGCGTGGTGATGCCTTCCAGGCTGCTGAACTGCGCCAACTGCGCGACGAACGCGCCGTTGTCCTGCGGCTCCAGCGGGTTCTGGTTTTTCAGCTGCGTCACCAGCAATTGCAGGAACGCGTCTTTGCCCAGGGCCTTTTTGCCGCTGGCACTGCCGGCGGCCGATGCGAGGCTATCGTTATTGGTGTTGGTCTTGATCGAGGAGTTGGCCAGGATATCCTTGAGGCTCAAACCACCGGTCGTATCGGTAACACTCATCTGAGTCGCCCCTTATCACTGACCGAGGGTCAGGACCTTTTGCATCATGGTTTTGGCGGTGTTCATCATTTCGGCGTTGGTCTGGAACGAACGGCTGGCGGAAATCATGTCGGCCATTTCTTCCACCACGTTGACGTTCGGGTAGTAGACGTAGCCCTTGGCGTCGGCAGCCGGATGGTTCGGCTCGTAGCGCGCTTCGAGGTTGCTCTGGTCTTCGACCACGCCCAGCACTTGCACGCCTTGACCGGCGGCGTCCTGGTTTTGGAACAACGAATCGCTGCCGCCGCTCTGGCCGCCCTGGAACATGGTGGCGAACACCGGGTGACGCGCACGGTAGGTCTGGTCGATGCTCGACGAAACGGTCTCGGCGTTGGCGATGTTCGAAGCAACGGTGTTCAAGCGAGTGGTCTGGGCACTCATGCCGCTACCGGCAATGTTGAAAACGCTGGACAGGGACATGACTTACTCTCCACGCAGGGCTGACACCAGCCCTTTGAATTTGCTGTTGAGCAGGGTGAAGCTGGCCTGGAAGTTGACCGCGTTTTCCGCGTAGTTCGACTGTTCCAGCTGGGCGTCCACGGTGTTCTGGTCAATCGACGGTTGCATCGGCGTGCGGTACAGCAGCGACTCGTCGCCATTGCCCAGGCCTTGCGCTTCGATATGACGGCTGTTGGTCATGTTCAAGGCGAACGTGCCGTTTTTGGTTTTCTCGCTCTGCTCGGCGAGCACTTTCGAGAAGTCCAGGTCCCGAGCCTTGTAGTTCGGGGTGTCGGCGTTGGCGATGTTGTTGGCCAGGACTTCGGCACGCTGGGCGCGGAAGCCCAGGGCTTGTTCGTGGATACCGAGCGCTTTATCGAAGCTGATGCTCATGTCGGGAAACCTTCGGGTGACCTGATTTTTCGTAACAGAGACATAGCAAGCGTCGTGCCAATTCAAAAAAGCCCGTAAACCGGGGCTTTGCGGGCAGTGGTAAAGCGGCAATGCCAGAAAAGCGGCAACCGATTTCCGCTGGCTGCCGCTTTTCTGCCGCTTTCCAATGAACAACACCTTTCCCTGTAGGAGCGAGGCTTGCCCGCGAAAGCGTCGGGGCAGTCAAGATGATGTTGTCTGACACACCGCTTTCGCGGGCAAGCCTCGCTCCTACAGGGGTTGCGGTGTTTGGGGGAAATCATCAGGCAACAAAAAACGGGAGCCCCTGAGGACTCCCGTTTTTTTGTTGCCGCCAACGATTCACTTCGCCTGGTAAATGATCCCCGGGCTGCACTGGACCATCTGGTAATGGTCCGGCAATCCGTTCAGCGCCTCGGAGGCACCGAGGAACAGATAACCGCCGCGCTTCAGCGTGCCGTGGATGCGCAACAGGATGTCTTTCTTCACCTCGGCGGAGAAGTAGATCAACACGTTGCGGCAGAACACGATATCGAACTTGCCGAGGCTCGCGTAGCTGTCCAGCAGGTTGAACGAGCGAAACTCCACCCGGCTCTTGATCGGCGCCTTGATCGCCCAGCGTCCCGGCCCTTTCGGGTCGAAGTAACGTTGCAGGCGCTCGGGCGAAAGACCGCGGCCGATGGCCAGGCTGTCGTACTCGCCGGTCTTGCAGTTGTTCAGCATGGTGCCGGACAGATCTGTGGCAACGATCTGCACACCCATCTTCAACTGGCCCATGTTGACCCGCTCGAACTCGTCGATCGACATCGACAGCGAATACGGTTCCTGACCCGACGAGCACGCCGCCGACCAGATCCGCAGGCGCTGGCCGGGAGCCGCCTTGATCGCTTCGGGCAGCACCTTGTTCTTCAAGACTTCAAACGGATAGGTGTCACGAAACCACAGGGTTTCGTTAGTGGTCATGGCATCCACCACCATCTCGCGCAAACCGCTGCGCGGCTGGGTCTGGATACGCTGCACCAGCTCACCCAGGGACTTGATGCCCTGCTGTTCCATCAGTTTGTTGAGACGGCTCGAGACCAGGTATTGCTTGTTTTCACCGAGCAAAATGCCACAGGCTTTTTCCAGGAAGACCCGGAACTGTTCGAAATCCAAATTACCCGTAGACAAAGATACCGCCTCTTAAATCGTGTTGACCGCCAGGGGCAAAAGGCCCCTAGCTGATGTCTGCTGCTTTGATCCGGTCGACTACCCGGGATGCCAGGTCATCAGGACGGAACTTGGCCAGGAAGTCATCGGCACCGACTTTCTTGACCATCGCCTGATTGAATACGCCCGACAACGAAGTATGCAGGATGATATGAAGCTTTTGCATGCGCGGGTCGGCGCGGATTTCGGCCGTGAGGGTGTACCCGTCCATTTCCGGCATCTCGATGTCGGAAATCATCATCAGGAACTCTTCTTCCGGCTTCTTGCCCTCGTCGACCAGTTTGCGCAGGTATTCCAGCGCTTGCCGACCGTCGTTCAACGCCACCACTTCGACACCGACCGTCTGCAGGCAACGCGTGACCTGCTTGCGTGCCACCGACGAATCGTCGACCGTCAGCACGCGCAAGGACAGCGCCTTGTGCTGGGTTTCGACATCCACCACGCCAACGGAAATCGCTTCCGGTGTCGGCGCCACTTCCGCCAGGACTTTTTCGACGTCGATGATTTCGACTAGCTGATTGTCGACCCGAGTCACAGCCGTCAGGTAATGATCGCGTCCCGTGCCCTTGGGTGGCGGATGGATCTCCTCCCAGTTCATGTTGACGATGCGCTCCACCGAGCGGACCAGGAAACCCTGGGTCTTGGTGTTGTACTCCGTGATGATCACGAAGGGATTGTTCTTGTCCTTCAAGGCGCCGGAGCCGGTCGCCATCGCCAGATCAAGAATCGGAATGGTCGCCCCCCGGATATTCGCCACACCGCACACGACAGGACTGGATTTTGGCATCAGCGTGAGTTTGGGGCATTGCAGCACCTCCCGAACCTTGAACACGTTGATCCCGTAAAGCTGCTGGCCGTCGAGACGGAACAACAACAGCTCAAGGCGATTCTGCCCAACCAGTTGCGTGCGCTGGTTCACCGCATCCATTACACCAGCCATGCACAGACTCCTACACCAACGCTTAAGTGTGTTGCGACGCGCATTCATCACTAAACGGCACGGCGCTTGCTTTTTAACTCTTATGAACACAGAACCGACATTTTCCCGACGCCTGACATCAATCTCCCGCAAATTGCTTTGCGCGATGTCGGCCGTTTGCCTGTTCAACGCTGGCAGCCCTGCCCTTGCTGACGCGGTTACCTTGCCTGACATGCTTATCGGCGTCACACAGGGCTTTCTTGAATTCACCGTAGAGGACTATTTGGCGACGAGTCAAACGGAAGGCCGTTACGAGATCCAGGTCAACCAACTCGATCCGCGCCTGCGCATGCCCATGTGCGACAAGGAATTGACAGCCACCCTGGAGAGTCCGGCCAAGCCACTGGGCCGGGTGACCGTCAAGGTTCGCTGCGAAGGCGCATCGCCCTGGACGGTCTTCGTGCCCGCTCAAGTCCGCCTGTTTCGCGACATCGTGACGACCACCCGGCCCCTGCGCCGCACCGGCATTATCGAGCCCGAAGACGTGACGTTGCGTGAACGCGACATCAGCTTGATCAGCCAGGGCTACCTGACCTCAGTCGATCAGGCGATCGGGCAGAAACTGACCCGACCAATGGTCGCCGATCAGGTAGTTACTCTGGTGCACATGGAACAGGCCGAAGTGATCAGCAAGGGCGACCAAGTGGTGATCACCGCGCGCAGTGGTACGCTCAGCGTGCGCATGCCGGGTGAAGCGCTGTCCAATGGCGGCCTGCGCGAACAGATCAGGGTGAAAAACCTCAACTCGCAGCGAGTCATCAAGGCGCAAGTCATCGCGCCCGGCCAGGTGGAAGTGGCCATGTAGCGACCTTCGTTCGCGGACGCCCTGCGCATGCGCCCTGTGCTCATGAAGAGATGGCGCACCGCCCGACTGTTGCCTAAACTGTGCCCCAGGCAGGGCAAGCGCTGGCGCGCGCAAGCTCATTGATAAATGGGCCTAAAGTTTTTCCGGGTATGGCCGAAAACATGGCAAGCGTCCAAATACCCAGAGGTTTTTTTATCATGGTCATCGATTTCAACCGTTTGAACAGTTCCTCATCACTGACGGGCAGTACACGTACCAGCGTTGCCAAGGAAACCGCCGAAGTCGGCAAATCCGCGCCGCTGAATACCCCGGCCGAACAGGCCAGCACCGTCAAAAGCGGGGAATCGGTACATCTCAGCAATGAGGCTCAACAGTTGCAGAAGGTCACTGACTCGCTGCGCGATCAGCCTGCCGTCGACAAAGCCCGCGTGGCCGAGTTGAAAGCAGCGATTGCCGATGGCAGCTATAAAGTCGACAGCAACCGCGTAGCCAGCAAACTGCTCAACTTCGAAGCCCAGCGCTAGGCCACCACGGTCTGCGCCAGGCTTTTGGACGCTTAAAACCCAAGGCCAGCCATGCACGACACTAATTTGCTGCAACTGATCACCGACGACTTCGCTCCAGCCCAACACTTGCTGCAGTTACTGCAAACCGAGTCCCTCGCCTTGCATGGTCGCGACATGCAACTGCTCGAAGACATTCTGGCGCAGAAGCAGGCACTGATCATCTTGCTCGAACAGCATGGCCGCAAACGCAGTGAAATCCTCGCCAGCCTCAACCTGCCGACCACGCGCAAGGGCCTTGAGCAACTGGCCGAGCAGTCGAGCATCGGCGAGCAATTGCTGGCACAAAGCGATGTACTGACCGACCTCCTGGCCCAATGCCAGGCCGCCAACGTCAACAATGGCCAGTCGATCATCATGCAGCAGGCCGCCACGGCCACTCAGCTGAAAATCCTCACCGGCGGTGAACCGCCAGCGCTCTACAATGCCAGCGGATCATTCTCCACCCTTGTGAAGCCGCGCCCACTCAGTCAGGCTTGAGCCGGCAACATGCGCACGCCCTATCAAGACGCGAAACATGCTGGCAAAATGCTGGCTAGCCGCAGTCAAATTTTGTCTGGAGATTGATGAACCGTGTCCAATGCCTTAAACGCGGACGATGCTCCGCAGCCACCCAAGGTGCTCAGCACGCCCCTGGAGATCTCCGGCAATCTTCGCCAGCTGCAAGAAAGCCATGACCCGCTGATCATTACGTTCAACGAGCGCAGCCAGCGCTTCCAGAGCTATCTGGTGGACATCGATCGTGAAGGCAAGACGATCGCCCTGGACGAAATGATTCCACGCGACGGTGAACGCTTCCTGCTGGCCGGCGAACCGTTCAAGGTCGAAGGCTTCCACGACGGTGTGCGCATTGCCTGGGAAAGCAACGGCCCGCTGAGCATCGACGAGTGCGGCGGCAGCCGCTGCTACCGTGGCCCATTGCCCGCCGAGGTGGTTTACCACCAGCGGCGCAATGCGTTCCGTGCGGCGTTGAAACTGGCGCAACTGGTCAACGTCGATCTGGACGGTGAAAAGCTCAAGGCACCGATCAGCGGCAAGCTGCTGGACATCTCCGCCACCGGCTGCAAGCTGCGCTTCGACGGCGACATCACCGGCAGCCTGCAACTCGGCCAGGTCTACGACCGCTTCGCCGCCGCCCTGCCCTTTGGCAAAATGACCGCGCCGGTCGAGTTGCGCTACCTGCACTTCGAAGAAAAGATCTCCACCACCTTCGCCGGCATCCGCTTTCACAACATGAGCGGCCTGGTGCAGCGGCAAGTCGAGCGGTTCGTCTATCAGCTTCAGCGCGAAGCGCGACGCTTCGACAAAGACGACATGTAGTTCGACACCGCCATAAAAAACGGGCAGTCCCTTGCGGTGACTGCCCGTTTTTTTATGCCTGGGATTTAAGGCCTGGCCTCGGTAAAACTTTGCTCGCGACCGGTGTCCGGATCGTCCGGAGGCAGATCGCTTTCGGCCACCGGTTCGGTTTCGGGTTCCGGGTCCGGCTCAGGATTGACCGGGTTCTGCATCTGTTCCTGCACCACCTGCTCATCGACACGCGGGTCGAGGCACGCCACCAGCGGCGAACTCGACATGCTGTCGGGCATGGCCACGTGATGCAGCGGTGCATCGTCGACCTGATGCAGGTTGGTGACTGCTTTCGGGCGAATTCGCCACACCAGCACCAGTGCGAAGAAACTGAAGAAGGCATACAGCATGTGGCTGCCGAACAGTTTCATCAGCACCCCGGCCACCAACGGCCCGATGCTCGCGCCCACGCCGTAGGTCACCAGCAGCATTGCCGTCAGGGACACCCGCCGATCACCCTCGACGTGGTCATTGGAGAACGCTACTGCCAGCGGATACAGGCAGAACATCACCAGCGAACAGAAGAACCCGGCAACAAACAAAACCTCCAGCGGTACTTGTTGCATGATTGCCAGCGGCAACGCGGTAAGGGCCAGGACCACCGCAAAACAGCGGATCAACAAGGCCCGGTCATAACGGTCCGACAGCCAGCCCAACGGCCACTGCACCAACAGTCCGGCGAAGATGCAGCTACCCATGAACAGACCGACTTGCTCGGTGGATAACCCTTGCTGCGAGGCATACAACGGTGCCAGGCCGTAGAACGAACCAATGATCAGCCCCGCCCCCAGCACCGTACTCAACGACTGCGGCACGCGCTTGATGAAGAAGCGCGGCTCCATCGGTGCCGGATGTAACGGCGCCGGGTGAATCCGCCGCGTCAGGGCCACCGGCACCAGACACAAGGCAAAGCACAGCGCGACCAGCATCAACAGTTCCAGGCCCAGCGCCGGGTGCATGACCAGAATCAGCTGGCCCAGCACCAGGCCCAGGTAGGAGGCGATCATGTAGCCGCTGAACACCGCGCCCCGCTGCGAGGCTTCGGCTTGTTCGTTGAGCCAGCTTTCGATGACCATGTACTGGCACATCATGCCAAGGCCGACGATGACCCGCAGGAATAGCCACGCCGGCAACCAGTCGACCAGGCCATGGCCCAGCACGGCCGCGCCGACAATCCCGGCGCAGGCCGAATAGGCCCGAATATGCCCGACCCGCGCGATCAGCCGATGGCCGATCTTGCCGCCCAGCACCAGGCCGAAATAGTTGGCGGCCATCAACGCACCGACCCACAGACTGTCGACGTGATCCGCCGCCAGGCGCAAGCCCAAGTAGGTACTCAGCAGGCCAGAGCCGATCAACATCATCAGCGAAGCGAAATAAAGCGCTCGAAAGGGTTTCCAGATTTGGCGCATCGGCGTTCCGAGCGGCTCCTTGCAGTGAGAAACGGGCTACCCGAAAAGATAGCTCCATAGATACGATGCGTCAGGCCTGGGCTGCTAAAACACGGCGTTCCCAGGGCGTAATTTCATCAAAGAAGCTGGTCAGTTCCAGGGTCTTCGTCGCGATGTAGCCTTCGATGAACTCGGAGCCAAACAGTTCCTTCGCCAATTGGCTACGTTTCAGACGCTCAAGGGCGGCATGCAAGGTACACGGCAGCGAAAGATTGTCCGGTACTTCGAACACACCCTGGATCGGCTCGCTCGGTTCCAGCTGGTGTTCAATGCCATACAATCCCGCGGCCAGGCTTGCGGCAATCGCCAGATACGGGTTGGCGTCGGCCCCCGGCAAGCGGTTTTCGACCCGACGAGCGGCCGGCGAACTGGCCGGAATGCGCAAACCCGCCGCACGATTATCGTGGGACCAGCAGGCATTATTCGGCGATGCATACGGATGGCACAAACGCTGATAGGAATTCACGTTCGGCGCGAACAGTGCAGTGAAATCCGCCATGCCGGCCTGCTGCCCACCGATGAAATGACGGAACATCGCGGTCGGTTTGCCGGCCTTGTCGCTGAACACGTTACGATCGGTGCCGATCTCGACGATGCTCTGGTGAATATGCATCGAACTGCCTGGCGTGTGCGCCAGTGGCTTGGCCATGCAGACCACGGTCAGGCCATGCTTGAGCGCGACTTCCTTGAGCAGGTGCTTGAATAAAAAAGTCTGGTCGGCCAGCAGCAGCGGGTCGCCGTGCAGCAGGTTGATCTCGAATTGGCTGACGCCCATTTCGTGCATGAAGGTATCGCGCGGCAAGCCCAGGGCCGCCATGCATTCGTAGACTTCAGTGAAGAACGGGCGCAAGCCATTGTTGGAACTGACGCTGAACGCGGATTGACCGTCTTCGCGACGACCGTCCAGGCCGAGCGGCGGCTGGAAGGGTTGAGTCGGATCGGTGTTCGGTGCGAAGACAAAGAACTCCAGCTCGGTTGCCACCACTGGCGCCAGGCCGAGGGCCGCGTAACGTGCGATCACCGCTTTCAATTGGCCGCGGGTCGACAGGTTAGAACGTCCACCGGTCAGTTCGTCGGCATCGCAAATGGCCAATGCGCGCGGTGGCTTGCTCCAGGGCAAGCGATGGATGTGCGCCGTGTCGGGCACCAGCGCCAGGTCGCCATCGTCGCTGCCGTAAAAACGGGCTGGCGGGTATCCGCCCATGATGCATTGCAGCAGCACACCCCGCGCCATCTGCAAACGCCGCCCTTCGAGAAAGCCCTCGGCGGTCATCACCTTGCCGCGGGGTACGCCATTCAAGTCCGGCGTAACACACTCGATCTCATCAATGCCCGTCAATCGCTCCGCGAGTGAACCCTGGCCACCGGTTGTCATGACGCCATCCTTTTTATTGTGCGAGCCGCGAACGGCGACCCGTACAAAATAGGCTCCGGCTGTTCGGAATTTCAAGCAGGCGCCAACAAAAAGACCGATCAGGGCAAATACAGGCTGAACACGCCGCCGCCCAACGGGCCGCCGTTGCTGATTTCGGTGCGTCCGCCGACGCCATTGCGCTGGTGCAGCGCAGCAATTCGCCCGGCAAAATACAAGCCCAGCCCGGTGCTGCCGCTGCTGTGATTGATGCCCTGCACGTAATCGGCCTGGCGCTCGATCATCTCGGGCGGGTAACCCTCGCCATCGTCGTTGATGGTCAGCACCAGTTGCCCGGCTTCATCGCTGACGCTGATCAACAGCGCGTGGCGGGCGTAGCGAATGGCGTTATTGATGCTGTTGGCCAGCACCGAAGCGATCAACTCCCGGTCGAAGAAACCCAGCGGGCTCAACGGGTCCACTTCATAGGTCGCCATAATCCCACGGCTGGCGAACACGTCCTGATGACAGGCCAGTTGCGCTTCGATGAAGTCATCCAGTTCATGGTAGGCCGGTTGCAACGGCATCTGGTTGACGCCGAGTTTGTACAACCCCAGCAACTGCACCAGCATGCCGTTGAGGTGGGCGAACTCGAACTCGATCACGCCCTGCTCCGGGGTTTGCCGCGTCGCGTCGGGCAACCGTGCCAGCCATTGGCTGTGGGCCTGCATTAACATGGCCAGGGAGTTCTTCATGTCGTGCACGGTGGAGGCAATCACCGTGGAAAAATCGAGTGCCTGATCGTTGTCGTTCATTCGCCAAACGCCTTGCTTCGCAGTTTCTGATAACGGGGAAAACGCGCATCGGTGTCAGGCATCAGGCCGACCATTTTCAGGCAGGTCCGACACTCTTCCATTTCCGCCGAAGGCACACTGGTGTCGGTGCCGTGCAGCAGCGATTGCGCCAGGTTCAGGGCGATGCTGATGTTCTTCGGTTGCAGCGCCAATGCTTTGCGGAATACCTCGCGAGCCTCCACCAGATTGCCAGTCTTGTACACCCGCACGCCCTGACGGTTGAGGTCGGCGGCCGCATTGCCGGAATTGAGGATGGCCGGGTCGTCGGTCAGCTTGGCGATGCCCTTCATCACCGTCGGGTCGTCGCCGTAGATTTCCGCGCAGTTTTTCAGCATCGAGGCGCCAGCGCTGGCCTGCCCGAGCATTTGCAATTGCTTGGCCACCAGCAGCGCCGCTTCGGCGCTCATGAACTGTTCCATGCCATCGAGGCGCATCATCGCTTGCTCGGTGAGCTTCTCGGCGGTCTCGGCATCGTTGAGCAGCAGGCTGGTAGCCTTCATCAGGCGCGCACGAATCTGCAGCCCAGGGTCGCTCGGGTTTTCCTTCGCCACCGCACTCAATGTCGTGTTGATTTCCAGTCGGGTCCGGGTGTCCAGGCCCTTTTCACTGCCTTTGCTGATCAGCGCGTGGGCCAGGCCGAGGTTGCTTTCCGCATCCTTGAAACGCGACTGGGCACCTTGGGACACAGCCTGGCGATAGGCTTTTGAGGCCGTTTCAAAATCTTCGTTGGTCATGGCCAGCTTGCCCAGCAATGCCTGGCGGCGCACCGCCAGCGGTGACAAGCGAATCGCCTCTTCCAACACATTCTGGGCTGCCTTGGTGTCCCCTTCGGCGACCAGTACGTCGGCCATGCCGTCGTAGAGCGCCGGCATCATCGGGAACACTTTCAGGGCTTTTTCGTAGACGCCTTTGGCCTGACTGACCTGGCCGCGCTTGAACAGCAACTTGCCGAGCCCGGCAAACGCCCACGGCAACGGTCGATCGGCAATGATGCTGTCGTAGAGCCGCTCCAGCGCCTCGTTCTGATTCAGGTCACGCAAGGCATCGGCGCGGTAGCGCAGGCACAACGGCGAATAGCGGATGTCTTGCTTGCACAGGGCGATGCAGGCATTCAGCACTTCCACCGGTTTGCCCCGGTCGAGGGCTTGCAGGATCGGCTTGAGCAAGGTTTTGCGCTGCTCCAGCCGTTCGAGGCGCTGGGCCAGGCCGGAACGATTGAAGGGCTTGGTCAGGTAGGCATCAGGTTCATGCTCAAGCGCGCTGAGCACCATGGCCTGGCTGGTTTCGGCGGTCACCATGACGAACACCGCTTCATGGCTGATCAGCTTCTCGATCATCAGGTCTTCGAGCACCTGCTGACCGTTCTTCTTGCCATCGCCGAGGTGGAAATCCTGCAGGATGAAATCGTAAGCCTTCTGCGAACACATGCGCAGCGCCGCCTCGCCAGTATCGGCGGTGTCGACATCCTTGACGCCGAGCTCGCGCAGCATGGACCGGACGGAACTGCGGAAATCCGAGAAATCATCGACGATCAAAAAACGCTTTTGGTGATACGACAGCATCGAGGATTTCCAGGCAATTTAAGAAGACCATTCAGGTTATCGGCCAGTAGTGGCGTTCCCTTGAAGCGAGGGGAGCGCAATTGTGCATTTGGCTGTCAAAGAATTTATACCCCGACCCAAAGCGAGCTAAATATTTGAAGGTGTTATCGAAAAACGGGATTATTCTGGTTTATTGACGTGCGCCTCACCCCGTTTGAAACCAAAGTCCCCTTACCCATCGCCGGCAAAGGCAGAATGTATGAGCACCTTACCCAAGCACTCGGCCAATGCTCCTGAGCAAAAGGCCCAGAGCCCCAGCACCCTGGACTTCCCGGTGGTGGGTATAGGCGCGTCGGCGGGCGGGCTGCAAGCGATCAAACTGTTCTTCGAGAACATGCCCCAGGACAACGGCATGGCGTTCGTGATCATTCTTCATCTGTCGCCGGATCACGAAAGCATCGCTGACAAAATCATCCAGGAATCGACCCAGATGCCGGTCCTGCAGGTCAGCGAAACGGTGGCCATCGAGAAAAACCGGGTGTACGTGATTTCACCCGCGCAACGCTTGACCATGAACGACGGTTTTCTTGAAGTCAGCACCCCCGAATCGCGCGAAAGTCGCCATGCCTCCATTGACCTGTTCTTCCGCGACCTGGCCGACGTGCACCGCGAGCGGGCCTTCTGTGTGGTGCTGTCAGGCACCGGTTCGGACGGCGCGGTCGGTTTGTCGCGGATCAAGGAACAGGGCGGCATCACACTGGCCCAGGCGCCGGAAGACGCCGAGTTCGACGGCATGCCCCGCGCAGCCATCGAAACCAACATGGTTGACCTGGTATTGCCCGTGATCGACATGCCGCAAAAGCTCCTGGAGCTGTGGCGCAACTCCCAGGAAATCAGCTTGCCCACAGTCAACGATCCCGAACTGCAAACCGTCGCCGCCGTGTCCGAACGCGAAGCGGTGGTCGCCGAACAATTGCTGCATGACGTCCTGATCCAGTTGCGCACTGGCACCGGCCATGATTTCAAGCACTACAAGCGGGCGACTGTCCTGCGCCGGATCGAGCGCCGGATGCAGGTCACGGCCCAGCCGGATCTGCGCGCGTACTACAACTATCTGCAAAGCAATCCCGAAGAAACCAAGGCGCTGCTGGGGGACATGCTGATTGGCGTGACCAACTTCTTCCGCGACCGTGAAGCCTTCGAAGCGCTGGAACGGGATGTCGTCCCGCAACTGGTCAGCGCGGCGGTGTCGGCGCATCCCGAGAAAGAAGAAATCCGCATCTGGTCGGCCGGCTGCTCGACAGGCGAAGAAGCCTACAGCCTGGCGATGTTGCTCAACGATCAACTGCAACTCGACAACAGCGCGGCGTCGATGCAACTGTTTGCCACCGACATCGACGAGCGCGCCATCAGCGTCGGCCGGGCCGGCCTGTACCCGCAAGCCATCATCACCGACGTGCCGCCGACGCGGCTGCGGCACTACTTTATCAAGGAAGACGACCACTACCGGATTCGCAAGGAAATCCGCGAAAAAGTCCTGTTCGCCAAGCACAGTTTGTTGTCGGACCCGCCCTTCTCGCAGATCGACCTGATTGTTTGCCGCAACCTGCTGATCTATCTCGATCGCGAAGTGCAGCGCGAAATTCTGCAAATGTTCCACTTCGCCCTGCGTCCTGGCGGTTTCCTGTTTCTCGGCTCGTCCGAGAGCGCGGATGCGTGCCACGAACTGTTCGCCCCGGTGGACAAACGCAACCGGATTTTCCGCGCCAAGACCGGCGCCAACAGTCGACGCACGCCGACCATGCCGCGCGGCGGTTATGTACGCAGCAATGTTTCACGCGAAGCGCCGCAAAGCAGCGCGCGACGCAAACTGTCATTTGCCGACATCCATCAACGCGCCCTCGAGCAATCCGCACCGCCGAGCGTGATCGTCGACGGCAACGCCGACATCCTGCACATGAGCGAAAGTGCCGGGCGCTTCCTGCGGCATGTCGGCGGTGAATTGTCGCGCAATCTGCTGACACTGATCCTTCCGGAGCTGCGCCTGGAAATCCGCACCACGCTGTTCCAGGTCCAACAGAGCGGCCTGCCCGTCAAATCCCGCGAAGTGCCGATCAAGCGCGACGACCGGCGTTACCTGATCGATCTGGTCGCTCATCCTTATAAGGACGAAGAGTCGGACGGCGACTACATTCTGGTGATTTTCGAGGAAGTAGAGGTCGACCCTACGGAGCTGGCGGCCAGCACCGTGCTCCAGACCGAAAGCCAGGTGCTGTCCAACCTGGAGCGCGAACTGCAACGCACCAAGCTGCACTTGCAGGACACCATCGAACAGTCGGAAATCTCCAGCGAAGAGCTCAAGGCTTCCAATGAAGAAATGCAGGCGATCAACGAAGAACTGCGCTCGGCCACCGAAGAGCTGGAGACCAGCAAGGAAGAGCTGCAGTCGATCAACGAAGAGTTGCTGACGGTCAACTTCGAGCTGAAAACCAAGGTTGAAGAAACCGACAAGATCAACGATTACCTGACCAACCTGATCGCTTCCACCGACATCGCCACGGTGTTTGTCGACCGCAGCATGCGCATCAAGTGGTTCACCCCGCGCGCCACCGACATCTTCAGCATGTTGCCGGTCGATACCGGGCGCTCCTTGCTCGACATCACCCATCGCCTGCATTACGACAACCTGGCCGGTGATGCGGCGCTGGTGTTCGAATCGCTGAACATGATCGAGCGCGAAGTCAGCAGCACCGACAACCGCTGGTACATCGCCCGCCTGCTGCCGTATCGCTCCAGCGAAGACCATATCGACGGCACCGTACTGACGTTCATCGACATCACCAAACGTCGCGCGGCCGAAGAAGAGCTGCGCCTGGGCGAAGAACGCATGCGCCTGGTCGCCGAGAGCACCCGCGACTACGCCATCATTACCCTCGATGAACAGGGCATCATCACCAGCTGGAACAAAGGCGCCGAATTGATCTTTGGCTACAGCAAGGCCGAGGCCGAAGGCGCTTACTATGACTTCATTTTCTCGGCCGAGGATCGCGCCTCGGGCGTGCCTGAAAACGAATTGTTGTCGGTGCGCACCCATGGCCGCAGCGACGATGAGCGCTGGCATCTGCGCAAGGACGGTAGCCGGTTCTTTTGCAGCGGCGAAGTGACCCTGCTCAGCGGCGACAATCTTCAAGGCTACGTGAAAATTGCCCGGGACCTGACCGGCCACAAACGCCAGCATGAAGAGCAGAGCCAGCAACTGGCCGAGACCCGCAACACCAATTACCTCAAGGATGAGTTCTTCGCGGTCATGTCCCACGAACTCAAGCACCCGCTCAACCTGATCCAGCTCAACGCAGAACTGCTGCGGCGCTTGCCGCTGACCAAGTCCGTGGCGCCGGCGGCCAGGGCCGTCAACACCATCTGCGATGCCGTCACCAGCCAGGCACGCATCATCGATGACCTGCTCGACGTGGCCCGAGTGCGCACTGGCAAGCTCAAGCTGCAACCGGTCGCCGTGGACCTGACCAGTGTGCTGCGCGACATCCACACCGTCGTGCTCAATGACCAGCATGACATCACGCTTGAATTGCTGGTGCCTTGCGATCCGTTAATGGTGCATGCCGACCCGACACGACTTGAGCAAATCATCTGGAACCTGGTGAACAACGCCCTGAAATTCACCCCGCCCAAGGGTCGTGTGCAGTTGATTGCCAGCCAGTCCGGGGACATGGCGCGGCTGGACGTCAAAGACAATGGGGCCGGCATTGCGCCGGAGAACCTCGACCATGTATTCGACCTGTTCAGCCAGGCGGAAAAGCAGCACGCCACGCACAACCGTGAAGGGTTGGGGATTGGCTTATCGCTGGTTCGCCAGTTGACCGAGGCGCAACGCGGCACCGTCGAGGTGAGTTCGGCCGGGGTGGGAACGGGCTGTACGTTCAGCGTTTACTTGCCACTGGCACAGACCAAGGGCGAGGCCCAGTCTTCGACTCAGGTCAATGATGCCTCTGGAAGACTCAGCGGCTTGACCATCCTGCTGGTAGACGATTCCGCCGACGTCCTGGAAACCTTGAAGATGCTGCTGGAAATGGAGGACGCCGAAGTAGTGGCCTTCGACCGTCCGGTGGCTGCGCTGGATGCCGCGAAGAGCACCCGTTTCGACCTGATCATTTCTGACCTGGGCATGCCGGTCATGAACGGCCACGAGCTGATGAGCGCTTTGCGTCAGCTGCCACTGGTCAAGGATGTGCCGGCGATTGCGCTGACCGGCTACGGCGCACAAAGCGACATTCAAAAGTCACGGCAATCCGGGTTCGACCAGCACATTGGAAAACCGGTGTCCTACGATGAACTGATCGACACCATCGAGGCCCTGCGGCGCACTTAGTGCTGAATCGGCGTCAACACAGGTAGGCACGCTGTACGCTGGTTCGCCGATCGATCGCTTGCCGCAGACGGTCCTTGTGCTCTGCCCAGACTTTGGGATCGACTTTGGTCGAGCGCATCAGGGCCAACATGGCCGCCTTGGCGGCCTGATACTCCGTCCACGCGTCGTCGGAGCGGATCTTCAAACGCTCACGCTCGGTCATTTCCATGCGCCGCAACGCCAGCACCGACTCATCGGTGATCACCGTGCTCAAGGTCAACTGCACCCGGTGCGGCGCGACGAACGCCTGGGTGTCCGTGACAATCTCCCGCGCCCGCTGCGCGCCCCATTTCAGCGCCATGCAGTACTGCTCACCGATGCATCGATCATGAAACTCCTCGCAAATCGCCCAGCCATCTGTGCCGTAGACGCCGACGAAGACCTGGGTAATCCCCTCATGACTGATCCGCGCCTGCACTTCGATGTGCACACCATTGCCGAGCACCTCATCGTGGGTGTGAAGGGGTAACCGCGTGTTGGTCCATAACCAGAATTTTGCGCCTCTGCGTCGCATCGATTTCGCCCCATCAGTGGAGTCTGGAGTAAGGCACAGCAATGACCGGGCTGCCATGTAAGTCGTCGGGAGGTTGTGCTGAAACAGGTCTAAACCTATATCAGGACCAGACACACACTTGATCACTCAAGCAGTGATTCATTCGCTTTCTGCCAGGAGAAAAAAATCATGCACAGGATTATCGCGGCGGGCGTGCTCTTATTGGCCTTGGGCGGATGTGCAACATCACCGTTGCCGATTGCCGATTCGCGACCGGTGCCTGCCGATCAGATTTATCCATTCAAAATCCGGGGCACGAATGAATCAGGGCTCCTGACTGTTTTCCGGGATGACGGGTTTGTCGGCTCGGGTTGCGACATCGTGTTCTACATTGATGGTCAGCGCGCAGCCAAGATAGGGCCGGGGCAAAGGGCCTCTTTCAACTTGCCTGCCGGCGAAGTGAACCTCGGTACCGGCCTCGCCGAATCGGGCCTATGCAGCGGTGCTGCGATCAAAACTATCGCTTCCCGCATCAAGCCTGGGCGGGAAGTCATTTATCGAATCACTGGTGATATGCAAGGTTATTACCTTGGCCCCTACGTTGATTACAGTCGCTAAGACCGCGGGAACCCAATTCTGGTCTCGCCGTGACTTTTTCGTCGTTCAAGCGGGCACAAAAAAGCCCCACCGAGCACTGCCCGGCGGGGCTTCTTTTTGGCCTGCTGTTGCCACCCTGCTGTCACGAAGAAATCGAGCGGTCAGGAGAATGGCATGAAAGGCCCGATTGATATGGTGTCCCAGGGCAGGTTCGAACTGCCAACCTTCCCCTTAGGAGGGGGATGCTCTATCCAATTGAGCTACTGAGACACAAATCGCCCGCGTGGAATGCGGTGCGAGGACGGCGTGCATGTTAACGGGCAGGTCTGATTTTGTCATGTCGTCCGTGGGCTTTTTAAGTGTAGGCAGATGCTTCGCGGGGACGTGGCCTGGTTTACCGTGCAATTTGCATCACCGCAAAAAGCCATCATTGCAAAATGCAATGCACACAGTTCGTGAGAATATCTTAATTCATTGTTTTTAAAGGATTTAATAGCCGTTAGACTCTTGGCATGCCGGCTGCTTTAACTGTTCTCAAAGAACAACGGAGGCCAGCCTCATGAACAGCGCCCTTTTACTCTCGAATGCGATCGCCCTGGCGATTCTGTTGGGTTTTCATTTTGCCCCCGAGAGCAGCGCTGAGCCGGTCGCCCAACGCATGCCTCTTTACCTTCAACTGCAAAAAGCGCCGCAATTGGCGGTGATGAGTGATCAGCGCGTGTTCGTCAGTGAAGACAGCAGTCGGCTACCGCCTCAGTCGTCCGAACGTTTGGTATTTTGATTCACCCCATCAGGAGCACAGCATGTCCAAATCAGCCGCTGGATTTTTCATCCTCGCCTTACTGAGCGGCATTCTTCATTTATCTTTGGTTCAGGACGCGATCGTCACCTTGCCCCTGATTGCCTGCGGCGTCTTCAGCGCGTTGTTCGTGTTGGCGCTGATCGCCGGGCGCAAGTTCAAATTCGATCCGGTATTGCGTTAGCCTTCAACAGGTCCAGCAGATTGGCGACTGTCACAGCCAGGTCGCCGGAGTTGTCGAGTCGGTGGATCTGCGCATCACCGATTAAACCATCCGTCGTAAATAGTCCGTTGCGGCGCAGCCTGGCTTCAATCTCCGCAAGCCCCTCACGACCACGTCGCAACAAGCGCTCTCGCAGGACGTCATTCTTGACCGTCAACAACACCGGCAACAGCGTGGGATAACGACGTAGCGCTTGCGCGAGGTAGCCACGCGAACCGTTGACCAGGACATGACAGCCGTCCTTGAGCCATTGATCGATTTCGGCCGGAATGCCGTAAGCCAGACCGTTGGCGTGCCATGACAACGCGAAATCACCCGCGGCCTTGCGTTGCTCGAATTCTTCGTGGGAAACGCCCACGGCGTCCTCACCCACCGACTCGGCCGAGCGCGTTATGACGCGGCGCACCACTGCACAATTGAGCGCCTGCAAGGGTGCTCGAGCAGCTTCGATGAGGCTGTCCTTGCCAGACCCGGACGGCCCCATCAGGAAAATCAGCCTGCCATCCATCCTGAAAACGTCTCCCGCTGCCGGTATGCCACTAGTAAATCGGCCATTTGCCACTATCCTGTATAAGTAAGGAACAATGATCGAATCCGAATAGCATGCGCCTTCAGCCGTCTTCGGACATTACTGTTGGGCAACAGAAAACGGTCATTGATACGGACCCGGGGAAAATTTTCAAACCAGTCCGCATTTCTGATAATGGGTGCTGGCATTAAGCCTTTACCCCGATCAATATTTGTCACAGAATTGACGCCAATGATCTGGCAACTTTGAGGCATGATGCGAGCCTCTATCAATTCAGGTTGAACATTTGGCCAGAGCGCTTGTCCTATCAGACATCCTGCGGCCAATCCCGAGAACCGCTCCCCTGAACTAACCGGTTAAATATATGCGCCCATTGAAACAGGCAATTTATTCCAGCCGTACGGCTGACAAGTTCGTCGTACGTCTGCCAGACGGAATGCGTGAACGCATTGCCGAAGTGGCTCGCAATCATCATCGCAGCATGAACTCCGAAATCATTGCGCGCCTTGAGCAGAGTCTTATTCAGGAAGGCGCACTGGGCGAAGAATTGAGCATGCGCCTGGACAGCCCAGAGCTGTCATTGCACGAACGTGAGCTGCTGCAACGCTTCCGCCAACTCTCCCATCGTCAGCAGAACGCCCTGGTTTCGCTGATTGCGCATGATGCCGAAATGGCCGCAGACGCTTCCTGATCTATCCCGAAAAAAATCCAAGCCAGCATGATTGCTGGCTTTTTTTTGCCTGGAGTATGGGTGTAGAGAATTTGTTGATTGGATGGATTGGGGGCATATCCGTTTCTGCGGTAGCGCTCTACCCCGCCATTCGGCCTATGGGAAAGGGGCGGCAGATCTGAAGCCAAAGCAAAGCAAAGCAACGGCAAGATCAAAAGATCGCAGCCTTCGGCGCTCCTACATTGACCGTGTGTGCGCATCTATTTGTATCGCACCGATCCCCTGTAGGAGCTAGCTTGCTCGCGATGGACCCACAGGCACCGCGTTTATCCTGTTAACACGCGCCGTCATTGACGTTCTTCGCGAGCGAGCTCGCTCCTACAGGGGAATGCGTATTCCCCAATCAGGCCGGCCTGCAGGCCGCCGTGCTTTTGATCTTGATGCACCGTCCCATCGAGAGGCCGAGTGGAGGTTCTGCGCAGTGGGCAACCCGGCAGGGATGCCGGGTTAGCCGCCCCCGGCCATGGATGGCCGATGGCGGCGGGCCCACGGAGCAGGACCGGAGCGAGGGCATGCCGAGCCTAAGCGAGGCACCGAACGAAAGGGCAAAAGCGCTTTGGTTACCTTCGCGCTTTTCGAAAGTGACCCGCCGTAAGGGCGGAACCAATAGCAGCCCTCACCCGAATAATGGATATACACCCCATAAAAAACCCCCGATGCAATGCATCGGGGGTCAGGGCAAAACAGGTGTAAATCTTTCAGGACGAGGTGTCCACTCAGAGCAGGAAAATCGTCGCCAACCCAAGGAAGATAAAGAAGCCGCCACTGTCAGTCATGGCCGTAATCATCACACTCGCCCCCATGGCCGGGTCGCGCCCCAGACGAGCCAGCGTCATAGGAATCAAAACCCCCGCCAATGCCGCCAGCAGCAGGTTCAACGTCATGGCCGCGGTCATCACGACACCCAGGGACCAACTGCCATACAACAGATAGGCGACAACGCCAATGACCCCACCCCAGACCAGGCCATTAATCAGGCCTACCGCCAACTCCTTGCGCATCAGGCGCGAAGTGTTGCCGGTACTCACCTGGTCCAGCGCCATCGCGCGAACAATCATGGTAATGGTCTGGTTTCCCGAGTTACCGCCGATACCCGCCACAATCGGCATCAACGCCGCAAGCGCCACCAGCTTCTCGATAGAGCCTTCGAACAAACCGATCACCCGGGATGCCACGAACGCAGTGATCAGGTTTACCGCCAGCCAGGCCCAACGGTTACGCAGGGACTTCCAGACCGACGCAAAAATATCTTCCTCTTCACGCAGACCCGCCATGTTGAGAACTTCGTTTTCGCTCTCTTCACGAATCAGGTCGACCATTTCATCGATGGTCAGACGGCCGATCAGTTTGCCGTTCTTGTCGACCACAGGCGCGGAGATCAAGTCGTAACGCTCGAATGCCTGAGCCGCATCGTAGGCATCTTCGTCCGGGTGAAAACTCACCGGATCGCTGGCCATGACTTCGGAAACCTGTTTCTCCGGATCGTTGACCAGCAGCCGCTTGATCGGCAACACGCCCTTGAGCACGCCGTCGTAATCGACTACGAACAGCTTGTCGGTGTGACCCGGCAATTCCTTCAAACGACGCAGGTAGCGCAGCACCACTTCGAGACTGACATCCTCACGGATCGTCACCATCTCGAAGTCCATCAGTGCGCCGACCTGCTCCTCGTCATAGGACAACGCGGAGCGCACGCGCTCACGCTGTTGACCATCGAGGGTTTCCATCAGCTCGTGGACGACGTCTCGCGGCAGCTCGGAGGCCAGGTCAGCAAGTTCGTCGGCATCCATGTCCTTGGCGGCAGCCAGGAGCTCGTGATCGTCCATGTCGGCGATCAGGGTTTCACGGACCGAGTCGGATACTTCGAGCAGGATGTCGCCGTCGCGATCGGCCTTGACCAATTGCCAGAGCGTCAGACGATCGTCCAGCGGCAAGGCTTCAAGGATGTAGGCGACGTCGGCGGAGTGCAGGTCATCGAGCTTGCGTTGCAGTTCGACGAGGTTTTGCCGGTGAACCAGGTTCTCGACCCGGTCGTGATGCGGACCTTCCTGGCGATGAGTCAGGTCTTCGACCACCCGCTGACGCTGCAACAGCTCAACAACTTGAGCGAGGCGGTCCTGCAGGCTTTCTTGCGTTTTCTTTACTTCAACTTCAGACATAGGCGAACTCCACTCCCAGCAGCGGGGCACGCCGGAAGGATCAATCAGTCAATTCATGATTGGAAAAACGGTTTACTGAGTAACTACTGGGTAAGTCCATGGAGGTATTCCACAAGCCCCGGCGGGGCTGACGGGCGCAATGATACACCGCCCGGCGGTTTTAAACGTTAAAAAATCGTGGTTGAAACAAGCGCTTGCAAGACAAACCTGAGCGTGGCCCTGATCCATCAAAATGCGACGACTCATCCTGAAAAGAAAACACACCGTCGTCGAAAAATGTAACGGCTACCCTTGGGTTGGACCGTCATGGAGGACGTTTAATGCCATCGAATGCACTTTGTTTTTTACTGATCGCCCTGCTCTGCCCATCGCCCTCGGCGCTTGCCACCACCGTTCACCGCTGCGAAGCGGCCAACGGGCGCATTACCTTCACCACGTTGAGCTGTACGGCCGGTGAAAGCCTTTCGCTGCAGGATGTGCGCACCTTCACACCGGCCATCTCGCCAGCCAGCACAACGGCGCTCATGCCGGAAGCCGAGATCCGCGAAACATCAGGTATGAAAATCAAAAGGAGAGAACTGACGGTCGTTGGCCAGTCCGAGGACAAATGCGGCAACCTGATCAGTGCCCGCGAACGCCGCGAGGCGATCATCAATCAGCGGGTGGTCGCCGGCATGAGCGTGCAGGACGTTGAAAGCGCACTCGGGAAGCCAGACAAGATCAGTATCGGCAATTCGGCCACACGCTACCGCTATGACCTCAAGCGAGGTCGCAGCGCACATGTCGAGTTCGATGAGAAAGGATGTACCCAAGGAAAAGCCAAATCCCAGACGGCAAAAAGCCCGCATTAAATGCGGGCTTTCTGTTGTATGGTGCACTCGACAGGATTCGAACCTGTGACCGCTCGGTTCGTAGCCGAGTACTCTATCCAGCTGAGCTACGAGTGCATGTGTGTTTTTATACCAGATCACAACTGGTTGAAGCCAAGTCATTTGCATTACTGCAAACAACCCTTAAATGGTGCACTCGACAGGATTCGAACCTGTGACCGCTCGGTTCGTAGCCGAGTACTCTATCCAGCTGAGCTACGAGTGCATTTGTTGCCGCGCATTATAGGCCGTCTAATCTCTATGTCAAACACTTTTTCTAGTAATTTCAAACACTTACCGAAGAAGCCAGATTACAACGTACTACGCAAATAATGGCGGAGAACGGGGGATTCGAACCCCCGACACCCTTTTGAGGTGTACTCCCTTAGCAGGGGAGCGCCTTCGGCCACTCGGCCAGCTCTCCGCAACACGGGGCGTATATTAACCAGCTTCTTCCCCGTTTGCAAACATAAAAAACGATAAAAATTAATGGCTTGGTTCTTCGTCCTTCTCTTTCTTTATACGCAGGTAAATTTCCTCACGGTGGACCGCGACCTCTTTCGGGGCGTTGACACCGATACGCACTTGATTTCCTTTGACGCCGAGCACGGTCACGGTGATTTCGCCATCACCAATAATCAGGCTTTCTGCGCACCGACGAGTCAGAATCAGCATACCTTTCTCCTCACGCATTTCATTTCAGGGACAACAGTCTGCAAAAAAAAGGCACTCGACCTACAACCGGAGCGATCGCAGCCCTACATGCCTGAGTATTGACCAGCGCGAGCAAAAGAACAGCCTCGGGTCGCGCCATTCAAGAAAACAAAAGGGCGCGGTCAGACCGCGCCCTTCGGCAAACGCATCACTCGCCCTGGCGGGCCGGAGCGTCCAGTTCGAAAGCCGTGTGCAGAGCGCGCACAGCCAGTTCCAGGTACTTCTCTTCGATCACTACGGAGACTTTGATTTCCGACGTCGAGATCATCTGGATGTTGATGCTTTCCTTGGCCAGGGATTCGAACATGCGGCTGGCGACACCTGCGTGAGAACGCATGCCGACGCCGACAATCGAAACCTTGGCGATCTTGATGTCGCCAACCACTTCACGGGCACCGATCTCGCGAGCGGTGTTTTCCAGCACGGTTTGTGCGGCCTGGAAGTCATTGCGGTGCACGGTGAAGGTGAAGTCGGTGGTGTTATCGTGCGCAACGTTCTGCACGATCATGTCGACTTCGATGTTCGCGCCGCTGATCGGGCCGAGAATCTTGAATGCAACGCCCGGGGTGTCTGGCACGCCACGGATGGTCAGCTTGGCTTCATCGCGGTTGAAAGCGATGCCGGAAATGATCGGCTGTTCCATGGTTTCCTCTTCATCAATAGTAATGAGGGTGCCCGGACCCTCCTTGAAGCTGTGCAGTACGCGCAGCGGAACGTTGTACTTGCCGGCGAACTCGACCGCACGGATCTGCAACACCTTGGAACCGAGGCTGGCCATTTCCAGCATCTCTTCGAAGGTAATCTTGTCCAGGCGCTGAGCCACGGACACCACGCGCGGGTCGGTGGTGTAGACACCGTCGACGTCAGTGTAGATCTGGCATTCGTCAGCCTTCAGGGCTGCTGCCAGCGCCACGCCGGTGGTGTCGGAACCGCCACGGCCGAGGGTGGTGATGTTGCCGTGCTCGTCGACGCCCTGGAAACCGGCGACAACCACCACGCGACCGGCCTTCAGATCACCGCGAATCTTCTGGTCATCAATCTGCAAGATACGCGCTTTATTGTGCGCGCTGTCCGTCAGGATCCGTACCTGATTGCCGGTGTAAGACACCGCTGGCACGCCGCGCTTGATCAGCGCCATGGCCAACAGCGCAATCGTCACCTGCTCACCGGTGGAGACGATCACATCCAGCTCACGCGGAACTGGCTGGCCGTCGCCACTGATTTTCTTGGCCAGATCGATCAGACGGTTGGTTTCGCCGCTCATTGCAGACAGCACAACCACCAGGTCATCGCCGGCTTCGCGGAATTTCTTAACCTTGTCGGCGACCTGCTCGATTCTCTCGACAGTGCCGACCGAGGTGCCTCCAAATTTCTGTACGATCAAAGCCATTTCAAAGCCGCCTCTGCCCATGAAGGGCGCCCAAATAATCACTCAAACAGCGTTCCGGCCCGCCACTAGACTGCGGGCCGGACACACTGCCTTATAAACCCTGCTCTACAAATGGAACAGTCAGGGCCAATGCGGCATCCAGTGCGCCAGCGTCGGTACCGCCGCCTTGCGCCATGTCTGGACGACCACCGCCCTTCCCGCCCACTGCCGCAGCGGCTTGCTTCATCAAATCACCGGCTTTGAGTTGGCCAGTCAGGTCTTTGGTTACGCCTGCAACCAGAACGACCTTTTCCTCATGGACACTGCCGAGCAGGATCACTGCGCGGCCGAGTTTGTTTTTCAGCTGATCGACCAGCGCCAGCAGCGCCTTGCCATCCTGACCGTCCAGACGCACGGCCAGCACTTTCACGCCTTTGACGTCCAGCGCGGATTCCGACAGATCGTCGCCCGCCGCGCTGGCTGCCTTGGCTTGCAACTGCTCGAGTTGCTTCTCCAACAGACGGTTGCGCTCCAGCACAGCCGACAGCTTGTCGATCAGGTTGTCACGGCTTCCCTTGACCAGGTTGGCCGCTTCCTTGAGTTGTTCTTCGGCAGCGTTCAAGTATGCCAGCGCCGCAGCACCGGTGACCGCTTCGATACGACGCACGCCCGAGGCCACACCGCCTTCGCTGATGATTTTCAGCAGGCCGATGTCGCCGGTACGGTTGGCGTGGATGCCACCGCACAGCTCGACGGAGAAAGCACCGCCCATGCTCAGCACGCGTACGCTGTCGCCGTACTTCTCGCCAAACAGCGCCATGGCGCCTTTTTGCTTGGCGGTTTCGATGTCGGTTTCTTCGGTTTCAACCGCGGAGTTCTTGCGAATCTCGGCGTTGACGATCTCTTCCAGTTGCTTCAACTGCTCAGGCTTGATGGCTTCGAAGTGGCTGAAGTCAAAGCGCAGGCGCTGACTGTCGACCAACGAGCCTTTCTGCTGAACGTGATCGCCCAGCACCTGACGCAACGCGGCATGCAGCAAGTGAGTCGCCGAGTGGTTCAGCGACGTCGCATGACGCACCTCTGCTTCAACGTGGGCCTCAACCGGAGCCCCAACAATCAGACTGCCCGATGCCAACACGCCGTGATGCAGGAACGCACCGCCGGTTTTGGTGGTATCGCGCACGTCGAAACGGCTGTTGCCGGCCTGCAGATAGCCGCAGTCACCAATCTGACCGCCGGATTCAGCGTAGAACGGCGTCTGGTTGAGAATCACCACGCCCTCTTCGCCTTCGCTCAACACGTCGACTGATTGCCCTTCTTTATACAGGGCAACGACTTTGGCCGAACCTTTGGTGTTTTGGTAGCCGGTGAATTCGGTGGCAACATCAACCTTGACCAGGCTGTTGTAGTCCATGCCGAAGGCGCTGGCGGAACGGGCACGGACGCGCTGGGCTTCCATTTCGCGCTCGAAGCCCGCTTCGTCGATGGTCAGGTTGCGCTCGCGAGCGATGTCGCCGGTCAGGTCCATCGGGAAACCGTAAGTGTCGTAGAGTTTGAACACTACGTCGCCCGGCACCACGTCGCCCTTGAGTTCGGCCAGATCCTGCTCGAGGATTTTCAGGCCTTGTTCCAGGGTCTTGGCGAATTGCTCTTCTTCAGCTTTCAGCACGCGCTCGATGTGCGCCTGCTGGGATTTCAGCTCAGGGAACGCTTCGCCCATCTCGGCGACCAGGGCCGCAACGATCTGGTAGAAGAAGCTGCCCTTGGCGCCCAGTTTGTTGCCGTGACGGCAGGCGCGACGGATGATCCGGCGCAGCACGTAGCCGCGACCTTCGTTGGACGGCAGCACGCCGTCGGCGATCAGGAAACCGCAAGAACGAATGTGGTCGGCGACGACTTTCAGGGAAGCCTGGTTGTCGTTGCTGCAACCGATGGCCTTGGCCGATGCGCTCAGCAGGCTCTGGAACAGATCGATTTCATAGTTCGAGTGAACGTGCTGCAGCACGGCACTGATCCGCTCCAGGCCCATGCCGGTGTCGACCGACGGGGCTGGCAGCGGGTGCAACACGCCATCGGCGGTGCGGTTGAACTGCATGAACACGTTGTTCCAGATTTCGATGTAACGGTCGCCGTCTTCTTCCGGCGAGCCCGGTGGGCCACCCCAGATGTCGGCGCCGTGATCGTAGAAAATCTCGGTGCACGGACCGCACGGGCCGGTATCGCCCATGGTCCAGAAGTTATCGGACGCGTACGGCGCACCCTTGTTGTCGCCGATGCGAACCATGCGCTCGGCCGGAACGCCGATTTCCTTGGTCCAGATGTCGTAGGCCTCGTCATCGCTGGCGTAGACGGTGACCCAGAGCTTTTCTTTTGGCAGGTTCAGCCACTGCTCGGACGTCAGGAAGTTCCAGGCATAGGTGATCGCGTCACGCTTGAAATAGTCACCGAAGCTGAAGTTACCCAGCATTTCGAAGAAGGTGTGGTGACGGGCGGTATAACCGACGTTTTCCAGGTCGTTGTGCTTGCCGCCGGCGCGCACGCATTTCTGGCTGCTGACGGCGCGGGTGTACGCGCGCTTTTCCTGGCCAAGTAAGCATTCCTTTAACTGTTCATCCCCGCGTTAGTGAACAGCAGGGTTGGGTCGTTGCCCGGAATCAAAGTGCTGGAGGCTACACGGGTGTGGCCTTGCTCTTCGAAGAAGCGAAGGAAGGCTTCACGGATTTCTGCGCTTTTCATTAGGTTCTTCCACGGAGGCTGCGGCCAAAGGCCTGTGCGAAACGTCAACAGACGAAGCGACGGCAAAGGGCCGCATTATATCGGCGTTAGTGTCTAGGTACAGTGTGTTTGTACGTTACAGCCAGTCAATTGGACGGCTAACACGGTCAGTTTCGAGAAAAGTCGACAAATGTAGCGATAACCTTCTCGATTTGCGCCCGACTGACGTCCATGTGCGTGACCATTCGCAGGCGACCGGCAGCGCTGAGCTTGATCCCACGCTCGGCGGCAAAGGCTTTGATCGCTTCAGCCTTATCGCCCATCTGTACGTAAACCATGTTGGTCTGCACCGGCTCGACGCTGTAGCCGGCCTTGCGCAGACCGTCGGCCAAAAACTGTGCGTTGGCGTGGTCGTCGGCCAGACGCTGAACGTTTTTATCCAGGGCGTACAAACCTGCCGCCGCCAGAATGCCGGCCTGACGCATGCCACCACCGACCATTTTACGCAAACGCCGCGCCTTGCCGATTAACTCCGCCGAACCGCACAGCACCGAACCGATCGGCGCGCCCAGGCCTTTGGACAGGCAGACCGAGACGGAATCGAAGTGCTGGGTGATTTCCCGGGCGTCGACACCCAGTTTGACCGCTGCGTTGTACAACCGCGCGCCGTCCAGGTGCAGTTGCAGACCGTGTTCACGGGTGAAACTGCGGGCCCGGGCCAGGTATTCCAGCGGCAGCACCTTGCCCTGCATGGTGTTTTCCAGCGCCAGCAAACGGGTGCGGGCGAAATGGAAGTCGTCCGGCTTGATCGCGGCGGCAACCTGATCGAGATCCAGCGAACCATCGGCCTGCACGTCCAGCGGTTGTGGCTGGATCGAACCGAGCACCGCCGCCCCGCCACCTTCGTACTTATACGTGTGGGCCTGCTGGCCGACGATGTACTCGTCACCGCGTTCGCAATGGGCCATGAGGCCCAGCAGGTTGCTCATGGTGCCCGTGGGGACGAACAGCGCGGCGGCAAAACCCAGTCGTCGAGCCAGCTCTTCTTCGAGGCGATTGACCGTCGGATCCTCGCCGTAAACGTCGTCACCGGTGGCCGCGTTGGCCATCGCGTGGAGCATGCCGGAGGTCGGTTGGGTGACGGTGTCGCTGCGAAGATCGATAACGCTCATGAATCTGGCCTCGGTAAGCAGGGGGAAATCCCTTTCAAGTAGGAATTACTGCGGTCATGCCGACGAATAATCAACCCTTGCGTGGGAAAAGGCTTCTTGAACCGACGAAAAAGTCGATAGCAATCATCAGATAGCAGCGATGCACAGGCGAGAAATATGTGTTAAAAACGCTTCGCCGCCAAACATTCTGGCGGCAAAACGTTCTCAGGGCGGGGTGCAACTCCCCACCGGCGGTAATGGCGCGCAATGCGCTTAGCCCGCGAGCGCTTGGTGGCAGCACGGCTTCGGCGGTGGCTGGTGGCAAGGTCAGCAGACCCGGTGTGATCCCGGGGCCGACGGTCATAGTCCGGATGAAGAGAGAACGGGATTGGCGCCAAAGGGCCGTCCGCCGCATTCGTGCCAGCGTGCGTACCCTTAAATCCCATTCGATTCATAAGCCCTGTTTTTCACACAAACAGGAACCAGAACATGCAACCCACCGCAATCGATAGCAAAAGCAAAAACCATCAGGGCGAGCGCGTGGCGTTCATCCAGGCCTTCTGGCACAAGGATATCGTCGATCAGAGCCGTAAAGGCTTTGTGGCCGAAATGATTGCCCAGGGTTATCAGGAATCGGACATCGATTTCTTCGAAGTCGGCGGTGCGTTTGAAATGCCGCTGCACGCCAAGTTACTCGCCAAGACCGGACGTTATGCCGGCATCGTTGCCGCAGCCCTGGTGGTGGATGGCGGGATCTACCGTCACGAGTTCGTTGCCCAGTCGGTAGTCAGCGGCCTGATGCAGGTTCAACTGGAAACCGAAGTGCCGGTGTTCTCGGTGTCGTTGACCCCGCACCACTTCCATGCCGGTGAAGAACTGCATCATAAGTTCTTCTTCGAGCATTTCGCGCACAAAGGCCAGGAAGCGGCGAAGACTTGCGCGGATACGCTGCACAAGATGCGCGCATTGCGTCGCAGTGAGCCACGTGCGGTAGCGGTCTAAACACAACCCGTCCCTGTAGGAGCGAGGCTTGCCCGCGAAGGCGATTTCATAATCAACAGTGATGTTGAATGTTGAATCGCCTTCGCGGGCAAGCCTCGCTCCTACAAGGGGCAGCGTGTATCAGTCGACAACCAGGGTGACTGACACATTGCAATCGCTAGCAGGCTAGCTCCCACATTGGTTTGTGTTGAATTCAGGCGAGGTTTTCGTCGGTAGTTGGCACGATCAGGATGCCGGCGCGTAGGCCGTTCTTCACTTTGGGGTTCGGGAAGATGATCCGGGCGCCCTCTTCCTCGATGATCCAGCGGGTCTGGGCGATGTCTTCGGCCAGCAGATAACCCACTTCCAATTCCGAAAAGTTCTCGATATCGGCTGGCAGGTTCAGGCGGAAGCTATCGCTGTGCTTGATGATTTCCCGCGCCACGCTAAACAACTGCAAACCGTCCAGCGCCGTTTCGGTAGCGACCGGCTCGTTGCCTTCGATGATCTGCTTCAAGCGGGTTTCCAGCAGATCGACATTGACCCCGTCGTTCTGCCCGAAAGGCCGCGCCTTGCCCAGTTCGAGGGTGAAAGACTCGGCGCCGAGCTTGTCGTAGGTGTAGGAGCTGAACACGATCGACGGTTTGTTCTGCAACAGCACCGCTTCCATGCCGGCAGCCCGCAAGCGCGCCAGTTCCAGGCGTGAATGCTGGCGGCCTTCCTTCCAGGGATACAGGGCGAACTGCTCGATTTTCGAGCCGCGGATCGCGGTGTGCAGGTCGTAGTGCAAGCGGTCGCGGTCCGGCAGGCTGAAGAAACTCGCCGCCAGCCGCTCCAGTTCACAGGCGCGCAGGGCCTCTGAACCGCTGCTTTGTTCGTGACGGCCATTGAATAGCCGATTGACGTCCTGCTCGACGAAACGCTCGCCTTTGCGAATCGCTTCCGGGTTGCCGAACAGGAACAGAATACGGGCGCGCGGCTTCAAGTCGCCGCGGGCGATGTCATGCAACAGGCGATCGAGCAGCTCGATCGGCGCTGTTTCGTTGCCATGGATGCCGGCTGATAGCAGCAGGTCCAGGCGGTTGTCGCGAGCTTCCGGCGGCCGGACTTCCAGCGCGCCTTCGCTCAACCAGCGCATGCGCACGCCTTCGACAGTCAGTTGAGTCTTCTCCGCCGGTTCGCGGCCGGCGAGGGTCAGTTCAAGCAGTTTGCCGAGGGCGAGCATAGAGCGGTTTCCTTAGTGGTCGTGTGCGCAATCCGGGCCGTGCACGTGGTCTTCGTCACCGACTTCAGCCGGCTCCATTTCCAGTTGCAGACTTACCAGATTAGTCGCCAATGGGCGCAACAGCAGGTTTGCGTATTCAGCGTCGCCTTCTTCGACGTCCACGCCGATCAGCAATTGGCCGCGGCCGTCCTGCTGGATCCACAGCTCTTTGCCTTGCCACAGGACCGCGACGCGGGTGCAGGAGGTTTCCAGTTGCGTGCCGTCGGTGTCTTCAAGGATCAGCTGCAGGGTATCGCTCATGTTTTTACGCTCTCGACGTTCAATTGATCTGGAATGGATAAACCGCGCCCAGTTTAAGGATTTGCGTCAGTTCATCCAGTGCCGTCCGGCACTCAAGCAGCAATTGCGGGTCTGCCAGGTCGGTTTCGGCCATGCGGTCGCGGTAGTGCTTGTCGACCCATTCGGTCAACGTGCCGTACAACGGTGCCGTCATGATAACCCCTGGGTTGACGGCCGCCAGTTCGGTTTCGTTGAGTGCGACGCGCAGCCGCAGGCAAGCCGGGCCACCGCCGTTCTGCATGCTTTGCTTGAGATCGAACACTTTCACTTCGCGGATCAGCCCGCCGGAGCTGGTCAAACCTTGCAGGTACTGCCAGACACGCTCGTTGCCATGGCATTCTTCCGGCACGATCAACAGCATCGAACCGTCAGGACGCGTCAGCAGCTGGCTATTGAACAAGTAGGAACGCACCGCGTCTTCCACGGTAACCGCCGAACGCGGTACGCAAATCGACTGAAATTTCCCACCGACTTTGGCGAGTTTGCTCTGCAATTCAGCCAGCATCTGTTCGGTGTCGAGGAACGCGTCCTCGTGATAGAACAGCACTTCGCCGTTACCGACCGCGATCACGTCGTTGTGGAACACGCCCTGATCGATTACCGAAGGGTTCTGCTGGGCGTAGACCACGCCGTCATCGCTCAAACCGTGCAAACGCGCAACGGCCTGGGACGCTTCGAGCGTCTGGCGCGCCGGGTACTTTTGCGGCGCAGGGTAGCGGGTGTCGAACGCGCTACGACCGAACACGAAGAACTCGACGCCGGCCTTGCCGTACTCACGGCAGAAACGCGTGTGGTTGGCCGCGCCTTCGTCACCGAACTGCGCCACGGCCGGTAAGGCGGCGTGGTGCGCGAAGTGCTTCTGGTCGGCGAACATCGCGCCGAGTACGCGGCTGGTGGTCGGGTGTTCGATGCTGCGGTGGTATTTGCAGTTCAGGTTGGCCGCAGTGAAATGCACGCGGCCATCCGCCGTGTCGGCGCTCGGGCTGACCGTGGCGGCGTTCGCCACCCACATGCTCGACGCCGAGCAGCTGGCCACCAGCAGTGGCATCGCGTCTTTGGCGGCGCGCTCGATCACTTGGGCGTCGGTGCCGCTGAAACCCAAACGGCGCAGGGCTACCACGTCCGGACGTTCCTGTGGCGCGAGAACGCCTTGCTGAAAGCCCATTTCCATCAGCGCTTTCATCTTCGCCAGGCCTTGCAGCGCGGCTTCCTTCGGGTTCGAAGACTGCTGGCTGTTGCTCTGGGACGCGACGTTGCCGTAGGACAGGCCGCCGTAGTTATGGGTCGGCCCCACTAGACCGTCAAAATTGACTTCATAGGATTTCATCAGCGAGGCTCCACGAGAATTCTGTTGTTAGGCTTCAGTAACTATTCAGTGTGACCGCGTCGCGGCCTTCGCGGGCAAGCCTCGCTCCTACAGGGAAATGCATTCCAATGTGGGAGCGGGCTTGCTCGCGAATGGGCGTTACGCCATTTTCACGCCGGGCGTGAGGGCCGCTGGCAAGGTCAGGCTCGGGGTTTCCAGCGAGGCCACCGGGTACGCGCAGTAATCGGCCGCGTAGTAGGCGCTGGCGCGGTGGTTGCCCGAGGCGCCGACGCCGCCGAATGGCGCGCTGCTCGCCGCGCCGGTCAGCTGTTTGTTCCAGTTGACGATACCGGCGCGGCTTTCCAGCCAGAACTGCTGATAACGCGCTTCGGAGTCCGACAGCAGACCGGCCGCCAGGCCGTAGTCCGTGTCGTTGGCTTCATCGATCGCCGCTTCAAAATCAGCGTAGCGGATCACTTGCAGCAACGGGCCGAACAACTCTTCGTCAGGACGGTCGGCCACCGCTGTCACGTCCAGAATACCGGGCGTCAGCAAGGCAGCTTGTGCCTGCGGCTGAGTCATTTCCAGCAGTGCCACCGCGCCGTTGGCCAGCAGATGTTCCTGCGCTTCCATCAGCGCTTTCGCAGCGCCCAGGGAAATCACCGAGCCCATGAACGGCGCCGGCTGCTGATCGAATGCACCGACTTCAATCGTCGAGCTGACCGCCACCAGACGCGCCAGCAGTGTGTCGCCCCAAGCGCCTTGCGGCACCAGCAAGCGGCGCGCACAGGTGCAACGCTGACCGGCAGAAATGAACGCCGACTGGATGATGGTGTAGACGGCGGCATCGAGGTCCGCGACCTGATCGACCACCAGCGGGTTGTTACCGCCCATCTCCAGCGCAAGGATCTTGTCCGGACGACCGGCAAATTGCTGGTGCAGGTGATTGCCGGTGCGGCTCGAACCGGTGAAGAACAACCCGTCGATACCCGGGTTCGCCGCCAGGGCAATACCGGTTTCGCGAGCGCCTTGCAGCAGGTTCAACACGCCGGCAGGCAGACCGGCTTCGATCCAGCACTTGACCGTCAATTCAGCCACTTTCGGCGTCAGTTCGCTGGGCTTGAACAGCACGCTGTTACCGGCCAGCAGCGCCGGCACGATGTGACCGTTCGGCAAGTGACCAGGGAAGTTGTACGGACCGAACACCGCCACTACACCGTGAGGCTTGTGACGCAATACGGCGGTGGCGTCGCCCAACGGGCCGCTCTTCTCGCCGGTGCGTTCGCGGTAGCTCTGCACCGAGATCGCAATCTTGTTGACCATGCTGGTGACTTCGGTCGCCGCTTCCCACAGGGGTTTGCCGGTTTCCTCACCGATGGTGCGAGCCAGTTCGTCAGCGTTGTTTTTCAGGGCGGCGGCAAAAGCCTCCAGCACGCTGATGCGCTCTTCCAGGGTGCGACGGGCCCAGCCCGGGAACGCCTGACGTGCGGCTTGCACGGCGGATTCGACCTGAGCGGTGGTGGCGCCTTCGCCGGCCCACAGCACTTGCTGGGTCACCGGGTTCAACGATTGAAAGGCCTCGCCTTGGCCGGCCAGCCATTCACCTGCGATGTATAGCGAATTCATTATTTCGACTCCCGGGCAGCGGACAACGGAACGGCGCGCACTTGATCGCCGGCGTTGAGTTGAAGACGTTTGGCGGTCAGCGGATCAACCACTAACGTGCCGGCGGCGAAGCGTGCTGGCGCGGCAGTGATCCGGCAGTCTTCGCGCTTGCGGTTGTGAATCAGGAAGGGCGTGGCGTCGTCACCCGGCGTACCGATGGCCAGCACCAGCGCCTGGCTGTCGCGCACGGCGCGGATCTTGCCGGTTTCGCACTCCACCGCCGGGCCCGCGTCGAAAATGTCGACGTAGCCTTGGTAGCTGAAACCTTCGCTCTTGAGCATCGCCAGCGCCGGCTCGGTGTCCGGGTGAACCTGACCGATCACGTTGCGCGCATCGGGCGACAGGAAGCAGGTGTACAGCGGGAATTTCGGCATCAGTTCGGCGATGAACGCTTTGTTGCCGACGCCTGTCAGGTAATCGGCCTGGCTGAATTCCATCTTGAAGAAGTGCCGACCCAGGCTTTCCCAGAACGGCGAGCGCCCGGCTTCGTCGGACATGCCGCGCATTTCGGCGATGATCTTGTTACCGAACAGCTGCGGGAACTCGGCGATGAAGACCATCCGCGCCTTGGCCAGCATGCGACCGTTAAGGCCGGTGCGGTAATCGGCGTGGAGGAACAGCGAGCACAGCTCGGAGTTGCCGGTCAGGTCGTTGGCCAGGAACAGCGTCGGGATTTCGCGGTAGATGTTCAGCTCCTGGGAAGCGCTGACGGTCAGGCCGACCCGAAAGTTGTACCACGGCTCACGCAGGCCAACGGCGCCGGCGATGGCGGAAATGCCCACCACGCGACCGTTGTCGTCTTCGAGCACGAACAGGTAGTCCGCATCGCCCCGCCCGGCTTCGCCGCGAAAGGTCTTCTCGGCCCAGCCGACCCGATGGGCCAGACGTTCTTCGTTGGCCGGCAAGGTGGTCAGGCCGGTGCCGGTGCTGCGGGCCAGGTCGATCAGAGCGGGTAAATCGCTGCTGCGTACGGGACGAACGATCATGCTATCTCCTCAAACGGGCCGCTTGCGCCACCCGTGAAACTTCGCTGCTTTCTAGGCAATCAACAGGCGTCAAACCGCGACCAGGCGCACGCTGGCACCTTCACCGACGCCCAAGGCTTCGGCCGCTTCCAGATCCAGGGTCACGGGTTTGCCCGGCGCGTAATCGAGCTCAAGCAAAACGGCGCGGTAATCCTGCAACTGGGCGTTGGCCACCAGGTACTGACGACCGACGCCTTTGACCGGCTCACCGATTTTCACCGGGACCACGCGGCTCTGGGCGATCGAACGGATCCCCGAAACGCGAGCGTGCAGCGTTGGGCCACCGTCGAATATGTCGATGTAGTGATCGGTCTCGAAGCCTTCGCGCATCAGGATGTCGAAGGTGATCTGCGCCCGTGGGTGCACCTGGCCCATCGCTTCTTGAGCGGAGTCCGGCAGCAGCGGCACGTAGATCGGGTAATGCGGCATCAACTCGGCCAGGAACGTCCGGCTTTTCAGCCCGCACAAGCGTTCGGCTTCGGCGTAGTTGAGGTCGAAGAAGTTGCGACCGATGGCGTCCCAGAAGGGCGAATCACCGTTTTCATCGCTGTAACCGACAATCTCGGTCACCACGGAATCGGCGAAACGCTCCGGATGGCTGGCGACGAACAGCAGACGACCACGAGAATTCAGTTCCGCCCACGGCGACCCCACCAACTCGCGCTGCACGTAGAAACTGGTCAGCAAGCTGTTGCCGGTCAGGTCGTGGCATTGCGAGAGCACGTGGATCTTGTTGTGAATCTTCAGCTCACGGGAGGCGTGAACGAAGGTTTCGTTACGGAAGCTGTAGAACGGTTCCGAATAACCGGCCGAGGCCACGATGGCAGAGCAGCCCACCAGTTTGCCGGTGGCGGAATCTTCGAGGACGAAGAAGTAGCTCTCTTCACCGTTGAAGCTGACTTCAGCGGCGAACGAGGCTTCGCTCGCGGCGATCTTGTCGCTCAGGCGTTCAACGTCATCCGGCAAGGAAGTGACACCAATCGGGCTGTCCGCAGCCAGACGCTGTACCTCGCCCAGATCAGCCATTTGCGCGGGGCGCATCACCAGCATGGTGTCACTCCTTTCTCGTAAAACTCTTGAGGAAAATAAGCCGGACCCTTGTAGGAGCGAAGCTTGCTCGCGAAGGTGTGTCAGTCGACATCACTGTGGCTGACACACCTTCGCGAGCAAGCTTCGCTCCTACAGGGAAGCGGGCCCGGTATAAAAATTGGGTTCGACGCCTGAAGAGTCAGGCGTCGAAGGGTCTATCAGGCTTGTGTCAGTTTTGCGGCGGCGCGTTCGAAGCGGTCCAGGCCGGCATCGATATCGGCGTCTTCAACCACCAGGCTTGGGGCGAAACGCACCACGTCCGGGCCGGCTTGCAGAATCATCAGGCCTTCTTTTTCAGCGGCGTTGAAGATGTCCTTGGCCTTGCCTTTCCAGGCTTCGCTCAGCACGCAACCGATCAGCAGGCCCATGCCACGGACTTTGGTGAACAGGCCGTACTTCTCGCCGATCTGCTCCAGGCGAGCCTTGAACTTGTCGTGCTTGGCGTTGACGCCGGCCAGCACTTCAGGGGTGTTGACCACGTCGATCACCGCTTCTGCGACCGCGCATGCCAGCGGGTTGCCGCCATAGGTGGTGCCGTGGGTGCCGACGACCAGGTGTTTGGCCAGGTCTTCGGTGGTCAGCATGGCCGCGATCGGGAAACCGCCGCCCAGGCTCTTGGCACTGGTCAGGATGTCCGGCGTCACGCCGTAATGCTGGTAGGCGAACAGCTTGCCGCTGCGGCCCATGCCGGTTTGCACTTCGTCAAAAATCAGCAGCGCGTTGTGCGCGGTGCAGAGTTCGCGGGCGCCTTGCAGGTATTCAAGTTCGGCCGGGATCACGCCGCTCTCGCCCTGGATCGGTTCCAGCACCACCGCGCAGGTCTTGTCGGAAATGGCGGCTTTCAGCGCGGCCAGATCGTTGAACGGTACGTGGGTGATACCGGTGATTTTCGGGCCGAAGCCATCGGAGTACTTCGACTGGCCACCGACGTTCACGGTGAACAGGGTACGACCGTGGAAGCTGTTGAGCGCGGCGATGATTTCGTACTTCTCGCTGCCGAACCGATCAAAACCGACGCGACGGGCCAGCTTGAAAGCGGCCTCGTTGGCTTCGGCGCCGGAGTTGCAGAAGAACGCACGGTCGGCAAACGTCGCATCGATCAGCTTATGCGCCAGGCGCAGGGCCGGCTCATTGGTGAACACGTTGGACACGTGCCACAGCTTGTTCGCCTGTTCGGTCAACGCAGCGACCAGCGCCGGGTGTGCGTGGCCCAATACGTTAACGGCAATCCCGCCGGCGAAGTCGATCAGCTCGCGGCCAGACTGGTCCCAAACGCGGGAACCGGCGCCACGCACAGGAATGAATGCGGCGGGCGCATAGTTGGGAACCATTACCTGGTCGAAATCGGCGCGTTGTACCGCAGCGTGCTCAACGGACATCGGAGTCTCCTGATGAGGAACACCCGCCTGAAACTGGCGAGCGATGGGGGGATTGTAAGGACAGTTTTCAGCCCGGCCTTGCCGCCAAGCGACAACTTCTTATAGCGCAAACCCCGGATTTTCACGGGTTTACGGCAATGCGACATATAGGGTCGCAAAGGCGCAGTTTAAACTGCTACCGGGGTTTGCGGCAGGCTTGGCGGGATCTTACTCAAGACGATTTCACGGTGGCGGTAATTATGTACCGCACAGGGTCGATATTCGTGGGGTTTGCTGTGGGCCTTCTGAAACGTAAATGGCCCCTCCATGAACATCGACATCGAACCCGCCTTACCACCGCCGTTCAGGCCGGACACTCACTACCAGCACATGAGCCGCGTTATCCCGCACTGGCTGAGGCAGGCCTCTACGCAAAAACGCGACGCCCTTTCGAAGACCAGGCCACGCCTACCTGACGCGATCAAAAACGCATCGCGCAGCCAGCACGCCGCATTGAGCGCATTGAACGCTCGACACTGGACCGCACAAAACCGGGTCGACCAAATCCTGGCGCACCTGCAGAACGCCAGCGCGTTCGCGGCGCCCCTGCTTCAAGCCGCCATCCGGCAGCGTTTCAATCTGGAGCTGGACGTCAGCCAGACATTCCTGCGCCTGTACATCCCCGCGCACCTCCCATGGCTGCGATTGAAATCCGGCGCGGCGCGCATCTGGACCGTCTCGCTGCTGGAGGCCGCGCTGCACAACTTCGACAGCGCCGAAACCGAAGCCGACGCCTTTGAGCCCGCGTCGACTTACATCACTCCGCCCTCTTCCGCCGGGCAGTTCAAAACGCTGCCGCAGATGCTGCAGACGATGCCTATCGCGGCGTTCACTCTTCTGTGCCGTGAACTCGACATCGGCGGGCGATATAAACAGTATCTGGAAGATAACCTGGGCATCAGCAATCCGGTGGCGGCGGCGATCCTGCAATCGAGCATTCGCCAGAGCCAGCAAACCGCCCTGACCGCTGCGCTGCACATGGCGCATCTGCAAAAACTGCTGAATAGCGAGGTCCAGCGGCTGATCCTCGGTCTGATCGAGCACCCGCCGCTTGCGCATGTGCACGGACAGCCATGGCGATGCCATGAACTGACGCTCATGAATGCGCGCCTGACCGGCATTCTGCTGTTTGCCCCGGAACTGGAGCGCGCCCGCGAAACGGTCCGGGTGGTGGCCTACATTCCTGACGACCCCGAACATCCGATCAAGGAGTACGCCTCGTCAGCTGCATTCGCCGAGGAGCTGAGCCAGCGCCTGCGCGATCCGGCCTATCAACAATTTTTCAGCCGCTTCATCGACCATGAGGATCGCGGGCACTTCTTCACTCAATTGAACAGCCAACTCAACCCCATCACCTGGCAACCGGTGCCACCTGGCGATTCGCGCCCGACCTGGAGAGAAAATCCCAACCAGCGCCCGAACCTGCATATAGCGGCAACGCCCATCAGGGGTGACCTATGGGTTCATCTTTATCAACGCCAGCTCGACAAGATCCTTAATGATGCGCGTGTCATCGCCGTCGCCACCGCCACGGTCGACCGCAAAGCGCGCTGGGCGTTATGGGACTCCTTCACGGAAATCGCCTCGGCACTGCTGAACATCGCAGCCTTCATCGCGCTGCCGTTCGTGCCGTTTCTCGGCGAACTGATGCTGGCGTACATCGCGTATCAATTGCTCGATGAAACCTTCGAAAGCATCGTCGACTGGGCAGAAGGCCAGACGATAGAAGCGTTCGAGCATTTCATGGCGATGGTCGAATCTGCGCTGCAACTGGGCACCTTTGCCGCGGGCGGCGCGATTGCAGTCAGCGAATTTCGCGCGGTGCTGCCGCGGGAAGTCGTGCAGTTCATCGACCGCTTCAATTCGGTGAAACGACCGGATGGCGACAGTCGTTACTGGAAACCTGACCTGACGGCTTACGAGCATTCCGGCGCACTGCCAAAAGACGCGAAACCTGACGCGACGGGACTTCACCAGCATCAAGGCAAAACCTTGCTGACACTCGACGGCAACCTCTACTCAGTTAAAAAGCTGACCGGTCAGCATCGCATCGAACACCCCACTCGCCCCGAGGCCTACCAACCGACTTTGAGGCACAACGACCAAGGCGCCTGGCAGACTGAACTCGATCAACCACTGACCTGGGACCAGGCCACTTTGCTGCGGCGTATCGGCCCGGACATGCAAGGTTTTTCCGCAAGCGAGCGCGAACGCTTGCTGTCCATCAGCGGCTGCCATGAAGACGTCCTGCGCAAACTGCATGTGAATGCCGAGCAGGTACCACCGCTGCTGGCCGACACGCTGAAGCGCTTCAAAATTGATCGGGATCTTCAGACTTTCATCGAGCAAGTCGGCAGCGATCGTCCAGATGAGTACCTGAACGCCGATCCGGTGATGCAACTGGAGCTGCTCTGCGACTACGGTTACTGGCCTGCGGACAAGGGGCTGCGACTGGTCGATACGACAGGAAAAACCCTCTGGGAACGCGTCATGGCTGACCAGACCGTGGTGCAGGTCAATCAAGCGCAATTGGACAATGGCGACCTGATCAAAACGCTCCTGCCAACCCTCGACGATGCCGGCGCGAGATCACTGCGCCGCACACTGGCCGAGCTCACCGAGGCCCAGCGGGAAAGCCTTTTCCGCCAGCACTACCGCCGACTCGAACACGGTGCGCGCCCCTGGGTGCAGCGCATCATCGACACCGAGCCTGGCTTGCCCACCCGCCTCGCCGAAGCGCTGCTCGACACCACCAGCGCCCAGGAACGGCAGCAACTGGAGCGAGGAACGGTGTCGAAACGCCTCATGGATCTGGCGCAAGAAGCAGGCCTGCAAGTGCGGGTGACTCGCGCTTATGAAGGCCTCGAGTTGCACTCGACGCGTAATAATCTCGACACCGATCGCTTGGTGTTACACACGCTGGAACGCCTGCCTGGCTGGTCGGGACAACTGCAACTGGAGATTCGCCAATACGCTCACGACGGACTGTTGATCGACCGCATCGGCAACCCCGACGCCCTTTCGCGCAAGGTTCTGGTGCTGACCGATGCAGGCGCCTATCAAGCCTACGATGAGACGGGCGAGCCGCTCAACAGCGCCGACACCCTCTATTCCAGTCTGTTGCAGGCGCTGCCCGACAGTGAGCGAATCGCCCTGGATATCAACGTGGGAGAAGGCGAAAGACTCAAGCGGCTGATTCGTACCCACGCCGTCAATCGTGAAACGTTGCGTGCGCTGCTGGCGCAACAGCCGATCCTCAAGCCCGCCTATGACCCTGCCGTGATGCGCTTGCTGGGTGGGGCGGATGGCTATCGGCGCATGCCGGCCAACACGCCTTCCTTGCAAAGCCACATTTATCGGCTCTTTCCTCATCTGACAGCAGAAGAACTCGAGGCCTTTGCCGAACGATTGCGACGGAATCCCGGCGGGCCACGTGCCGAGCTCCAGCGTCTGTTCAATCAACACGCGCAATTGTTCGATGAACTCGATGAGTGGCGTGATGCGATACCGCTGTTTGTCCCGGACACGTCAATCAGATTGAACGTCGAGCAATTCGCCACGCAGCGGCAAGGGCGCCGGGAGATGACAGGCCGGTTACTGGACTGCTGGCGCCGCCAGGCCACACACGACAGCGCCAATGACGAACCGCTTTCCTTCAATTTCTCCCAGCCGATTTGGGGAGAGCTGCCCAGGCTGACCGTTGATTTCCCTCAGGTGCGCAACCTGCTGCTTGAAGGCCATCGCGCTACGCGCGGTGTGAATGATTTTTTGAGGGGATTTTCCGGACTCAATCGTCTGGCGATGCGCGATTTCGAATTGGGTCAGTTGCCGGATGCCATTGCGCGCTGGCCGCAACTAAGCGAACTGATCCTCAGCGATTGCGCAGTGACCCTCACCGAACAGAACCAGGCCACCCTTTCGGCCCTGAGGCACTTGCGCGTTCTCGATCTGTACAAAAATCCGCTCGGTGCGTCCCCTTCTCTGGAGAACATGCCTGACCTGAACTACATCGACCTTTCCAGCACCGGCCTGCACCAACTTCCCCCCGGATTATTGACGCGGCCTCGCCTGCGAACGGCCTTGCTCAATGACAACCAGATTAAGGAACTGCCGGCCGCGCTTTTCAGCCTGCCCAGCAAAACTCAGGAGGGTTTCGACCTGGGAGGAAATCCGATATCCGCCACGGGCCGTGAACGCATCAAGATTCATTTCAACCAGACTCATCGCGACTTCGGCATCTTTGCCGAACAGGCCGATATCCGGCGTCTGCAAGTGCTTTATCCGCGACTGGATCAGGAAGAGGCCAGCGAGTTCATTTACCACCTGCCTGGGTCGCTGGCCGAGGGCCGAGCCGAACTGGCACGCCTGGAAACCGAGTACGACACCTTGCGCAACGAACTGGCCGCCTGGACTGCCGACATCCCCGCGCTTCACCCGGTCAGTGGCGAACCCTTTACCCCTCAGCAGGTGATGATCGAACACGCCACCCGCGATGAATTCAAACAGCGGGTAGAACGCTGCTGGCGCCGAGAGACTGAACTGGACGATTTCAATCAGGAAAACGAGCCCAGTTATGAGCTGACGCTGAGCACCATCATCACCGGCGAACTGCCTGTATTGCAGGCGGACTTCAGCCATGTGTCACTGCTGTACATGCACAGCGACGCCGGACTGACCTCCGGCGCCGGGCGTTTTCTACAGAGTTTTCCTCAACTGAAGAGCCTGACCATCCGTGATTACGCGCTGCACGAAATGCCTGAAGCCATATTCAAAATGGGCAAGTTGACGTCGCTGGCACTGAGCGAATGTGAAATCACCCTGACCGCTCAAGCCGTGCAGGCACTGGCGCAGTTGGAGCAACTCGACTATCTGGACCTGAGCAACAACCCACTGGGATTGACCCCCGACGTCAGTCAGATGCCGGATCTATCAACACTGCTGCTGACCCATACGGGCATCACTGAACTGCCGCCGGGCCTGCTGAAACTGACACGACTGGATGTCGCCGACCTGAGTGACAACGCGATCACCCACATCCCCCACGACATCCTGGAGCTGCCACTGGAAATCGCTGAAAGCATCAACCTGAGGGGTAATCCGCTGAATGCGCAGAGCGTGCAAACACTGATCGCTTACTTCAAAAAAACCAGCACCGATTTCGGCGTCGAAGCCGTGATCGAACAGGCTGAAATGGAGGTGTCGACTTCCGAGGACTCTGATGTCGACGAGTGACCGGCGCCAGCCTTAACCGCGCTCCGACGGCACCGAGGACAATTCGAACGGACTGCTGCTGCGCCGCTGGTTGCGATCTTCGCGCGGCGTGGCGCCGAAGAAGTTGCGGTAGGCACTGGAGAAGTGCGGCCCCGAGGAGAAGCCACACGACAGGCCGATCTGGATGATCGACTTGCTGGTTTGCATCAACATCTGCCGGGCCTTGTTTAGGCGCAGTTCCAGGTAGTACTGGCTCGGCACGCGGTTGAGGTATTGCTTGAAGATGCGCTCCAATTGCCGACGGGACACGCACACGTGTTGGGCGATTTCGTCGGTGGTCAGCGGTTCTTCGATGTTGGCTTCCATCAGCAACACCGCTTGGGTGAGCTTCGGATGACTCGAACCGAGGCGATTTTGCAGCGGAATGCGTTGGCGTTCGCCGCCTTCGCGGATGCGCTCGACCACCAGTTCTTCGGAGACCGCGCCAGCCAGTTCGGCACCGTGGTCACGGGCCAGCACCGCCAACAGCAAGTCGAGTACCGACAAGCCACCGCAGGCCGTCAGGCGATCGCGATCCCAGTCGAACAGATGACTGGTGGCGATGACTTTCGGAAAGCGTTCGGCGAAATCGTCCTGCCAGCGCCAGTGCACGGCGGCGCGATAACCGTCGAGCAGACCGAGTTGCGCCAACGGGTAAACACCGGCCGACAAACCGCCGATCACGCAACCGGCACGCACCAATTGCTTGAGCGAACTGCTGAGCGCCGGCGCAAGCGAGGTCGGCGGCTCATCGGCGAGCAGGAACAGTTTCTGGAAGTTTTCGAGCTTGCCGGCCCACGGTTCCCCCGGCAATTGCCAGGCGCCTTCGGCTGGCGGTTCGGCCTGCAAGAACGACAGTTCGTAGACCACGTCCGGATGCACACGCTGGGCAACACGCAAGGCCTCCTCAGCCAGCGCAAGCGTCAGTGCTTTAGTGCTGGGCCAAATCAGGAAACCAATTCGATGGGCAGTCATGGCGGGCAATCCGAAACAAAAACAGTGATGAAGGCATGGGCCAATGCTAGCCCGTAAATGAACGCAAATCCCGAAACCGGCCCCGATCAACTGTGGGAACCGGCTTATCTCCCCCACTGTAGGAGCTGTCGAGTGAAACGAGGCTGCGATCTTTTGATCTTAAAAAACCAAAGTCAAAAGATCGCAACCTCGTTTCACTCGACAGCTCCTACAGGGGAGCCGACAAGTCCGCTCCGGGATTGGGGCCGGCCTCTAGGCTGCGAAGCATGCACTATCCCGGTGCGCAACGGGAGTTCGGTTTACTTGAGACTGCCCGAGAGGAATTGCTGCAAACGCTCGGACTGTGGATTGACCAGTACCTCACGCGGGTTGCCGCTTTCTTCGACAACGCCTTTGTGCAGGAACACCAACTGGTTCGACACTTCGCGGGCGAAGCCCATTTCGTGCGTGACCACGACCATGGTCCGGCCTTCCAGCGCCAGGGCTTGCATCACCTTCAGTACGTCGCCCACCAGTTCCGGGTCGAGGGCCGAGGTCGGTTCGTCGAACAGCATCACCTCAGGTTCCATCGCCAACGCACGGGCAATCGCCACACGCTGTTGTTCGCCGCCGGACATGTGGCCCGGGTAAGCGTCTTTGCGATGGGCCACGCCAACCTTGTTCAGGTAGTGCTCGGCCTTCTCGCGGGCTTCGGCCTTGGACATGCCGAGCACGTGGACCGGCGCTTCCATGATGTTTTCCAGCGCGGTCATGTGCGACCACAGGTTGAAATGCTGGAACACCATCGACAGGCGCGAACGCATGCGTTGCAGCTGTTTCGGGTCGGCGGCTTTCAGCGCGCCGTCCTTGTTGGCGACCAGTTTCAGTTCTTCGTTGTTGAGCAGAATCTTGCCCGCGTGCGGCTGCTCCAGCAGGTTGATGCAGCGCAGGAAAGTACTTTTGCCGGAGCCACTGGAGCCGATGATGCTGATCACATCGCCAGCCGCCGCTTTCAAGGACACGCCCTTGAGCACTTCGTGACTGCCATAGCGTTTATGCAGGTCTTGGACTTCAAGTTTGTACATGCGGTCGGTTCTCACAAAAACAGTCAGTCAGTCGTTGAGCAAGCGCCCGTGACGCAGCGCTTCGCGCCCCGCCACCTTGGCCAGCCAGAAACCGGGTTGGGCATAACGCAGCCGTTCAATGGCAAACAGCACCCCGGACGTACCAGCACACACCGTGCTGACCCGATCCGATAACGGATCGATCACTTCGAAAATTTCGTCGCCGGCCTCGATCCACTCACCGGGTTTACGCAAAAAGCTGATCACGCCAGGGTGCGGCGCGAACAGCAATTCGGTGCCTTCAAACGGCATGCCTTCACACGCCTCTTGCGCAGGCTTCGGCCATTCGCCGCTGATCAGGCCTTGCTCGGCGAGGAACGCCAGAATGCCTTCGGCGTGGAACTCAGCCTGGGTACGACCGGTGTCGGCCTGTCCGCCCAGTTCAATGGTCGTCGCCAGGCAGGCCAGTGGAATCTGTGCGTCCGGGAACAGGCGCGACAAACGCAGCCACGGCAGTGAACAGGCTTCATCAAAGGAACTGCCGCCGGAATCTTCCGCCAGCAGGCCGACCTTTACATCGAGGTGCGCGGCGAGCGAACGCCATTGCGGCCAGTGTTGCGGCAAGGCGTACATGTGCAGCGCCGCTTCGGCGTCACAATGCAAGTCCAGCACCACGTCGGCAGTGCAAGCATGGCTGAGCAAGATGCGTTGCATGCCTTGCAACTGACTCGCGGCCGGTGGCAATGCGGCGAGCACATCGCTCATGGCTTGGCGGATCAAACGAATATTGGCGTGCGGATCATCGCCCAGGTGCCCGTCCAACTCGGCGGCCACGGGCGCGCTGAGCTCGACGAAATCCCGGTTGAAGTTCTTGCCGCTGCCGGCTTCGAAACGACCTTGATGATTGCCTTGCAGCAACTGACCGAGGCCCAGTGGATTGGCCACCGGCACCAGTTCGATCACACCGTTGAGCAAGCCTTGGGCTTCGAGTTTGGTCAGGCGTTTTTTCAGCTCCCAGGCCGTGCGCATCCCCGGTAATTCATCGGCGTGCAGGCTGGCCTGAATGTAAGCCTTGCGCTCGCCAGCACCGAAGCGGAACACCGAAATCTGCCGTTCGCTGCCCAGGTGGCTCCACGGCAATGCATGATCGATGCGTTCCATATCAGTGCTTCCGCGGGGCCAGATAGCCCAGCCAGCGGCGCTCGGCCAGTTTGAACAGCTTCACCAGAATGAAGGTCAGGCACAGGTAGAACACGCCCGCCGTGATGTAGGCTTCGAACGGCAAGTAGAACTGAGCGTTGACCGTGCGCGCGGCACCGGTGATGTCGATCAGGGTCACGATGGACGCCAGACTGGTGGTCTGCAGCATCATGATCACTTCGTTGCTGTACTGCGGCAGCGCCCGGCGCAGGGCCGATGGCAACAGGATGCGCTTGTACATTTTGTAGCGCGACATGCCCATCGCCTTGGCCGCTTCGATCTCGCCGTTCGGCGTGGCGCGCAGGCTGCCGGCGATGATTTCGGCGGTGTAGGCGCTGGTGTTGATGGCGAAGGCCAGGCACGCACAGAACGTGGCGCTGGACAGCCACGGCCACAAGAAGCTTTCACGCACCGCTTCGAATTGCGCCAGGCCGTAGTAGATCAAAAACAGCTGCACCAGCATCGGCGTGCCGCGGATCACGTAGGTGTAGAGCCAGGCGCTCATGTTGACGGCCGCGTTTTTCGAGACGCGCATCAAGCCCAGCGGCAAGGCGCACAACAGGCCGAAAAACAGCGACAGCGCGAGCAATTTGAGGGTGGTCACCAGGCCGCCGAAGTACAGCGGCAGGGCCTCCCAAATGACGTTGTAGTCGAAGATCATAGATCAGCCGCCCTTACGCCTACCGAGTAGCGCTTCTCAAGGTGACGCAATGCCAGCAACGAGACGCTGGTGATCACCAGGTACATCGCCGCCACTGCGAGGAAGAAGGTGAAAGGCTCGCGGGTGGCATCTGCCGCCTGCTTGGCCTTGAACATCATGTCTTGCAGCCCCACCACCGAAATCAGCGCGGTGGCCTTGGTCAGTACCAGCCAGTTGTTGGTAAAACCCGGAATCGCCAGGCGAATCATCTGCGGCACCAACACCCGGAAGAACACCTGGAAACTGCTCATGCCGTACGCCATGCCGGCTTCGGCCTGACCTTTAGGAATCGCCATGAAAGCGCCACGGAAGGTTTCCGACAGGTACGCACCGAAGATGAAGCCCAGGGTGCCAATACCGGCGGCCAGCGGATTGAGGTCGATGTAATCGTCAAAACCCAGCATCGGCGCAACGCGGTTAAGCAAGTCCTGACCACCGTAGAAAATCAGCAGGATCAGCACCAGGTCGGGAATCCCGCGGATCACCGTGGAATACAGGTCGCCCAGCCAGGCCAGCCAGCGGATCGGGGACAGACGCAGCGCAACGCCGATCAGACCCAGAAAAATGGCCAAAACCATGGACGACAAGGCGAGCTGAAGCGTCAGCCATGCGCCATCGAGGATGACAGCCCCGTAGCCTTTCAACATGATTCAGGTCCTCGAAAGTTGGGATGAAAAAATGGCGCAAACCTCAGTGATCCTGTTGCTTGCGCCATTTCGGACTTGTCGCCGGGACGTGTTACTTGCCGTAGATATCGAAGGCGAAGTATTTATCCTGGATTTGCTTGTATTTGCCGTTCTCGCGAATGGCAGTGATCGCGGTGTTGATCTTGTCTTTCAGCGCGTCACCCTTGCGAACCGCGATACCCACGCCGTCGCCGAAGTATTTGACGTCGGTGAAGGCCGGGCCAACGAAGGCGAAACCTTTGCCGGCGTCGGTTTTCAGGAAACCGTCATCCAGCAGCGTAGCGTCTGCCACGGTGCCGTCGAGGCGACCGGCTGCGACGTCGAGGTAAATTTCGTTCTGCGAACCGTAAGGCTTGATCTCGGCACCCAGCGGGGCCAGGACTTCGCGGGCGAAACGCTCGTGGATCGAACCACGCTGCACGCCGATGTTCTTGCCCTTGAGTTCAGCCAGGCTGTCGCTGACCGGAGTGCCCGCCTTCATGACCAGGCGAGCCGGGGTGTTGTAGTACTTGTTGGTGAAGTCCACGGACTTCTTGCGATCTTCAGTGATCGACATGGACGACAGGATCGCGTCGATCTTGCGCACTTTGAGTGCCGGGATCAGGCCGTCGAACTCTTGCTCGACCCACACGCACTTGACCTTCATCTCTTCACACAGGGCGTTGCCGATGTCGTAGTCGAAACCAACGATGCTGCCGTCCGGTGCCTTGGAAGCAAACGGAGGGTAAGCCGCTTCGATACCAATTTTCAGAGGCTTTTCATCGGCGAAGGATGGCAGGGACAGCACGGACAGTGCCAGGGCGCCAAGCAGCACGAGTTTCTTCATCTTGGGACTCCATCGGTAAAGGGCTAAAACGGCAGAGTGAGCGACAGCCCAATATGCGAATGGGTTAAACCGCAAAGCGATGCTGCGTCTTGGGAAACCCACGTTGATTTCAACGCGAGCAACGACGAGCGAGTGATCGGCATTCTAACGACAGGCCCGAAGCCGATATTTCTTCAATGCGACAACTAATTACAGATGCACTGAGAAAGCGGTTTAGGCGCGTTGACAGCCTTGCAAATTCATGCAAGAGCAAAAGACAATGAACCGATCTATGCTGCAAATTGCGGGCCTATTATTGGCAAAGCCTTCTAATCCGGCAAGCTTAGCGTTGCTTCTTATTCTTTAGCGATGCTGGAGAGGCCGGGGAGCGGGGTTTTGTGTTTCCCAATGCCCCGCCTGCGTGCACCAGGTTACACATTCGGTTACTTGTTGAGCGGCGGGTAACAGTGGGAAGTGCCCTACGGGTGAGCCGATAAATATTGGTGGAGATCAAAAGATCGCAGCCTCGTTTTACTCGACAGCTCCTACAGGGATCGCGTTGTCCTGTAGGAGCTGTCGAGTAAAACGAGGCTGCGATCTTTTGATCTTCCAACAAAAAGCCCCACCAGGCTCAACACCCGGTGGGGCTTCGATGACTCAAGAACCGCTACTTACGCAACATTCATGGTCTTGTGCGTATCAATCAAATGCTGCACCACACCCGGATCCGCCAGGGTGGAGATATCCCCCAGCCCATCGTATTCGGCCGTCGCAATCTTGCGCAGAATCCGGCGCATGATTTTACCCGAACGGGTTTTCGGCAGACCCGGCGCCCACTGGATGACATCCGGCGAGGCAATCGGCCCAATCTCTTTACGCACCCAGTTTTTCAACTCCAGGCGCAGTTGCTCGGTCGGCTCTTCGCCACCGATCAAGGTGACGTAGACATAAATGCCCTGCCCCTTGATGTCGTGCGGCACACCGACCACCGCCGCTTCGGCGACTTTCGGGTGAGCGACCATCGCGCTTTCGATCTCGGCGGTGCCCATGCGGTGACCGGACACGTTAAGGACGTCATCCACACGCCCGGTGATCCAGAAGTAACCGTCGGCGTCACGACGCGCACCGTCACCGGTGAAGTACATGCCACGGAAGGTTTTGAAGTAGGTGTCAACGAAACGGTCATGGTCGCCATACAGCGTACGCGCCTGGCCTGGCCACGAATCGAGGATTACCAGATTGCCCTCGGCCACGCCTTCGATGATGTTGCCCAGGTTGTCCACCAACGCTGGCACCACACCAAAGAACGGACGCGCCGCAGAACCAGGCTTGAGGCCGTGAGCGCCCGGCAACGGGCTCATCAGGGTCGCGCCGGTTTCGGTCTGCCACCAGGTGTCGACGATCGGGCAACGGGATTGGCCGACGTTCTTGTAGTACCAGTCCCACGCTTCCGGGTTAATCGGCTCACCGACCGAACCCAACAGTCGCAGGCTGCTGCCGTCAGCGCCTTCAACAGCGGCGGTGCCGGACGCCATCATCGCGCGAATCGCGGTTGGCGCGGTGTAGAGGATGTTGACCTTGTGCTTGTCGACGATCTTCGCCACCCGGGTGATGTCCGGGTAGTTCGGCACGCCTTCGAACAGCAGCGTGGTCCCGCCATTGGCCAGCGGGCCGTAGACGATGTAGGTGTGGCCGGTGATCCAGCCGACGTCGGCGGTGCACCAGTAGATTTCGCCCGGGCGGTAGTCGAACACGCGCTCGTGGGTCATGGCCGCATACAGCAGGTAACCGCCGGTGGTGTGCTGCACGCCCTTCGGCTTGCCGGTGGAACCGGAGGTGTAAAGAATGAACAGCGCTTCTTCGGCGCCCATCTCTTTCGGCGCGCAAACGCTGCCCGCCACTGTCATCAGGTCTTCGTACCAGATGTCGCGATGCTGGTTCCACTTGATGTTGCCACCGGTGCGCTTGCACACGATGACTTTTTGGATGCTGCTGGTTTCCGGGTTGGTCAGCGCGTCGTCGACGTTGGACTTGAGCGGAATTTTCTTGCCGGCACGAATGCCTTCGTCCGCAGTGATCACCACTTTCGAGCGGCAGTCGATGATGCGACCGGCGAGGGCTTCCGGCGAGAAACCACCAAACACCACCGAGTGAATCGCGCCGATCCGGGTGCAGGCCAGCATGGCGACCACGGCTTCGGGGATCATCGGCATATAGATAGTCACCACGTCGCCGCGGTGCACATCCTGGCCGCGCAAGGCGTTGGCGAACTTGCAGACTTGTTCGTGCAGCTCGCGGTAGGTGATGTTGCGGCTTTCGGCAGGGTCGTCCCCTTCCCAAATAATCGCCACTTGATCGCCGCGCTCGGCCAGATGACGGTCGAGGCAGTTGTAGGAAACGTTCAGGGTGCCGTCGGCGAACCATTTGATGTCGACATGGTGATCGTCGAAGGAAGTCTGCTTCACCGTGGTGAAAGGCTTGATCCAGTCGAGGCGCTTGGCTTGCTCGCGCCAGAAGCCGTCCGGGTTGACGACGGACTGCTGGTACATGGCCTTGTAGGTCGCCTCGTCAGTCAACGTGTTAGCCGCAACCTCGGGACGAACGGGATACAGGGAAGCCGCACTCATCTTTCTTACCTCGGTGGAATAGTTGTTTTTGTATGACCCTGTTGTAGCCGGGACGGGCCTATAGAACCATTCGACGATGGTAGTAACAAGCCCCTACAAATTATCGTGATAAGCCCGGAACGCACGTCCCAAACACCCCGCAGCCCCTGTAGGAGCGAGCTCGCTCGCGATAAATCCGAGAGCGCATCGGGGTGTCAGACGGGGCACGTTTTCGTTTACGTCCATCGCGAGCAAGCTCTCTCCTACAGGGTTTGGCGCGATTGTTACGAAATTTGCCAAAGGTGTTTATCAAAAGCACGCCTATATGAATCCACCCCCCACGCCTAAAATCAGCCTCGCCAACTAGGCAAACGCTTCACCCAGTTGCAGCCCCCACGAAGGGTGTAAATCCAAGACGAAAACTCAAGTTCCACACGCAATCCCAAAAAGATTGCGTGACCCCACTCGACCTTTAAAAGGTAACCTGAAATGAAAGCTTTATTAGTTCTGGCCCTCAGCAGCCTGTGCGCAACCGCCATGGCAGACGAGGCCCCGGCTGATGTCGCACAGCAACAACCGGCGGTAGAGGAATACACTTACTCCACGCATCTGGACATCGCCAAAGTTATCTCGATGAGCGAAATCCCCAACGTTTGCGAAGTTGTTCCGGCGAAAATGGAATACGACGATTCCAAAGGCCAACGCCACATTCTGCGTTACAGCGTCATGGGTAACGGCTGCACCAGCGGCTAATCACCCACCCTCACTTTCCCAAGGTTCGACCCACCCGCCCGCTACTTAAGGCAGATGAAGCGCCGAACCTTACCTATCGATTTATACGATTACTTTTAGCATTTATTTGGCTTTTTAATCGAATTGACCGGCGTAACATGCATTCCACACTAAGGCACACAACGCCAAGCATCTGGAGCCACACCATGAACACCAAACTGATCCTCGCCCTGACCCTGTCTATGTTGGCCGCCAACACCTTCGCCGCCGACGGCTACGACCGCACAGGTTCGGCTGCTTTCACCACTGCAGCGGCTGTCGCTTCTGATGGTTACGACCACACCGGCTCGGCATCTTTCGCTTCCGACGGCTCCGATCACACCGGCGCTGCCAAGTTAGCGGCCGATGGCGCAGACCACGTCGGTGCAGCGCGTCTCAGCTGATCAATGAGCATGACTTCAAGGCCCGACGCTGGTCGGGCTTAGTTGTGTCTTGAGCTACCGAAAACCGACTCAAAACACAACATGTAGTGGAAAACGCGGTTTTTGATTGTTTTTTGAACAAAAATAATCGAGCGCCAAAATTTATGAAAAAAAAAATCTGCACCCGCGATACCAGCCAAAGCCCTGTAAACCCTCACTCCCGCCTAAAAACGTCCCCTGCCTACCCTTCTCAGTGCCATTTCGTCGCACCACGCGGCCGAAAATTTCCCTATAATGCGCCGTAAATCGGGCCTGCAATATTCCCTTACAGGGGAACACGCCAGTCTGAAGCCCACGCAGAAGCCGTCCACACTTTCTGCGCCCGTCAGTGGCCTCAGAACACCCGTACAAAATTCTGTTTATTGTCTGCGTGTACCGCTGCAAAAAACGATTCCTTAAGATCCAACGCGGCCAGACGGTCGTGTGAAAAACCAACCTATCAGTTTTCACACGGGCATCTGGCCCTCACGCAGGAGACGACACGTCATGCTGAGCTGGGACGAATTCGACAAAGAAGACAGCGGCGAAACCGTGGTGAAAGGCGCCAACGCCGGCCACGCGACTGAAGCCAACATGGACCGCCTCGACACCGCTGGTGGTGTCGCTGCGCAAGAAGCTCGCGCTGTTACCGCGTCGGACTCAGCCGCCATCGCCCGTGCCAAAGCGGCCCTGGACAACCTTGACGTCGCCGAAGGCCTTGCCGAACTCGAAGGCGCCTCGGCCCGTGTAGCGGTCGACGAAAAGCGCATGATCAACTGCCGCGCCGACCTCAACCAACTCGTACCTTTCAAGTACGACTGGGCCTGGCAGAAATACCTGGACGGCTGCGCAAACCACTGGATGCCGCAAGAAGTCAACATGACCGCCGACAT
>NZ_JBIVBY010000033.1:54920-78558 GCF_044746405.1 Pseudomonas sp. NPDC086251
CCAGTACTGCATCGAATCGTTGGCCATGGATGAAGGCGAGATCTTCAACATGTACCACGAGATCCCATCGGTCGCGAAAAAAGCCACCTGGGGCCTCAAATACACCCGTTCGATCTCCGATCCGAAGTTCGAAACCGGCACCGTCGAAACCGACAAAGAACTGCTGCGCAACCTGATCGCCTACTACTGCGTCCTGGAAGGCATCTTCTTCTACTGCGGCTTCACCCAGATCCTCTCCATGGGCCGCCGCAACAAAATGACCGGCGTCGCCGAGCAGTTCCAATACATCCTGCGCGACGAATCCATGCACCTGAACTTCGGCATCGACGTGATCAACCAGATCAAAATCGAAAACCCACACTTGTGGGATGCTGAAATGAAGGAAGAAGCTTCGCAGATGATTCTGCAAGGTACTCAGCTGGAGATCGAATACGCACGTGACACAATGCCTCGCGGCGTATTGGGCATGAACGCGGCGATGATGGAGGACTACCTGAAGTTCATCGCTAACCGTCGTCTTTCGCAGATTGGGTTGAAGGAAGAGTATCCGGGGACTACGAACCCGTTCCCTTGGATGAGCGAGATTATGGACTTGAAGAAAGAGAAGAATTTCTTTGAGACGCGGGTTATTGAGTATCAGACGGGTGGGGCTTTGAGCTGGGATTGATTCCTGAGCTTGCCGCGATTTGACGATGTAAATCGACAAATCGAAATACTAAAAGCCCCGATCTGATCGGGGCTTTTTTATTGGGTAGGAAAAATCTTACTTACCTCTGCGCTCACCGCCAAAACTCCTACAACAACTCCAGACCTTTCTGCATTGATGACTATTCAAAGCGCTTCTAAGCTCTATTGCAGGTGCCTAAGAAACGCCCAACGTAGAAGCTAATTCCCTCACCCAGTACGCATGCTGATTTCGGCGATGTATGCGTAATCCTGAGAGTGAGAGAAACGGCTCGTTGGGATTTCTTAGATCCTCTACGTTGGGTTCCGGCCCTCTTCAACTTCATACGTAGAGGTAATGGATATGCCTGCACACATCCCACATCGATCGGTTGCGACTGATCCTTTCAGCCCGACAATCTTCACTCGCCATAACCTCGCCCTCCACGCACTCCTGCTGGAAAACCAACCATGGTTCTGTGCCCGCGATCTCGGTCGTTTAATAGGCGTCCACTTGAATGATCGCGTGGTCAGCAAACTCGACGAGGATCAAAGGCACACATTGTTGATTCGCTACCACGGTCAACCGGAGCAACGGTTGATGCTTAGCGAGTCAGGTGTATATGCCTTGTTGGTGTATCACTACGCACCGGTGAATCGATTGTTACGTGAGTGGTTAACACATCAGGTTGTCCCGGCATTGCGTGATGCATTGCCGTCGGACAATGCCGATCGGCCGATGTTGAGTTTGTTGGATTGGCCGGAGATGTCGTTGAGTCTGTTGCATTGGCAGGATGAGGGCTGGATTCGACTACGGGATATGCCGTTGCTGCTGCTCAGCCGCACACGACGGCGGGTGCCGGTGGGTAAGTCTTGGTGGCGGAAGGTGTTGGAGGTGGTTCAGTCGTCGAGACCTTCGGTGAGTTAGTGCAGCGGTGTCTTTTGTAGGATCGATTGAAAGATGCGTCGCTCATTTCTGTAGGAATTTTCGTAGACAGTCGTAATGACCACTCAGTATCGTCCGAGGGTTTTCAACCCTCGGCGATTGTATGAGCGTAAAGAAAAAAGCAAGCGATTGGAGCGTTCCCGAGATTAGGGCTGCGGTGGATGCGTATTTGAAGATGCTCGCGCTAGAGCTAAGCGGTCAGAAATTCGTGAAGACTGTAGAAAATCTTGCGCTCCGCGAAGCGGCCTTACCCACTCGCACCGAAGGCTCTGTTGAATTCCGGATGCAGAATATCTCCGCTGTTCTGATGAAAATGGAGCGGAATTTCATCAGAGGATACAAGCCCGCCAGAAACGTCGGTTCGAACGTTGAAGAGGCAATCCGAGCGGTACTCATTGAAAAAGGCGTTAAACCCGGCGATCCAACAGCTCCGACAGCTGATGAAGAAACCCTGGAGCGAAGAGCCGCAGCGCTAGAGAAACTACCTCTTGAAGATGAACCTGCGGGCATTTTGAAGCCGAAGCGAGCTTCCGCCCAAGGCACTTCCTTCATACGTGACCCGAAAGTTAGAGCCTGGGTTCGTAAGAAAGCTAAAGGGATATGTGAAGGATGCGGTCAACCGGCACCGTTCATCAAAAATGACTCGCCCTATCTTGAAGTCCACCATGTTAAGCACTTGGCGAATAAGGGTTCGGATCGAACGAGCAACGCTGTGGCGCTTTGTCCGAACTGCCATCGACGCTGTCACCACTCGAATGATAGCGAGGAATTCACTGAGTCGCTTTATCAGACAGTGAAGCGGTTGAAGCGTGAGTAAGTGCCGTTGATGCTCGACATCATTACTCATGATGAAGCTGCTGGTCAGCGAGGTAAGCGAATTGGGATTGCGCTTCGTGCATTTTTACTTGTATCCGTTCATTCATATGGCACCTCCATGGAGTTGGCCACGCTAGCTGAAGGCTGAGATTTTCGATAGGCGTGGCGAGTCCGCTCTTGGCGGTGCTTCCGTTGCAAGTTGTGAATGTTGGTGCGTAGAACCAGATACTCAGTGGTGTTCTTGAGTTTTTCGCGAGCAAGCTCGCTCCTACAGATCCGATGCATTGCTGCGGGTTTTGCGGCGTGTTGAAAAACAGTCAGTGCAACCTGCCCCTCCTCCCGCTATTAATACCCTTCCCCACTCAAGGACCCGAGCCCACCATGAAATTCGACCTCGCCTACTGCCTCAGCCTCGACGACAAGCTGTCGATCTATGACGTGCGCGATTTGAATTTCGACGAAACCATGGAGTTCGATTCCGCCAAGGAGCACTTCCAGTGCCCCAACGATGCCTGTCGTTTGGCCTTCGACGCAGCGAATGTGTTGACGACGTTCAACGCCAAGAATGTGAATTACGTTCGCACCCCGCACTTCAAGAACACGCCCAGCACGAGGCATGTGGCGGATTGTCCTTATGTCAGTCTCAAGACGCCGGCGCCAGGTGTGGACGCCGACGGTGCGGAAACGGATGACAGTCGTGAGGAGCATTTCCCGTCGGAGTTGTTACTGACTCGGCGTGAGTATGTGCGAAAGCTGTCGGCCCCGGCGGTGGCTACGGACGTGACGCGGGATGAGCCGCGAACGCCTTCAGTGGCCAGTGATGTCGAGCACCCGAGCCGCGAGTCAGCGCCGGACAAGACCAGCATCTTCGCCCACCCGGTGGAGTGTTTTGTGTCGAACTTCGAGGACAAGGAGCTGCTCAAGCGTATGCCTTTGAAGATTGGCGAGCACACGGCGCCTTATGGGTCGTTCTTCAAGAAGATCGAATACCTGACGGACAACAAGGGGTTGATTTACTGGGGCAAGATCAAGGAGATCAAGGATTACACCCAGAGCTTTCGCATCGATTTCGAACAGAAGGTCTGGTTCAAGCAAGCGGATGAGGCGAAGAAGAAGCCTTATTCAGTCAATGTTTACCTGAGCAAGAAGTTGATCGACACCTACCGCAAGCGCAAAGCGTTTCTGGAAGAGATCAAGCATGCCATCGACAGTGATGCCGAGTTGTATTGCTTCTTTTATGGTGTGACGCCGGAGTTGAAGCAGGTGCCGAGCAAGAAGAACCCCGAGCAGACGTTCGGGGTGTTCAGTGCAAATATTGAGAACCTGGATCACTTCATTATTCGTGAGGCGCCGGGGTTAGCGGACAAGTAGTTTTCATTCCTGTCGCACGCTCTCTTCAGGCCATTCAAGCACATAGGGCTGACGAACCACTTTCTCTATGTAGCTCAATGCAGGTTCACTGAGAACTGATAACTCTGCATCGGTCAGCAAGTCATGCATGACCATCAACCACAAGCCGCTGAGCGCACTGGAACGGGATTGGCTGTTATTGTCGAAAATCTCGACTATGTCTTTGTCACGATCTCGCATCAGGCGATAGAGCATTCGATACCTGGCATGGGTCGAAAGGGCACCGTGCTGGGTAATTGTTTTGGCGTCGTCCAGGACGCCCTGACAGAAACGATCGAGCGCGATCTCGCGCAGCTCCTTGAATTTCTTCCAGTCACTTTCGAGGATCGACATGACCTTCTCCCGGGTAAAATCCTGAACAGTGTAAAGGGCATATTTTTACGAATAAGCCTACTGACTCCAACCCTACCTGACGCACATACTCAGCATCACCAACACTAGCAAACCAACATAAACCCGCGCATGCACTCGGTCCGGTAACCGCCCGATCCATGGAGTGGCCAGCCTGATTCCCAGCAGTGACCCAATCGTCAAAACCGCAAACGCCAGCAAGTCGACGTAACCGATAAACCACCGCCCCAAGTCAAACTCGCTGAACCCCGCCATCGCCATGTAAGTCAGTGTCCCGGCCAGCGCCACGGGCAAACTGAGTGGATTGGCCATGGACGTCGCCTGACTCATGCTCAACCCACACCGCCGCAACAACGGCACGGTCATGACGCTGCCTCCTACGCCGAGAAACGTAGCGATGGTGCCGATTCCTACACCGCCACCCGACACTTGCACCCTTCCCAATCGACGTGGGATTTTGTTGTCGGAGGGCGTGAGAAAGCCGCGTCTGAACAGGCAATCCACAATGGTCACGCCCAGGTAGGCGATGAAGGCATAGCGAATCACCTCTCCGCTCACCCACATGGCGGCCACCGCGCCGACCACCGCGCCCACTCCGATGTATCCACCTAATGGCCACAGGTAATGGCGAATCAGATTACCAGCGCGGTGGTGTTTTCCGGTGGCGACCAGCGCGTTGACGATCATCACGCAGGTTGAGGTGGCCACCGCAATGTGCATCGCCGATTGACCAATCGGGTCGTTAGCACCGTGGCTGGCCACGAGCATGCGGTACAGCAACGGCACGACGACGAAGCCGCCGCCGAAGCCAAAGAGCACGGCGGTGACGCCGGTCATGCAGCCGAAGAGTGCCAGCAAGAGATAGAACATTGCGCGTCGTCCATTGATAAAGAGCGGTCGACGATAGAGCGATGTGCCTTGGCCTGCTTCAGCAAGTCAGCCAATAATGTTTGCGTTTACGCCAACTGCTGGAAGCCGCTTGATGCGCAATGTTTCGATTGATTTGCTGGACGACACGCCACGGCCGGTGGTGGCTCTCGGTACGGATTATTCCTACGGTCAGCTGTTGCCCCGTCATACACACCGTCGGGCGCAATTGTTGTACGGCGCCACGGGGGTGATGCAGGTCAGCACGCACGACGGCAACTGGGTGGTGCCGCCGCAGCGGGCGGTGTGGATTCCGGCGGGGGTGGCGCACCAGGTGCTGATGCTGGGGGTGAGCACGCGCAGTGTGTACATCGAGCCGGGAACGGTGGATTTAGGGAGCCGCTGCCAGGTGATCAGTGTTTCGCTGTTGATGCGGCACTTGCTGATGGAGGCGGTGGAGGTGCCGTTGGCGTACGACGAGGCTGGGCGCGACGGTGCGTTGATCAACTTGCTGCTGCACGAACTGGCGCGCAGTGCTCATCTGCCGCTGCACATTCCGCTGCCTGTCGATGTTCGGCTGCTGGCGTTGTGTCAGGGCTTTCTACAGCGGCCCGATGCTCATCAGTCGCCGCAGCAATGGGCCGATCAGTTGCACATCAGCCTGCGCACCTTTAATCGTTTGTTCCGCCAACAGACGGAACTGAGTTTCAGCCAATGGCGACAGCGGGCCTGCGTGGTGTTGGCACTGGCGCGATTGGCGGTGGGCGAAACGGTGACGCGCATTGCCCTGGATTTCGGTTATGACAGCCCGGCGGCGTTCTCGACGATGTTCCGACGCATTTTGGGACAGGCGCCGTCCGTCTGGCTGGAAGGGGCGAAATAGCAAAAATCTAAAAATGAATTTGATTCGGGCTCAAAACAACTGTACAAAAACACAGTACATTTTGAATCAGCACTCTCGAGCCCGGAGCACACCATGGCCTCTCTTGCGATGAAAATCACCTTGGAACGTATCGCCCTTTTCCAATTCACCCCGGCCCACTGCGCCCAGGCCCGAGCGATGCTGGGTTGGAGTGTTAAAGAGCTTTCTGAAGAGTCCGGGGTTTCCGTAGATGCCATTGAGCGATTCGAGGCGGAGCATGATGTGCTGGACGTCACGCGGCTGGCGCTGGCGTATCGGTTTGAATCGGAAGGGTTGGTGTTCTTCCCGGGGTTTGCGCCGGGGCGCGGGATGAATGTGAAAGGGTCTACGCCGAATCCGGTGGCGCGGGCGGATTATGCGATGGTTGAGTGAGGTGTCAGCAGATGAATGAAATCGATGGAAGCAACAGTTGCGTTTATGAGGCGCTGGGTTATCCCGATGCTGGTGAGATGCGAGCCAAAGCTGAATACGTCATGAAGATAGGCATGTTGCTCGAAACAGGCCAATTGGGTAAGGCTGAAGCTGCGCAAAGACTAGGGCTTTCTCGGGAGGATCTGAGTGAAATACTCAGTGGGAAATTCCGCGATTTGACCGTGGCAAAGATCTCGGAATATCTCGAACTACTACAGGGTGAACGCAGCTAGTTTGGCTGTCGTGCCCGGGCCGCCGTTAAGGGTCGGCCCGGCAGTACACCATCAAGCGTTCTGAGCTATCACTTGATCACTTTCACCTTCCATCCCCAACCACCACGCACTCCCCCGCTGCGGATGCATCACATTAAACGCCTCACCCATCTGCGGCGTAGTAATCGACACATTCCGCTCCCAGGCCAACGCCAAGATGCGGTCAAACGGTTCATACCACGCATGCATCGACAGATCGAAGGTGCCGTTATGAATCGGCAGCAACCAGCGGCCCTTCAGATCGATATGCGCTTGCAGTGTCTGCTCGGGCTGCATGTGAACATGCGGCCACTCAACGTTGTAAGCACCGGTTTCCATCAGTGTCAGGTCAAACGGGCCGTACTGTTCGCCGATGCGTTTGAAGCCGTCGGAGTAACCGCTGTCGCCACTGAAGAAGATCCGCGTGTCGCCGTCGATCATTACCCACGAGGCCCACAGCGTGCTGTTGCCATCGAACAGACCACGGCCGGAAAAGTGTTGTGACGGTGTGGCGATGAATTGGATGCCGTCGACTTCGGTGCCCTGCCACCAGTCCAGTTGGCGGACTTTGCTGGCGTCGATGCCCCATTTGATCAGGGTGTCGCCCACGCCGAGCGGGGTGAGGAAGTATTGGGTCTTGTCCGCCAGTTTGAGCACGGCGTTGTAATCGAGGTGGTCGTAGTGATCGTGAGACAGGATCACCGCTTCAATCGGCGGCAATTCTTCGAGGCTGATCGGCGGCTGGTGAAAACGCTTGGGGCCGGCCCATTGCACCGGTGAGGCGCGTTCGGCGAAGACCGGGTCGGTGATCCAGAATTTGTCCCGCAGTTTCAGCAAAACCGTGGAATGGCCGAGGCGATAGACGCTGTGATTCGGCGCCGCCAGCAGCGCATCCCGGGTCAGGGGTTGTACCGGGACGGGGGCCGTCGGGCGGGTATTTTTCGGCTTGTGGAAGATCACGTTCCACAGGATGCGCAAGGTTTTACGAAAGCCTTCGCGTTGCACCGGCGTGTGGTTTCGGTACTGCCCTTGAGCCTGTCGAGACGCTTCAGGCGTGGAGGCGTTGTCCGCAGGGGAAGTTGAAGTGGCCATGTCTGAATGACTCCGGGAAAACCGCATGACTCGCGGCGCTCCGTTTTGGGACGATAAATGGCCAAGGCACGCACGCATCAGCCGAAGACTCTATTGTTCACTGCGCAGGATTAACAAAACATTACACTGCACAGTGTAGTTTCAAGGTTGCATCAAAGCCGATCACAAGTAAACTGCCGAGTGTAATTCTTCACTTCTTCCTGCCGAAGCGTACTTATGACAGCTCCACAGCGTCTCACCGACCGAAAACGCGAAGCCATCATTCAAGCGGCGATTGCCGAGTTCCGTGCCAACGGTTTCGACATCACCAGCATGGACAAAATCGCCGCCACCGCCGGCGTGTCGAAGCGCACGGTGTATAACCACTTCCCCAGCAAGGAAGAGTTGTTCGCTGAAATCCTCAATCAGTTGTGGGCGCGCGTTACGGCAGAACAGGAAACCTCTTACCGCCCTGACCTGCCGCTGCGCGAGCAGATGCGCCTGATGCTAATGGCGAAAATGCAGGTGCTGGGCGATGACAACTTTCTCGACCTGGCGCGGGTGGCCATTGCCGCCACCATCCATTCCCCCGAACGCGCCCAGGACATGGTGGCGCGGATGGGTGAGCGCGAAGAAGGCTTGACCGTGTGGATTCGCGCCGCTCAGGCCGATGGCCGATTGAAACCGATCGCCCCCGATTTTGCCGCCCAACAGATTCAGGGAATGCTCAAGTCCTTTGCGTTCTGGCCGCAGATTTCCATGGGCCTGCCAAGCCTGTCGCCCGACATGCAGGCCACCGTGGTGGAGTCAGCGCTGGACATGTTTCTGGCCTGCTATCAGCTGCAATAAATGACAAGGTCTGCCGCTTTAACAGCTGATCAGCCTCTCTGAATTAAACACCGCAATGTGTTTCAGAATGAAACTGGCGCTGGGGCTATAGTGAGCCTCAGTCCCAGCGCCATGCAGAGAGCACCATGACCACCTCGACCACCGACACCCAACCCGCCGCCCACGTCGATCACTTGCGTTTCCACCGTCCCCACGCACACTTGGCACCTACCTTCGGCAACGACAAGTTCGCCCTGCGCGCCGAGGCTTTTGCGCGGTTCTTCGGTACGCCGACCTTTCTCGGTGCGCAGACGCTGATCGTGGTGTTGTGGGTTTGCCTCAATCTGTTTGGCGTGGCCCACTTCGACCTCTACCCGTTCATCCTGCTCAACCTGGCGTTCAGCCTGCAATCGGCGTACGCCGCGCCGCTGATTCTGCTGGCCCAGACTCGTCAAGCGGCGCGGGACAAAGCCCAATCCGATGCCGATGCTCAGCACCGCGAAGCACTGGCCGTGGCCAACAGTGAACGTCAGGCACAGGCAGCGCAGAACACCGCGCAACTGCTGGAACTGCTCGAGCAAAACACTCGCCTGACGCAAATGACCAAGGAACTGACCGAACGCATCGAAGGCCTGACGTCGGAAATGCATCAGCATTTCGTGCGCAAGACCTGACCTGCCTCATGACAGTTTCAGCGCCCGCCCCAGCTCATCGAATAGCGTGACCACCGAGCGCAAGGCGCGGCAATCCGGGCGGGTCAGCAGCCATAGCGCGGTGTCGTAACCGTGCAGTGGCTCGCCCAATGGCTGTAATTCGTCGCTGATCAAAAAGTCCGGCAATGCCGCCACGCCCAACCCCGCCCGCACCAGCTCGGTAACCGACAGCATGCTGTTGCAGCGATAGCTTGGGGTCACGCCCGGCAATGCTCGCCTGCGCCAGGCAATGGTCGGGTGATCGGGAAGGAAATCGTCCGGGGCGATCCAGGTCAGCGCGGCCAGATCCTCGGCATCGACAGACTTCAGATACGCCGGGCTGGCACACACCCGATAAGACACCTCGGCCAGACGCCGACCGACCAGATGTTCGGGCGGGGTGCGGGTCAGTCGCAAAGCGATGTCGGCATCTCGGCGGCTGAGGTTGGCGAAGTCGTTGGACGTGCTCAACTCGAGGGTCAACGCCGGATAGCCGGGCATGAACTTCGCCAGTGCTGGCAACAACAAACCTTGCAGGACCGAATCGGTACAGGTCAGGCGCACGGTGCCGCTGATGACTTCACCGCCCTGCTCCACGCCAATGCGCGCCGCCTCCAATGCTTGTTCGGCCCGTTCAGCCTGTTCGGCCAAGGTCTGCGCCAGGGTGGTTGGCAAGTAACCGGCGCGGCTCTTTTCGAACAGTTGCTGGCCCAGCGCGGCTTCCAATCGGCGCACGGCGCGAAACACCGTTGAGACATCGACCTTCAACAGCGTAGAGGCTCGCGCCAGAGAGCCGCCGCGTACCAGCGCGAGGATCAGCGACAGGTCCGGGTAGTCCAATCGATAGTGCGCCGGTGCATTGATCACTTGGAGTAACGCCAATATTGAGTGCGTGAACGCCAATCTATAGTGGCTGCCAGGAATCAACAAGCGTGGAGCGCACCCATGGAAACCCGCCCAATCCGCATCGCCCTGATCGGCGATTACGACCCGCAAGTCACCGCCCACCAAGCCATCCCCGTCGCACTCGGCTTGGCCGCCGAACAGTTAAACCTGGACGTGCAATTCGAATGGCTGGCCACCGACTGCATCAACTCACAAACTCCGCTGCAGAACTTCGACGGTTTCTGGTGCGTGCCCGCCAGTCCGTACCGCGACATGGATGGCGCATTGCGAGCGATTCGTTTTGCCCGCGAACATCAACGACCTTTCCTCGGTACCTGCGGCGGTTTTCAACATGCGGTGCTGGAATACGCCCGCAATGTGCTGGGCTGGGAAGATGCCGAGCACGGCGAGACATCGCCCGACGCGGCCCGAGCGCTGCTCACTCCGTTGAGCTGTTCGTTGGTTGAAGCGGTCGACGGAATTCACCTGGTTGAAGGTTCGTTGATCGCCAAGGCGTACGAAATGGCTGAGATTCGCGAAGGGTATCGCTGCCGTTATGGTGTGAATCCGGTGTTTGAACAGGCGTTGCTGAGCCAACAACTCAGCGCCGTTGGACAAGACTCGGCGGGGGATTTAAGAGCGGTGGAATTGTGCGGGCATCCGTTCTTTGTCGCCACCCTGTTCCAACCGGAGCGTGCCGCGCTCAAGGGCATTCTGCCGCCGCTGGTCCGTGGGTTGATCGAGGCGTGTGCGAGGCAGGCGTCATGATCGCCAATACGCCGAAAGCGCCCTATTACGCCGTGATCTTTACGTCGTTGCGGACTGAGGGTGATCAAGGGTACGCGGAGGCTGCCGAACGCATGGTCGCGCTGGCTCGCGAGCAGCCTGGCTTTCTGGGGGTGGAGTCGGCGCGGGGCGAGGATGGGCTCGGGATTACGGTTTCGTACTGGGCCAGCGAGGCAGCGATTGTGGCGTGGAAACATCATCCTGAGCACAGTGAGATTCGTGAGCGTGGGCGGTCGACTTGGTATTCGTCGTGTCATACGCGGGTGTGTCGGGTTGAGCGCGATTATGCGTTTAAGCAGTGAAGGTGTGTGCCTTTGAAGCCGCCTTCGCGAGCAAGCCCGCTCCCACATTTGATCTCGGTCGATCACGCAGTGTGTGTACGACGCTGATCAAATGTGGGAGCGGGCTTGCTCGCGAAGGGGCCAGCACCGACACCGCGAAATTTCAGCTCTGTACCAATCTGCGAACCGCCGATATCTCCGGCACTTCCCGCCGATTCATATACACCCGCAACGGCTCGGTAATGTTGATCCGGTCATCGATGTTCTGATCCAGCAACAACTGAATCAACTCGCGCTTAAGTGTCATGGCCTGGTCCGGACCCGCAGCCCAGACAAACTCACTGGTGGGAATGATGCCGTCATCCGCCACGTCCATGCCGAAGGCGTCTTCGCTGAAACGCACGATGTACTGGCCGGTCTTGCGATTGAGGCCGACGAAGCCCTTGAGTTGGTCGGCGGCCTGGCAGATGAGTTCGGAAGTGATGCGCATGCTAAACCTCACAGATTGTCAAAAAGGACCGGTGATCGATGGTTTACACGCAGGGCAAGCGATCGGGTTTCCCTCTGCCGGGGAAACTTCCGGGGCCAAGAGTACTGCAAAGAACCGCACAAAAGCGCTGAAAAAATCTGCTTTAAACACGTTAATGTCGGTCTGGCGATAGCGCTGGCGGCGCTCAGTTGTTAAAAGAGACGTCTTTGAACATCTGCGAAAGGATCTCGACCATGCCTGCTACCTTCTCCAAAAGCGCCCTGATGCTGGGTGTGTTGCTCGGTCTCGGCCAGGCACAGGCGGCCACCGAACCCAGCCCCACCGCGCTCGCCACCCGTTTGGGCATCCCGCATCCGGCGGTGATTGCTCACCGTGGCGCGTCTTTCGATGCACCGGAATCCACTGCGGCGTCTTACAAACTGGCCCGCGATCTGGGCGCCGACTACCTGGAAATGGACCTGCAACGTAGCAAGGATGGCGTGCTGTTCGCCTTGCACGACAACAATCTGCAACGCACCACCGATGTCGCCACCAAGTTCCCTGAACGCAAAGACAGCCCGGCCACGGAGTTCACGATCGCCGAGCTGAAAACCCTGGACGCCGGCAGCTGGTTCAACAGCGCTTACCCGGATCGCGCGCGCCCTGCCTATGCCGGTCTGAAAATCCTGACCCTCGATGAAATCATCGACATCGCCCAGGGCAACCCGCTGCACAAACCGGGGCTGTACATCGAAACCAAAGAGCCGAAGCAGTTTCCCGGGATCGAGCACGACCTCAAGGAGAAGCTTCAGGATCGCGGCTGGTTGAGCCCGGCCGGTTCGAAACTGGCGAAAAGCGAGCTGGCCGTCGGTCAGGGCAAAGGCAAGGTCGTGCTGCAAACCTTCGAAAAGAGCAGCCTCGAACTGCTTGAAAAAGAAATGCCGCAAGTACCGAAGATCCTGCTGTTGTGGGTGGGCGAAGGCAGCATCGAGCCTCAATCCAAAGTGACGTTCGCCGAGTCCGGCGACAAGGACAAAGCCACTTACTACGCCAAGCAGCAACCCAAATCCAAAGCCGAGTTCCAGCAGTGGGTCGAGTACGCCAAGGCCCAGGGGGCAATCGGCACCGGTCCTTCTGCCGCGCTGACCAAGGGTGGCGATCAAAGCTACTCGGACCTGGTGCAACCGTGGATGAACCAATACACCCACGATCAGGGTTTGTTGGTGCACGTGTACACCATCGACGATGCAGTGGATTACCAGAAAGTCATGGACGCGGGTGTCGACGGCATCTTCACCAACCGCGCCAGTGAGCTGCTGAAGTTCTACAAACGCCCGGCGGCGGCGAGCGTTGCGCAGTTGTTGACGAACAACGGGTATTGATCCAATACCGTGGCGACGCCTTCGCGGGCAAGCCTCGCTCCTACAGGAATCGAACCAACCCTGTAGGAGCGAGGCTTGCCCGCGAAGCTTTTCAAACGACGCGGTCGTGGGAATTAAGGCTGAATTAAGTTGCCCCAATTAATCTGATCCCACTTAAACAGCTCACCCCAAGGAAAGAACTTCATGAAAACCCTGACTGTTCTGTTCACTGCCGCAGCCCTGACCCTCTCCGCTGGTTTGGCTCAGGCTGATGATGTTCCCGTCAACCAGATCCCTCAGTTGGTCAAGGAAGGTAAAATCAAGCCGCTGGAAGAATTGAACCAGATCGTGATGAAGTTGCACCCGGGTGCGACGATTACCGACAGTGACCTGGATAACCACTTCAACGGCTACGAGTACGAAGTCGAACTGAAAGACGCCAAAGGCGTTGAATGGGACGTGGACCTGAACGCCGCCACTGGCGAAGTCCTGAAGAACAAACAAGACGACTGATGCGCACAGCAAAAAGCCGCACGATTTTTCGATCGTGCGGCTTTTTTACGTCTGCGTGATGCGCTTGAATCAGGCGCTCAAGCGCGCCGTCACCTCATTCAACTGCCCCGACAACCCATGCAGGTTGTGGCTCGCCGCTTCGGTGCGTTGCACGTTGTCGAGGTTGGTACTGGCGATGCTGGTGATCTCGGTGAGGTTGCGCGAAATGTCTTCGGCCACTGACGTCTGTTCTTCGGCAGCGGTGGCAATTTGGCGGTTCATGTCGCGAATCGCTTCCACCGCGAGGGTGATCCGTTCCAGCATGGCGCCAGCCTGGGTCACTTGCTCGACACTTTCCTCACTGCGTGACTGCCCGCTTTCGATCGCCTGCGCCGCATCCACCGCGCCGGTTTGCACGGTTTGAATGATCTGGTTGATTTCGATGATCGACGCCGCCGTGCGCTGGGCCAGGCTGCGCACTTCATCGGCCACCACCGCGAAACCACGCCCGGCTTCACCGGCCCGGGCCGCTTCAATGGCGGCGTTAAGCGCCAGCAAGTTGGTCTGTTCGGCGATGCCGCGAATCACTTCCAGCACCTTGCCGATGCGTCCGCTGTCGGTTTCCAGACGACGGATGACCGTGGCAGTGTTGGCAATTTCGCCGCGCATTTGGGTGATGGTGTGGATGGTACCTTGCATGACCTTTTCGCCCTGCTGGGCTGATTGGTCAGCGTCGTCCGCGGCACGTGCCGCATCGGCTGCGTGACGCGCGACTTCCTGGGCGGTAGCGGACATTTCGTTCATCGCCGTGGCCACCTGATCGGTGCGGTTGAACTGCTCGTTGGTGCCACACGCCATGAGGCTGGCAATCGAATTCAACTCGCCGCTGGCGCTGTCCAGGTCCTTGGCGCTGCGCTGCAATCGAGTGAAGGTTTCGGCGAGGAAATCGCGCAGGGTGTTGGCGGCCATCGCCAGTTTGCCCAACTCATCCTGACGGGTGCTCGACACGCGCTCGGCAAATTTGCCCTGGCTGAGTTGCGCCACGTATTCGATCAACTTACGGATCGGTTCGACCAGGTTGCGGTTGACCAGCCACAGGCTCAACAGGCCGATCAACAGCCCTGAGGCGAGCATCACGATGATCCCCAGCAACACTGTTTGGTCGGCATTGGCGCTGATCAGTTTCGACTGTTCGGCACCCTGCTTGCGCAACTCGCTGACCAGTTCGCTCATCTGATCGCTGGTCGCACGGTCCACGCCCTTGACCGCCGTGTCGCCAGCGGTGGGATCGGCGCCCGCCGCCACGTAGGCATCGCGGCCCTTCTGGTACGCCGCGCCCAATTGGCGATGCTCGTCACGCAGGCGTTCAATGCGGGTCTTGAGTTGCGGCTCGATGCCCTTCTGTCCGGCGAGTTCACCGAGGATGCCCTGCACATCACGCTGACGCTCTTCGAACTGCTTCCAGTATTTGTCCAGGTCCGCCGGTTGCTTGCCACGCAGCAGGACGTTTTTCCATTCCTGAACCTGCACCTTGAATTGCAGGTTGGCTTCATCGATCAATTGCGAGGTGTGCAGCGGACCTTCGATCAGGTTCGCGTAGCTCTGCACGCCGCCGGACAGAAAGTGAAAACAGGCCAGGGCGATCAGCAACACGGCCAACAGGCTGCCGCTCAACAGGGCGAGGATTTGCGCTCTCAGGGATTTTTGCAAAAACATCGAGTGATACTCATGACAGGGATGAAGCACGCGGGCGTGCGAGGTGTCCGGACATCCCTGTCGGCGACGCGGGTTCACGACCGGCTTCGCAAAGATCTACCTCCGCGTCATCGGCGTGCGAGCGCCGTTCTTGAGCGGTTCCGACCGCCGGTAGAAGGCCATTTGCCAGCGCCACAGAGCTGTCACAAAACCGTCAAAACTCCTTGCGATGATGCGGCTCAAGTGAACCTGTGAAACCCGCGACAGGCGTCTCCCCTTGCGAGCCCTCATGAACCACAGCATCGACCACAGCCATCGCGACCCGGACCTGTTCGGTCTGCTTTACGGTTTCAGTTTCCGTCCCGGCGAGCGCGGTCGGGAGATCGATTCGGCCAAGGCGTTGCAGTGCCTGCAACAGCCGGATGACGGCGAGGAATTTCTCTGGCTGCACCTGAACCTCGCTCATGCCGCGTGCGAGCGCTGGATGAAAAGCCATCTGGAATTGCCCGAGGAGTTTTTCGAAGCGCTGCATGAAGGCTCGCGTTCGACGCGCATCGAGCATGTCGATTCGGCGTTGCTGGCGGTGGTCAACGACGTGGTGTTCAACCTCAGCAGCATGGTTTCTTCGGATGTCTCGACGTTGTGGGTCTGCGCCCGCAGTCGGCTGATCATCAGCGCGCGCCTGCAACCGCTGCACTCGGTGGACAAGCTGCGCTCGTCGGTGAAGGCCGGCGAATGCTTCCGCTCACCGCTGGAACTGCTGGTGCATTTGTTGCGTGATCAGGGCGAAGTGCTGACCCAGATCGTGCGCAAGACCAGCCTCAGCGTCGACCAGATCGAAGATGAGCTGCTGTCTTCGCGGCTGTCGACCAACCGCGCCGAGTTGGGTGCCAATCGCCGGGTGCTGGTGCGTTTGCAACGGCTGCTGGCGCTGGAGCCGGGCTCGCTGCTGCGCCTGCTCAATCGCCCGCCGCAGTGGTTGCAGAAGGAGGACGTCAAGGAGCTGCGCAAGTCCACCGAGGAGTTCGCGCTGATCATCAATGACCTCACGGCACTGGGTGAGCGGATCAAGCTGTTGCAGGAAGAAATTGCCGCCAACCTCAACGAACAGAGCAACCGCACGCTGTTTACATTGACCGTGGTCACGGTGCTGGCGTTGCCGATCAACATCATTGCCGGTTTTTTTGGGATGAACGTCGGCGGCGTGCCGCTTTCCGGTGATCCGGAGGGGTTCTGGATTCTGGTGGCGCTGGTCGCGACGTTTACCGTGATTGCCGGGCGCTGGGCGTTTCGCAAACGCCAGGATTACTAAGTCCACACCCTTGTAGGAGCGAGGCTTGCCCGCGAAGAACGATGACACGGTGTATCAATCAAACCGCGGCGTTCCCTTCGCGGGCAAGCCTCGCTCCTACAGGGTTGGTGTGTAATTGGGGAAAAAAACAAACACTGACCCAGCGCAGCCTCTCTGTAACATTCAGCAACGATCATGGCAGGCACTCCTTCCCTCCTCAGGATTGTCCGTCATGGCTACTCCTTCCTTCACCACGGCCCCGGCGCCCGCCACCAGTAGTGCCAAGCCGCAATTTGATAAAAAACCCGGCTTGCTGACGATCGTGGTGTTTTTCGCGGTACTGGCTATCGGCTTGCTGTTTACCGCCTACAGCCTGATGCACGACATGAACGAACTCGGCACGGTGGTGACCACCTGGACGCCGTTTCTGTTGCTGGGCGTGGCGCTGGTGATTGCGCTGGGCTTTGAGTTCGTCAACGGCTTCCACGACACCGCAAACGCCGTGGCCACGGTGATTTACACCAACTCGCTGCCGCCGAATGTCGCGGTGGTCTGGTCCGGGTTCTTCAACTTCCTCGGCGTGTTGCTGTCCAGCGGCGCGGTCGCGTTCGGCATCATCGCCCTGCTGCCGGTGGAACTGATTCTGCAAGTCGGCTCGTCCGCCGGTTTCGCCATGATTTTCGCCCTGCTGATCGCTGCGATCCTGTGGAACCTCGGCACCTGGTGGCTGGGCCTGCCGGCCTCGTCATCGCACACGTTGATCGGTTCGATCATTGGAGTCGGCGTCGCCAACGCGCTGATGCACGGCCGCGACGGCACCAGCGGCGTGGACTGGGCACAAGCGACCAAAATCGGTTATGCGCTGCTGCTGTCACCACTGGTCGGCTTCGGCTTCGCCGCCTTGTTGCTGCTGGCGCTGCGCGCCTTCGTGAAGAATCGCGCGTTGTACAAAGAACCCAAAGGCACCACCCCGCCACCGTGGTGGATTCGCGGTTTGCTGATCGTCACCTGCACCGGCGTGTCTTTCGCCCACGGTTCCAACGACGGCCAGAAAGGCATGGGCCTGATCATGCTGATTCTGGTCGGCACCTTGCCAATGGCGTATGCGCTGAACCGCACCATGCCGGCGGATCAGGCGTTGCAGTTCGCCGCCGTGGCGGAAGTCACCCAGCAAGCGTTGGTCAAGGCGGCGCCGCAACCGGCCCCGGCCGACCCGCGTCCGGTACTGTCCGAATACGTGCGTAGCAAGGAAGCCACACCGCAACTGGTGCCGGCGCTCGCGGCGCTGACCGGCCGCATCGGCGCTGAGGTCAAGGGTTATGGTTCGCTGTCGAAGGTGCCTGCCGAGGCCGTGGGCAACGTGCGGAACGACATGTACCTGACCAGCGAAACCATTCGCCTGATGGACAAGACCAAGGTCGGCAACTTCGACGCCGACACCAGCAGCAAGCTGCAACTGTTCAAACAGCAGATCGACAACTCCACGCGGTTCATTCCGCTGTGGGTGAAAATCGCCGTGGCCATCGCGCTGGGGCTGGGCACCATGGTCGGCTGGAAGCGCATCGTGGTGACGGTCGGCGAGAAGATCGGCAAGACTCACCTGACCTACGCCCAGGGCGCCTCGGCGGAAACCGTGGCTATGCTGACCATCGGCGCGGCGGACATGTTCGGGCTGCCGGTGTCGACCACGCATGTGTTGTCTTCGGGTGTGGCCGGGACCATGGTCGCCAACGGCGGTGGGTTGCAGATGAAGACCATCCGTAATCTGCTGATGGCCTGGGTGCTGACCTTGCCGGCGGCGATTCTGCTGTCGGGCAGTTTGTATTGGCTGTTCACCCAATTGTTTTGACCCGCAGCAATACCCTGTGGGAGCGGGCTTGCTCGCGAAGGCGGTCTTACAGTCGACATTGATGTTGAATGTGCAGGCCTCTTCGCGAGCAAGCCCGCTCCCACATTGGTTTTATGTTGATTTCAAAAATGGTGTCAGGTTGTGGATTGGATGACGGCCCCCAACCAATCCATGAATGCCCTGACCCGCAACGGCAGATGCCGTTGCCGGGCATACAGCAGCGACACTTCCATGGGCGGCGCATTGTGCTGAGGCAGCACCGCCACCAACTCGCCGCTGAGCAGGTAGGGTTGCATGCCCATCATCGGCGCCTGCGCCAATCCGAAACCACCCAGGCACGCCGATTCATAACCGTCGGTGCTGTTCACCGTGACGCTGCCTGCCATTGGCAGCCGATGTAACGCGCCCGCTTCCTCATACAAAAAACCTTCCGACCGCGCGCCCAGCACACCGACGTAATGCACCAGTCGATGCTGCGCCAGATCGTCCAGCGTTTCGGGAATGCCATAACGCTGCACATACGCGGGGCTGACGCAATTGACCATGGCGAAGTCGCACAGGTGACGCGCGACCACCGATTGATCCGGCTGCGCGCCAACCCGCACCACGCAATCGAAGCCTTCGCTGAGCAAATCGACGCGGCGGTCGGTGGTGCTGATTTCGAGCTCAAGATTAGGGTGCAGCGCCATGAATTCCGGCAGCCGTGGCATCACGATGCGACGCGCCAGGATGTTCGGCATGTCGACGCGAATCCGCCCGGTGAGTGAGGCCGCATCCTGGCGAAACAGCCCTTCGATTTCGTCCATGTGCGACAGCAGATCCTTGCTGCGCTCGTACAACACCAGGCCGTCCTGAGTCGCCTGCACCTTGCGCGTGGTGCGTTGCAGCAAGCGCGTACCTAACAGCGCTTCCAAGGCCTGCACGTGCTCCGACACGGTGGACCGGGGCAAACCCAGGCTTTCACCGGCGAGGGTAAAACTCGACTTTTCGCTGACGCGAACGAAGGTGCGCAGCAGTTCCAGTTTGTTCATGGGCCGACCTTCTATTGTTCGGATTAACCGACCAGTGATTCCAGTTTCACTCTATTTATCACTACAAGGCGGATAAATAAACTTCCTCACATCAACCAACCACTGCCCTTGAGGAAGTCCCATGAACCGAAAAATCGCACTGATCACCGGCGCCAGCCGCGGCCTTGGCAAAAACGCAGCCCTGCATCTGGCTGCCCAAGGCATCGATATCATTGGCACCTACAACAGCAAGGCTGACGAGGCGCACGCACTGGTCGCAGAAATCGAAAACCTCGGCGGTCGCGCCGCCATGCTGCAACTCGACGTTGGCCGCAGTGAAGGCTTCGCCGATTTCGCCACTCAGGTGGCCGATGTATTGAGCCGCCATTTTGATCGCGAGCACTTCGACTTCTTGATCAACAACGCCGGCATCGGCCTGAACGCGAGCTTCGTCGACACCACGGTCGACCAGTTCGATCTGCTGATGAATATCCATTTGAAGGGGCCGTTTTTTCTGACGCAAAACCTGCTGCCGCTGATGGCGGACGGTGGACGAATCCTCAACGTGTCCAGCGGTCTGACGCGCTTCAGCCTGCCGGGATACGGCGCCTATGCGGCGATGAAAGGCGCGATGGAAGTGCTGACGCGCTACCAGGCCAAGGAACTCGGCGGCCGTGGAATTTCCGTGAATACCTTGGCGCCTGGCGCCATCGAAACCGATTTCGGCGGCGGCACGGTGCGCGACAACAGCGAAGTGAACAGCTACGTGGCTGGCAATACCGCGCTGGGTCGCGTCGGTCTGCCGGACGACATCGGCGCTGCGATTGCGCTGTTGCTGGCACCGGGCAGTCAGTGGATCAATGGCCAGCGTGTCGAGGCGTCGGGCGGGATGTTTCTGTAACTGGCGTACCGTTGAGCGGGCTGAACATAAGCCCGCTCAACCCGTTCAACTGCGCGATAGCAAACGCTGCAGTATTGACGACAGCTCGACCCTGCCCTTACGCGGTTCACCTTCAAACTCGATCCAGCCCTCGTTGAACCCGTCGATCATCTGCATTCGCGGCAACGGGTTGCGCATGCCTTGACTGGTGAACAGTGCCTGCCAGGTTTCGCGCGGCACACTTTGCATCCGTATCGGTTTACCCAGCAGTGCGCTGAAAGCGGCGCCCAGTTGCAGCGGCGTGATGCGTTGCGGGCCTTCCAGTTCGACGATGCGTTTGCCCTGCCATGACGTCTGCAACAGCTCGGCAGCCACTCGACCGACATCCGCTGTGGCGATCATCGGCACCGGTTTATCGAGGGGTTGCAGGAAACTCGGAATCATTCCCGAGCCCATTGCGTGTTCGACGTCCCACTGGGCGTTTTCCATGAACCAGGCCGGACGCAGGAAGGTGACAGGTAACTGCAGATTCGTTAACGCCTGCTCCAGCAATTGCAGCTGGTTCAGCAGGTTGGGCTGAGTGGCTTGGGCGCCGATGGTCGACAGGCACACCACTTTGCCGGGGCGCGCGGCTTCAAGCGCCAGACGGATGTTTTCCACTACTTGCCGGGTTTCCGGGAAGCCCGGTGACGGGTCGAAATTCGATGGCATCATCACAAATACGCCTTCCACGCCGGAGAACGCCCGGGCCATGGCGTCACGATCGTCGACATCAGCAATCGCCACTTCACACCCACGTTGCGCCCACGCCGCACCTTTGTCTGCGCTACGCACCACGGCGCGCACGGCGTGACCGGTGGCCAATAATGTACGGGCGACTGCGCCGCCCACCTGCCCGGTAATGCCCATCACTGCATACATGAACTGTTCTCCTGCTCGAAAACGACGGGTGTCGCGATGGGCAAATAGTCAGCGACAAACGAAGATTCTCCGATAGCATGAATGTCATTGCACACGTGATCAGGAGTCATCAATGAGCTTTGAGGCCGGCCTTGCCAATGGCATGGGCGTGTTCAGCGCGGTGGTCGATGGCGGTAGTTTTGTCCGCGCCGCCGAAGCGCTGGAATTGACGCCATCCGGCGTGAGCCGGGCCATTGCGCGCCTGGAAAAACGCCTGGGCATTCGCCTGTTCGACCGCACCACTCGCACCGTCACCCTCACCGACGAAGGCCGACGGTTTTACGGAGAGATCGCGCCGCTGCTGGCCAGTCTCGAAGAGGCCGCCAACTCGGCATCGAGCAGCGCGATTCAGGTCAGAGGACGCTTGCGGGTCAACATGGACCCGTATTTTTCGCGGCTGATTCTGGGCCCGGCGCTGGGGCGGTTCATGGAGCGCTATCCCGAGTTGTACCTGGAACTGCAAACCCGCGATCAATTGGGCGACATGGTCGCGGACGGTTTTGATCTGGCGGTGCGCTTCGGCCACCCGGTGTCTTCATCGCTGGTGGCGCGCAAACTGCTGGATGTGCGAGTGCTGACCTTGGCTTCGCCGGCTTACTTGAAAAAACACGGGCGACCGCTGACACCGCAAGACATGGAGCACGAGCAGCACGTGTGCATGCAGTTTCGCGATCCGCAAACCGCCCGCCCGTTTGGCTGGGAATTCCATCGTTCGGGAAGGCCGGTGCTGCATGTGCAGCCGCATTGCCGATTGTTGGTCAATGACGTCGGCACGTTGCACAGCGTCTGTGAAAGCGGCCAGGCCATCGCCCAAGTGCTGGACCTGGGGATAGCGCCGGCCTTGAAGGAGGGTCGTTTGGTGGAGTTGTTTCCAGACTGGCCCGACGAGCGTTTTCCGTTGTATGCGCTGTATCCGTCGCGGCATCTGCCGGCGGCCAAGGTTCGGGCGTTTCTGGATTTTGTCACTGAGCTCTGTACGGCTTGACCCGACTAATGACCAGGCGTTCGCGCACCACGTCATACACCCAGTGGTAAACGTAGGTGTACGGCAGGAAAAACAGCAACACACCGATGTCCAGCAGGAACGCTTGCCACAGGCTGATGTTCAGCCACCAGGCAATCAGCGGCACACCGACCGCGACCAGTCCACCTTCAAACAACAAGGCATGGACGACACGCACCCAAGCGTTACGCACAACCTGCAAGCGATCGAGCAGGCGGTCGAACAGGCCGTTGAAGACCACGTTCCAGGCCAGGGCCAGGGCGGCGATCGCCATGGTCACCAGGCCCATGTCGAGCATCGGTTTGTCCATGATCCAGGCCAGCAGCGGGGTACAGATCAGGATGGCCAGCAGTTCGAAACCAACGGCCTGGAAAATACGTTCGGTGATGGATTTGTTGAGGGTCATGATCAGACTCCCTAAGTGACTGTGGTTGCCATGATCGGCCATCACATCGATACTTCATAACCAATAACCATCGATCAAGGCGATAGTTCATGGCATCCCACGAAGTGTTGCAGGCCTTCGTCCAGGCCGCGACTCAGGGCTCGTTTTCCGCTGCGGCACGCAAGCTGGGCCGCAGTCAGTCGACCATCAGCGCGGCGATTGCCAGCCTGGAAATCGATTTGAACCTGACCCTATTCGACCGCAGCAGCCGCAAGCCGACACTGACGCCGGCCGGGCGCGTCATGCTGCTGCGGGCGGAAGAAATTCTGGCCGCCACCAGCCGCCTGGAAATGACCGCCAGCCAATTGTCCGAAGGGGTCGAGGCGAAGCTGACGGTGGCGATTTCCGACACCTACCAGTCCGACCGGTTTGAGGCGGCATTGAGTAGCTTCGAGCAGCGTTATCCCGACCTGGAACTCGAATGCCTGATTGCCGAATGCGATGACCTGGTGGCGCTGGTGCAAAGCGGTCGGGCGCATGTCGCCTTCGCTGAGATGCAGGACAGTTACCCGCCGGATTTGGTCAGCTCGACGGTGGACGAACGCACGGAGATCGCGCTGTTTGTGGCCCATGAACACCCGTTGGCGGCGCTGGGTACAGTCGATCAGGACATGCTGCAACAGCATCGCGAGTTGCGCTTGGCGACCATCGTCAACCCATATGAAAGTCGGGCGAAGGGACGTGTCTGGTCGGCGCCGAGTTACCTGATGCTGATGGAAATGGCCCAGGGTGGGTTTGGCTGGGCACCGTTGCCCCGGTGGTTGGTCGGGCGTTTTGGCGCGGGGACGTTGCAGGAACTTCAGGTTCGCGGCTGGCCGAAAACGGTGTCGGTGGATGCGCTGTGGTCGCGGCAGCATCCCCCGGGGCCGGCGGGGAGTTGGTTGTTGAGCAAGATGCTGGAATAGCGGGAGAGTGTCAGATTTTTTGTGTGCGGGCCGATAACGGCCTGCCGTTAGGCAGGCCTTCATTTCACCAGTTTGGTCTGATGAATCGATCTCCGTAC
>NZ_JBIVBY010000034.1:0-75362 GCF_044746405.1 Pseudomonas sp. NPDC086251
GAAGCTGGAGATGTGACCGCCCAGGTCAGAATCTTTCAGGTTCGTACGCATCACCATGGCCATCGCGTTCCAGCGTACCAACGAGCGAATGCGGCGTTCCATGAACAGGTCGCCAGGCATGCGTGCTTCGTGGGTAACGGGAATGGTGTTGCGGTATGGCGTGGTGATGGCGTAAGGCAATTGCGAACCGCTACGGGTTGCGAGTTCGCCCATACGGGTCATCAGATAGTGAGCACGGTCTTCGCCTTCTTTGTCGAGAACCGATTCCAGGGCGTCCAGCCATTCCTGGGTTTCGACGGGATCGAGGTCTTGCATGGCTTGCTCCAGGGCGGAAAGGCTTCCAGAATCGGTTGCCTGAGTTTGCGACTGGCCTTGTGGGCAGACGATATAAATTCTTGGATTGCCGAGAGGTTGTTCCGGCGGCGTGTAGTTTTACTACAAATCTTCGGGCATTTCAGCCTTTCGAATGTATATACGAGTAGTAAAACTACAGATGAGCGGCTTGTGGTCTCCAGCTGCGTTGTGAGAATAATCGTTAAGGTTGGTCTTTTGCCAACCAGAAAAGGTGAAAGCTTGATGCTGTCTGCCAAAAATAAAGAAATTTCAGCTATTTCTAACCTTTGTTCGACAGTCGATCACGTAGTGCTTTTTGCAGAATCACTACATGCAGCCCTCTACACGCCGATCAAGGATAGACCATGAGCCTCCCTTCGCTTGCCCAACTGCCCGGCATTCTCCTGCCGTTTGTCACCCGTGCCGAGCAGTCGTTGCGCGCAGCGGTCGCGGCGCTTGAGGATGACCATGGCCTGGCTAGCTGGACGCCTGAACGCTGGGCGCAATTCGCCCGCGTCACCGCCGCCAGCGACTTCGTGATTGAACAAAGTGTGCGTGACCCGTTGATGTTGCTGGAGCTGGTGCAGTCCGGCGAACTGGACCGCAATTTTGCCCCCGGCGAACTGTGCGCACAGATTGCCGCCGCAGTGAGCGCGGCTGAAACCGACGACGAACTCGGTCGGGCCTTGCGTCGCCAGCGCGCACGCCACCAGGTGCGGATCATCTGGCGCGACCTGAACCGCCAGGCCGATCTGGTGCAGACCTGCCGCGACCTCTCGGACATGGCCGATGCGAGCATCGATCAGGCCTATCAGTGGTTGTACGCGCGGCATTGCCAGCAGTTCGGCGTGCCCACTGGCCGGCGCAGCGGCGAGCCGCAGCAAATGGTCATCCTCGGCATGGGCAAGCTCGGCGCGGTCGAGCTCAATCTGTCGTCGGACATCGACCTGATTTTCGCTTACCCCGAAGGTGGCGAAACCGTCGGCGTAAAACGCTCGCTGGATAACCAGGAATTTTTCATTCGTCTCGGTCAGCGCCTGATCAAGGCACTGGACCCGATGACCGTCGATGGTTTTGTGTTCCGCGTCGACATGCGCCTGCGGCCCTACGGTTCGGCCGGTGCATTGGTGTTGAGCTTCAATGCGCTGGAGCAGTATTACCAGGATCAGGGCCGGGACTGGGAACGCTACGCGATGATCAAGTCGCGGGTGGTGGCCGGCGACCAAGTGGCCGGCGCGCAATTGCAGGAAATGCTGCGCCCCTTCGTTTACCGGCGTTACCTGGACTTCTCGGCCATCGAAGCGCTGCGCACGATGAAGCAGCTGATCCAGCAGGAAGTCCGGCGCAAGGGCATGGCCGACAACATCAAGCTTGGCTCCGGTGGCATTCGTGAGGTGGAGTTTATCGCCCAGGCCTTCCAGCTGATTCACGGCGGTCGCGACCTGAGTTTGCAGCAACGTCCTCTATTAAAAGTACTGAGCACGCTCGAAGGCCAGGGCTACCTGCCGCCGGCGGTGGTCAGCGAGTTGCGCGAAGGTTACGAATTCCTGCGTTACACCGAACACGCCATCCAGGCGATTGCCGACCGTCAGACGCAGATGCTGCCGGACGGCGCGCAGGATCAGGCGCGCATTGCCTTTATGTTGGGTTTCGACGATTGGGCGGCGTTCCATGAGCGGCTGATGTATTGGCGCGGTCGCGTGGCGTGGCACTTTGGCCAGGTGATTGCCGACCCCGATGAAGAGGAAGGCACCGAAAGCGAAGTGGTGGTGGGCGGTGAATGGCTGCCGCTGTGGGAAGAGGCGCAGGACGAAGAGGCCGCGTGTCGTCAGTTGGAGGAGGGCGGTTTCGCCGATGCCAGCAAAGCGCTGAAAGCCTTGGCGAGTTTGCGCGGCAGTCCACAGTTGCGGGCGATGCAGCGACTGGGCCGCGAACGCCTCGATGCCTTTATTCCGCGCTTGCTGGCGCAAGCCGTGGAGCACGCCAATCCTGATCTGGTGCTGGAGCGTGTGCTGCCGCTGGTTGAAGCGGTGGCCCGTCGTTCTGCGTATCTGGTGTTGCTGACCGAGAACCCCGGCGCGCTGCGACGCTTGCTGACCTTGTGCGCCGCCAGTCCGTGGATCGCTGAGCAGATCACCCGCTTCCCGCTGCTGCTCGACGAATTGCTCAATGAAGGTCGGTTGTTCAAGCCGCCGTTGGCGCCAGAACTGGCCGCCGAATTGCGCGAGCGTTTGACGCGGATTCCGGAGGACGACCTTGAGCAGCAAATGGAAGCCCTGCGCCATTTCAAACTGGCGCACCGTTTGCGGGTCGCCGCCTCGGAAATCGCCGGCAGCCTGCCGTTGATGAAAGTCAGCGATTACCTGACCTGGCTGGCTGAAGCAATCCTCGAGCAAGTCCTGGCCCTGGCCTGGCGCCAGACCGTGGCCAAATACGGCACGCCGCTGCGCACCGATGGCACCTTGTGCGATCCGGGCTTCATCATTGTCGGTTATGGGAAAGTCGGCGGCCTGGAACTCGGGCATGGTTCGGACCTGGACCTGGTGTTCATCCACGACGGCGACCCGCAGGCCGAAACCGACGGGGCGAAACCGATCGATGGCGCGCAATTTTTCACCCGGCTCGGGCAGCGGATCATTCATTTGATCACCACCCAGACCAACTCCGGTCAGCTGTATGAAGTCGACATGCGCCTGCGGCCGTCCGGTGCGTCGGGCTTGCTGGTGAGTTCGGTGGGCGCGTTTGCCCGGTATCAGGAAAACGAAGCCTGGACCTGGGAACATCAGGCCTTGGTGCGGGCGCGGGTGCTGGTGGGCAGTCAGGATGTCGGCCAGGCGTTCGAGAAAGTGCGCGCGGCGATATTGGGCAAGCCGCGCGACCTGCCGACCTTGCGCCAGGAGGTCAGCGAGATGCGCGCCAAGATGCGCGATAACCTTGGCAGCAAGAGCACCGCGGCCGGCACCGCGGCAAATGCCTTCGAGGCCACGGCGCCGTTCGATCTCAAGCAGGACGCCGGAGGTATCGTCGATATTGAATTTATGGTGCAATACGCGGCCCTGGCGTGGTCGCAAACGCACCCGTCACTGCTGCGCTGGACGGACAATATCCGCATTCTGGAAGGGCTGGAACAGGAAGGGCTGATGCCCGCCGAAGACGCCAGCCTGTTGCGCGAGGCCTATAAAGCCTACCGCTCCGCCGCGCACCGGCAGGCCTTGCAGAAGGACGCCGGGGTGATACCGGGCGACCAGTTCGCGGACGAACGACGGCAGGTACTGCGGATCTGGCGCGAACTGGGGCTAAGCTGAACTGGAAATTGAAACACCCAAGACCCACTGTAGGAGCGAGCTTGCTCGCGATGGTCGTCAACGATAACGCGGCAAGCCTGACACCCCGCGGCGTTCTGCGGTTCATCGCGAGCAAGCTCGCTCCTACAGCAGCATTGCAGTGTTTTGTAGATTTAAGGCAGCAGGTTAGGTTGCACCAATACCCAGTGTGGGAGCGAGCCTGCTCGCGATGAGGCCGTCACATTCAACCTTTATGGTGACTGTCACGCAGCTATCGCGAGCAGGCTCGCTCCCACAGTAGATCTGCAGTGTTTTGTAGAATTCTCGAGGCGGGGAGGCGTATGCCTCCCCGGTTCGTTTTTGGAAACCACATGAAAATTCTGATCGTTGGGCCCAGTTGGGTCGGTGACATGGTGATGGCGCAGACACTGTTTCAGTGCCTGAAACAACGCCACCCGCAATGCGAAATCGACGTGCTGGCCCCCGAGTGGAGCCGGCCGATTCTTGAACGCATGCCCGAAGTGCGCCAGGCCTTGAGCTTTCCGCTCGGCCATGGCGTTCTCGAGCTGGCGACCCGTCGGCGCATCGGCAAATCCCTGGCCGGTCAGTACGACCAGGCGATCCTGTTGCCCAACTCGCTGAAGTCAGCGCTGGTGCCGTTCTTCGCCGGCATCCCGAAGCGCACCGGCTGGCGCGGCGAATTCCGCTACGGCCTGCTCAACGACGTGCGCACGCTGGATAAAGAACGTTACCCGCTGATGATCGAACGCTTCATGGCCCTGGCTTATGAGCCAGGCGTTGATCTGCCGCAACCGTACCCACGGCCGAGCCTGCAGATCGATCCGGTGACCCGCGAGGCGGCACTGGCCAAATTTGATCTGACCCTCGATCGTCCGGTGTTGACGCTGTGCCCCGGTGCCGAGTTCGGCGAATCAAAGCGCTGGCCGTCCGAGCATTACGCCAAGGTCGCCGAAGCGAAAATCCGCGAAGGCTGGCAGGTCTGGCTGTTCGGTTCGAAAAACGATCACGCCGTCGGCGAAGACATCCGCTCGCGGTTGATTCCCGGTTTGCGCGAAGAGTCGGTGAACCTCAGCGGCGGCACGTCCCTGGCCGAAGCCATCGACCTGATGTCCTGCGCCGACTCCGTGGTGTCCAACGACTCGGGCCTGATGCACGTCGCTGCGGCGCTGAATCGCCCATTGGTGGCGGTTTACGGCTCGACGTCGCCGGGCTTCACGCCACCGTTGGCCGAGCACGTCGAGATCGTGCGCCTGGGCATCGAATGCAGCCCGTGCTTCGACCGCACGTGCCGCTTCGGTCATTACAATTGCCTGCGCCAACTCATGCCGCAAGCGGTGAACGAAGCCTTGCAGCGGTTGCAGGGCACTGTGGTCGAGGTCAAATAGTTTGCGGGTTCTGCTGATCAAGACTTCTTCGCTGGGCGATGTGATTCACGCATTGCCGGCGTTGACCGACGCGGCGCGGGCAATCCCCGGCATCACGTTCGACTGGGTGGTGGAAGAAGGCTTCGCCGAAATCCCGACCTGGCACCCGGCCGTGGGCAAGGTGATTCCGGTGGCGATCCGTCGCTGGCGCAAGAACATCTGGCAAACCATCAAGAGTGGCGAGTGGAAGCGCTTCAAGCAGAGCGTTCGTGCCACGAAATACGATCTGGTGATCGACGCCCAGGGCCTGCTGAAAAGCGCCCTGCTGACCCGCTATGTCAAAGCCCCGGTGGCTGGTCTCGATAAAAGTTCTGCTCGCGAGCCGATCGCCGCACGCTTCTACGATCGACGTCTGGCGGTGGCTCGTGGTCAGCACGCCGTCGAACGCGTGCGCCAATTGTTCGCCATCGCGCTGGGCTACGACCTGCCCAAAGGCTTGGGCGACTACGGCCTGAGCGTCGATCGACTGGTGGAACTGCCACGCAAGAACCCTTACGTGCTGTTTCTGCACGGCACCACGTGGGACACCAAGCACTGGCCCGAAGCCTATTGGCGTGAACTGGCCGAGCGCGTCGGTTATCTGGGCGTCGGGGTCAAACTGCCGTGGGGCAACGCGGTCGAGAAGGCCCGTGCCGAGCGCATCGCCCAAGACATGAAGCACGTCGAAGTGCTGCCCAAGCTGAACCTGGCCGGCGTCGGCAAAGTGCTGGCCGGCGCGCAAGCCTGCGTGGCGGTGGACACTGGCCTCGGTCATCTGGCCGCGGCACTCGACGTGCCGACGCTGTCGCTGTTCGGCCCGACCAACCCGGGCCTGACCGGCGCCTATGGCAAATCGCAGATTCACATCGCCAGCGATTTCCCCTGCGCGCCGTGTATGCAAAAGAAATGTACCTATCAACCGACGGCCGAAGATGCCCGTCGGTTCGACCTTAAACGCGAGTGGCCCCTGTGCTTCACGCGTCTGAATCCCGAGCGTGTCGCGACCCGACTGAGCACGTTGTTACTGGCTGAGGAGCTGCGCTGATGCAATTGGCATTCGTCTTGTACAAGTACTTTCCCTTCGGGGGCTTGCAGCGCGACTTCATGCGCATCGCCCTGGAATGCCAGGCGCGCGGCCACCAGATTCGCGTCTACACGCTGATCTGGGAAGGCGATATTCCACCGGGTTTCGAAGTGTTGGTGGCGCCGGTCAAAGCGTTCTTCAACCATCGACGCAACGAGAAACTCAGCGAGTGGATGGAGGCTGATCTGGCCAAGCGTCCGGTGGACCGCTTGATCGGTTTCAACAAGATGCCGGGCCTGGACGTCTACTACGCCGCGGATGGCTGCTTCGAAGACAAGGCGCAGAACCTGCGCAATTCGCTGTACCGGCGTTGGGGCCGCTACCGGCACTTCGCCGAGTACGAGCGCGCGGTGTTCGCCAAGGACGCCAAGACCGAAGTGCTGATGATTTCCGAAGTCCAGCAGCCGCTGTTCATCAAGCATTACGACACCCCGCTGGAGCGCTTTCATCTGTTGCCGCCGGGCATCTCTCAGGACCGTCGCGCGCCGCCGAATGCCGCCGAGATTCGCGCCGAATTCCGCCGTGAATTCAAGCTGAAGGACGATGAGCTGTTGCTGGTGCAAATCGGCTCCGGGTTCAAGACCAAGGGCGTGGATCGCAGCCTCAAGGCATTGGCCGCACTGCCCGCCGATCTGAAGAACCGCACCCGGCTGTTTGTAATTGGCCAGGACGACCCCAAATTATTCCAGATGCAGAGCGCCACACTGGGGCTTGGCGACAACGTGACGTTCCTCAAGGGCCGCAGCGATATCCCGCGTTTTCTGCTCGGGGCCGATCTGTTGATCCACCCGGCGTACAACGAAAACACCGGGACCGTGTTGCTCGAAGCCCTGGTGGCCGGCTTGCCGGTGCTGGTGAGCGCGGTGTGTGGTTATGCCCATTACATTGCCGAGGCCGACGCCGGCCTGGTGCTGGACGAACCGTTCGATCAGGCGCAACTGACGCAATACCTGACCGGCATGTTGAACGACGCTCAAGCACGGGCGGCCTGGAGCCGCAACGGTCTGGCTTTTGCCGAGACGGCCGACCTCTATAGCATGCCGCAGCACGCGGCCGATGTGATTCTGGCGGAGCACGCTTAATGAAGTTGATGCTGGCTGAACCGTTCAAGAGCCTGTGGGCCGGACGCGACCCGTTCGCCGAAGTCGAGGGCTTGCAGGGCGAGGTGTACCGCGAACTGGAAGCGCGCCGTACGTTGCGCACTGAAGTGAACGGCAATGGTTTCTTCGTGAAGATCCACCGCGGCATCGGCTGGGGCGAGATCTTCAAGAACCTGCTCACCGCCAAACTGCCGGTACTCGGTGCTGGCCAAGAGTGGAAGGCCATTCAGCGCCTGCAAGAAGTCGGCGTGCCCACCATGACCGCCGTGGCTTACGGTGAAAAGGGCAGTAACCCGGCGGACCAGCACTCGTTCATCGTCACCGAAGAACTGGCGCCTACCGTCAGCCTCGAAGACTTCAGCATCGACTGGGTCAAGCAACCGCCCGAGCCAAAACTCAAGCGCGCCTTGATTGCCGAAGTCGCGCGCATGACCGGCATGATGCACCGCGCCGGGGTCAACCATCGCGACTGCTACATCTGCCACTTCCTGCTGCACACCGACAAACCGGTGACGGCCGATGACTTCAAGCTCTCGGTGATCGACCTGCACCGCGCCCAGACCCGCCCGGCGATCACCCAGCGCTGGCGCAACAAGGACCTGGCGGCGCTGTATTTTTCGGCGCTGGACATTGGCCTGACCCGTCGCGACAAACTGCGTTTCCTCAAGGGCTATTTTCAAAAGCCCCTGCGCGAGATCCTCGGCGAAGAAGCCGGGTTGCTCGCCTGGCTCGAAGGCAAGGCCAACAAGCTGTATGACCGTAAACAGCGATACGGGGACGCGCTCTAATGCCGGGTTGGAGACTTGAGCCTGCTTACAGCGAGCTGGCAGAAGATTTCGGCAGCCTTGAAGCGGTGTTTGCGCTTCAAGGCGAACGCCTGACCCGAGACCCGCTGTCCGAGGTCATTCGCGTCGAGCGCAATGGCGTCAACTATTACGTCAAACGCTACGTCGGCGCCGGCAAAGGCCTGCGCCGCTACCTCGGCAAGCCGCGGGTGAAAATGGAATGGCAGAACCTCAAGCGTTTTGCCAAGTGGGGCATTCCCACCGCCGAAGTGGTGGCCTGGGGCCTGGAGCGGCGCGGCGCGGCTTACGATCGCGGGGCGATGATCACCCGTGAACTGCCGCGTACCGAAGACTTGGCGGTCCTGGCCGAACGGCATGATCCGAAACTGGCGGACCGCGCCTGGGTCGACAACATCAGTCGGCAACTGGCCGGCTACACCCGGACCATGCACGACCACCGCTTTACCCATAACGATTTGAAGTGGCGCAACCTGCTGATCGACGATCAGGCCCGATTGTTCCTGATCGACTGCCCGAACGGCGATTTCTGGCGTGGCTTCTGGCTCAAGTACCGCATCACCAAGGACCTGGCGTGCCTCGACAAGGTCGCCAAGTATCACCTGTCGGCCACCCAGCGGTTGCGCTTCTACCTGCAATACTGCCAACGGCCTCGGCTCAATGCGGCCGACAAAAAACGCATTCGGCACGTGGTGAGATTTTTCGAGGGACGTGAATGACTGATTTTCTGGCGGCCGAAGACCGTGCGCTCCTTGAGCGTCACGGCCTCGGCACTTTCGACGCACTCTGGGCCAAGCAGCTTGAGGCTGTGGATGAACCCAACACGGGTCGCGGTGGCTGGAGCAGCGTGTTCCGGCTGGTGCTGGAAGGTCATGGCTACTACCTCAAGCGCCAGAGCAATTACCAGATGCGCACCTTGCATGCGCCGTTTGGCGAGCCCAGTTTTGCCCGCGAATTCCGCAACATCAGCCGCTATGAAAAACTCGGTATTCCAGCGTTGAAGGCCGCCTTCTTTGGCGAGCGCAAGGTCGACGGCGAAGTCCGGGCGATTCTGCTGACCCGTGCTCTGGATGGCTGGGATGACCTCGATTCGCTGTTGCAGCGCTGGTCGGAACTGAGCGCGGCGCAGCATTCGGCGATTCTCAAAGCCTGTGGCCAATTGGCTCGACGCCTGCACGGCGCGCGACAGGTCCATGGCTGCTTCTACCCCAAACACATTTTTCTCCAGGCCACCGGCGACGGTTACCTGGCCCAACTGATCGACCTGGAAAAGACCCGGCCATTGCTGTTCGGTCAGCGTGACCGGGTCAAGGACCTGGAGCCGCTGCTGCGTCGCTCACCCGAGTGGAGCGAAGCGCAGCTGCGCGAATTGTTGGCTACCTACCTGGATCAATCGCTGGACAGTTCGCTGATCGATAGCTGGCTGGTGCGACTGACCGCGCGGCGCAGTCACAAGGAGACGCGCTGATGCGTTTGTCGGAACTCAAGAACGCGGGCCGCAGCCCGAACCTGCCACTGAATATTTCCTTGGCCGATGCCGCCGGGCCTGCCGAGTTGCAGCTGCTCAGTCTGCTGCGGGTGTTGCCCGGCCAGCGTTACGTCGGTGCCGGCGTCTGGCGTGGCCGGCCGGTGCTGGCCAAGTTGCTGGTCGGCAGCAAAGCGGCGCGGCATTTCCAGCGCGAGCGCAACGGTGTGCATTTGCTCGCCACCCAGGGCCTGACCACGCCGCAACTGTTGGCCGACGGCCTGAAGGACGGCGAGGGCGGCTGGCTGCTGTTCGAATTCATCGAGGGCGCCGAAAGCCTTGGCGAAACCTGGAAACGGGTCGAGCATTTGCCGGTGCTGGCGGATATGCAAGGGGCTGTGCTGGCCGAGGCACTGGGCGCTATCGGCCAAATGCATCGCAAGGGGCTCTGGCAGGAAGACCTGCACCTGGACAACCTCCTGCGCCAGCGCGGTCGGTTGTATTTGATCGATGGCGGCGGCGTCTGCTCCGAAACCCCAGGCCAGCCGCTGTCGCGGCAGAAAGTCCTGGAAAACCTCGGGGTGTTTTTTGCCCAGTTGCCCAAGTCGCTGGAACCGTTCACCGAAGAATTGCTGGTGTATTACCTGCTGAGCAACGGCGAACATGCGTTGCCGATGGAAGCGTTGCAGAAGCAGATCGACAAGGTGCGCAGCTGGCGGCTCAAGGACTACCTGATCAAGATCGGCCGCGAATGCACGCTGTTCAGCGTCCAGCGCGGCGCGTTCGGTTTGCGCGCGATTCGTCGCGAGGAAGAAGCGGCAATGCTGCCGGTGCTGGAGCAGGCCGATGCCTTGCTCGATCAGGGCCATCTGTACAAGACCGGCGGCGCGGCGAGCGTCGGCAAGGTCGAGGTAGACGGCCGTACGCTGGTGATCAAGCGCTACAACATCAAAGGGTTTGCCCACTGGCTCAAACGCTTCTGGCGCCCGAGCCGTGCCTGGCATTCCTGGCGCGAAGGCAATCGCCTGGCGTTCCTCGGTATCGCCACGCCCAAACCCCTGGCGTTGCTAGAGAAGCGTTTTCTGTGGCTGCGCAGCCGGGCTTACCTGATCACCGAGCACCTGTCGGGCCCGGACATCATCGAGCGCTTTGCGCCGTACGTTGAGAACGGCGCCGCGCCCGAGGCTGAATTGCTGGCGCTGGATCATTTGTTTGCCGAACTGATTCGCGAACGGATCAGCCACGGCGATTTCAAGGGCCACAACCTGTTCTGGCAGGACGATCGCTGGGCGCTGATCGACCTCGATTCGATGTGTCAGCACGGCTCACTCAGCAGCTTCGCCCCGGCGTTTGCACGGGATCGGGCGCGATTCATGCGTAACTGGCCGGAAGGCAGCGCTCTCTATCAAGTCATCGATCAGCGACTTCCCAAAGACATTTCTAGCGCCGCCTGAATCGCTTTCGCGAGCAAGCCCGCTCCCACATTTTGACCGTGTACTTATCAAGCAACTCGGTTAAATGTGGGAGCGGGCTTGCTCGCGAAGAGGCCAGAACAGCCAATGAAGATTAGGGACACGTTCTTATGAACCGTCCTACACGATCTTGAGAAGCCATGAACTGTGCCCTGAATAACCACGATGCTAGCTTGCCGAGACGTTCTCGGAGGGCTGGTCTTGACTATAAAAATGGCAATGTCGTTGGGCGCTTTATCACTGGTTCTGGCAGGCTGCGGAACCGTCTCTACGGTGTTGCAGGATGACGCCTCTGCGGCCCAGGGGCTGCGAAAACAAAAAACCTATTGTCAGTCCATCCCGCGCGTTTACAGCGGTTTGGCCTACGACTTCTGCGTATTGAATGCGCCGCCGGACCCCACCGGCATACTCGTGCCGTTCGTTCTACTGGACCTGGCCTTGTCGGGCGTTCTGGACACGGCTGTTTTGCCGTACACCCTTTATCGGCAGGGGGTCGATGGCAATATCGGCATCTACTGGCGTGCAGGCCGCGGGTAACTCTTTTGTATTCAGGCGTGTCAGTGACACCCAAGTACCTGTCTCGAATAGCAAAGGATGAATAGGTCGTGTCGATCCCGATTTTCCCCTCGCAGCAGTTTTTTCTTTTTGAAAACGAAAGCGAAGCTGACCCTGATGTCGAGGCAAAAAAGCCTTTGCCTCCGAGCGGGAAGTACAGCGACTTTATAATTTATGTCGATGAGAGCGGCGATCATGGAATGCAAACGTTAGATCAACACTATCCAGTGTTTGTGCTGGCCTTTTGTGTATTCCATAAAAGGCATTACTGCGAGAAGGTTATTCCTGCCCTTCAGAAGTTTAAATTCAATCATATGGGGCATGACCTGATTGGTCTGCATGAGTTGGAGATCCGAAAAGAAAAGGGAGCGTTCTCTAGTCTATTCGTGTCCAGACAACACAAACATGCCTTCCTCGATGAGTTGACGGGCATCATCGAAGCCAGCAATTTCGTCCTGATTAGTTGTGTGATCGACAAAGCCGCTCTTCGCGAAAAACAAGGTCCCGTTCACAATCCTTATCACGTCGCCCTCGGCTTCTGTCTGGAAACTCTTCATGAGTATTTACAGGAAAAGAATCAACAGAGTGCTTTGACTCATGTGATCTTCGAGCGTCGAGGGAAGCGTGAGGATAATGAGCTAGAGCTGGAGTTTCGTCGCATGTGCGATGGCGCGAACCGATTGGGCATTTAATTGCCGTTCGACATCGTCTTTGCAACCAAACAAGTGAATTCCACGGGGTTACAGCTAGCGGATCTTGTTGCAAGACCCATCGGTATGAGCGTTTTGCGGTCAGGGCAAGAAAATCGTGCCTTTGACGTACTCAAGCGTAAGTTTTATTGCAGTGGTGGACGTAATAATGTGGGAGAGGGTTTCGAAAATTGGGGTGTAAAGATTTTCCCTCTCTCAGAAAGCGAAAAGCCCCGGTGAAACTCACCGAGGCTACAACGCCGACCGGGATCCCCCAGTCCATTTGCGCAGGAGTCTATGTCGAGGATCTTCGACTGTCAACGCGCAACCTCGCCACTTCCCGCTAGAGGTTTGCCGGAGCTTTTAAGCTATAATCCCGCCCTTTAGCTGTCTCTCGCCACTTGCGAGGGCACATTAATTTTTGAGGCGCCCTGCGCCTGCATGCAGACTAAAGAGGCTAGACCCCTGTGGCATTGACGATTCTTGGCCTGTCCGGCGCCCTTAGCCATGATCCTTCCGCAGCCTTATACATCGACGGCAAGCTGGTCGCGGCGGCTGAAGAAGAGCGCTTTGTGCGCGATAAACACGCAAAGAACCGCATGCCTTACGAGTCGGCGAAGTTCTGCCTTGAGCAGGCAGGCATCAAGCCGTCCGACGTTGACGTCGTGGCCATTCCATTTGCCCCGATCAGCCTGTTCGGCAAGGCTCGCTGGCACTACGCCAAGCGTTACTGGTACGCCCCGGACCGCGCCCTCGACGCGATCCTGATGGGCAACCGTCGCTACAAGCGCTATCGCAACAAGATTGTCTGGTGCCTCGAGCAGCTTGGTTTCGATCCGAAGAAAATCAAGATCGAACCCGTCGAGCATCACCTGGCCCACGCCTCCAGTGCTTACCACTGCTCCGGTTTCAAAGAGAAAACCGCGATCCTCGGGATCGATGGCAAGGGTGAGTACGCCACGACCTTCTTCGGTTACGGCGAAAACGGCAAGATCCACAAGATCAAGGAATTCTTCGATCCTGACTCCCTCGGCGGCCTGTACGGCGCAATCACCGAGTTTCTCGGTTTCGAGATGCTCGACGGTGAGTTCAAGGTCATGGGCATGGCGCCGTACGGCGATGCCAGCAAATACGATTTCTCGCGCCTGGCCTCGTTCGAGAACGGCGAACTGGTGATCAACACCGATTACGCCAACGTCATCGGCCTGCGTCGTTATAAAGAGAAGGGCAAGGGTTTCTACTTCTCGCCGAAGCTGATCGAGTGGCTGGGTCCGAAGCGCGAAGGCGACATCGCCGACGAGCCTTACATCCATTACGCCGCGAGCATGCAAGCGCTGTTCGAAAAGATCGCGCTGCAAATGATCGACTTCTACCTGGGCGACGTGCTCAAGGAAACCGGCAAGCTGGCTTACGCCGGCGGCTGTGCGTTGAACGTCAAGCTCAACCAGAAAATCATCGCGCGCGATGACGTCAAGGAGCTGTTCGTCCAGCCGGCGTCCGGCGATGCCGGCACTGCGGTCGGCGCAGCGGCTTACGTGTCTCACGCCCGTGGCGTACCGGTCGAGAAGATGGAACACGTCTACCTCGGTCCGTCGTACACCAACGAAGATGTGCTGGCAGCGTGCGCTCGTCACCCGAGCAAACCGGTATGGCGCAAGCTTGAAAACATGCCGGAAAACATCGCCAGGATCATGGTCGATGGCAACCCGGTGGCCTGGTTCCAGGGGCGCATGGAGTTTGGTCCGCGCGCACTGGGCGGTCGTTCGATCATTGGTTGCCCGAGCGCCACGGGCGTGGCTGACCGGATCAACCACCAGATCAAGTTCCGCGAGCGCTGGAGGCCTTTCTGCCCGTCGATGCTCGACACTGTTGCTCCGCAGATGATCAAGATCGATCACCCGGCGCCGTTCATGACGTTCACCTTTGAAGTGGCGGAAGAATGGAAGACCCGCGTGCCGGAAGTCGTCCACGAAGACGGCACGTCCCGGGCCCAGGTGCTCAAGCGCGAATACAACCCGCGCTACTACGACATGATGAAGGCGCTGGAAGTGTTGACCGGCAACGGCGTGTCGCTGAACACCTCGCTCAACCGTCGTGGCGAGCCGATGATCTGCTCGCCGACGGATGCCCTGAACATGTTCTTCGGTTCCGATCTACAGTACCTGATCATGGAAGACATCCTGGTGGTCAAAGAGGGCGCGGACGCATATGACACGCTCGGCTGAACGCCATGTGTTGCAGTTCTGCCACGGCTATGACGGGCCGTTTCTGGACTGCGCCCGGCAGTACGCCAGCCTGTTTGCGGGGACCGGTTATCGCGTGACCACGGTGTTTCTGACCGGGGCCGCCGATGCCGGTGTTGCCGCCAACTGCGCGTCCGATGAAGTGCTGTTCATGGAATACAGCTCCAAGGCCATTCGTGGCCTGAAGCTGGGCGCCATCGGCGATCTGCGCAAGATCGCCGCTTCACGCAATTTCAGTTTCTGCATTGCTCACCGTTTCAAGCCGATCTACATCGCCTTGCTCGGCACGTCGCTGCCGGTGATTGGGGTGCATCACGCCTTTGGCGATTACCAGCGCGGCACGCGCAAACTCTTCGCTAATATCTTCCGCAAGCGCCTGAGCCTGCTCGGGGTGTCCGATGCGGTGCGCGACGACATGCGTCGTTGCCTGCCGAAGTGGCCGGCCGCACGCATCCAGACGCTGTATAACCGTATCGACGTGCAAGGCTTGCAAGACAGTCAGGTGTCGGTACGCGAAGCCCGGGAAACCCTCGGCTTGTCGATGGATGCCTGGGTTGTCGGCAACGTCGGCCGGCTGCATCCGGATAAGGACCAGTCCACTTTGCTGCTCGGTTTTGCCGCGGCGTTACCGGGGTTGCCGGTCAACAGCCAATTGGTGATTCTGGGTTCGGGGCGGCTGGAGCAGGACCTCAAGGCCCAGGCACGTGAGCTGGGTATCGGTGATCGTGTGCTGTTTCTCGGCCAGGTTCCCGACGCTCGACGTTACTTCCGGGCGTTCGATGTGTTTGCCCTGAGTTCCGACCACGAACCGTTCGGCATGGTGCTGCTGGAGGCCATGGCCGCCGGTGTGCCGTTGCTCGCCACCGCGTGTGGCGGGGCCCGGGAAGTGGTCGAAGGCGTGGGCATTCTGTTCCCGCTGGGCGATGTCGAACATTTGGCTCAAGGGCTGCAACACCTGGCCGCGATGGACGAGCAGCAACGTCACCAGTGTGCCGAGCTGATGCTTGACCGCTTGCGTGAGCGCTTCTCCGACCGTGCGGTACGCGAAGCTTTCTGGCGTTTGCCACACGTTACCGAACTGGCGTCGAGGGGCTGATGCTCAACCGATTACAAGGCTGGCGCGAACGTGGCTGGGCGGTAACCGACGCCTCGACCTATGCCGAGGCCTGGCAACGTTATGGCGGCAGCGTCGCGACTCATCCGATGGTGGTCGAGCGCCTGGCGCAATTGGCCGACATCCCGGTGCGCTACCTGGCCTGGGAGCAGAACGGTGACGTCAAAGCCGCGATCCCGACCTGGGGCCGCGACCTTGCGTTGTCCAAGGATGTGCTCAAGCGTCGCGGTAAAAAAGGCCTGTTTGATCTGGGTAATGCCGAGCTCATCCTGCCGGCCGCTGCCGATGCACAAGCACCGTTGCGTCATCACGCACGCTATCTGTCGGCCCTGAATGAAGGCCGGTTTACCGGCATCAAGTTGCAGGCCGAACAACTGGCCATGGCCCGTACGCCCGAAGAACTGTCGAAGAAATTTCGCTACAACCAGCGCCGCGAATTGCGTTTGCTGGAAGAGGCGGGCGGCGTCGTGCGGCCGGTCACCGAGTTCTCCAGCCGTGAGCTGGCGGCGATCTATTGCGACCTGTTCCAGCGCCGCTGGGGTTTCCCGGCGACGGGCGCCGAGCGTATGGCTGAGGTCATTGAGTTGCTGCGCGAGTTGTTGATCGGCTCGGTGATTTTCCTCAATGATGCGCCGATCGCGACTCAACTGGTGTACCGCGTCGAAACGCCGGAATGGATCAGCGTCGAGTACATCAATGGCGGCGTCGATCCTGAAACCCGCGATTTCAGTCCTGGCAGCGTGCTGAGCTTTCTCAATACCCAAAGCGCCTGGGAACATGCCCGGGCGTTGGACAAACCGTTGCGCTTCTCCTTCGGTCGCGCCGACCGGGAATACAAGGATCGCTGGTGCAACCCCGTGCCGGTCTTCACCGTATGAGTCAGCCCATGAGCCGCAAACAGCAACTGCTCAAGCGCCACCGGCGCAACAAACGCATCGGCCTGCTGATCGCGCTGGTGCTGTTGATTGCCACTGGCGTGCTGGTGGCCTGGTGGTTGCCGCTGGTGTTGGCGGTGCTGGGCTGGATTGCCCATGAGGCCTGGTTCGCCGACCATTTGTTTTATTCCCCGAAAGACGATTACCAGTACAGCTTTCCGCCGTACACCCAGCAGCCCAAGGTGCACCTGGACGGCGAGCGTTTGCGCCTGGACGACGGCGTGATGCTGGTCGATGACGCCACACTGATCCTGGCGTTGCGCATTAAAAGCACGTGGCTGGGACGCTTTTTCGACCCGGTTGTCGAGTTGTCAGGCGGCGATAATCCTGACCGACAAACCTTCGAACGGGGTACCGACGGCCTGCGTTATCTCAACCTCAGTGGACAGGCGCAGGTACTGTCCAAAGGTGAATTGCGCCTGCGCGGGCATTTCTGCCGATTGCTCGGCGAGCCGGTGCTGTGGGCCTTCGAGCATCCGGACTACAGCCGTCAGCGGGTGATGGTGATCGCGCCCCACGCCGACGATGCCGAACTGGCCGCATTCGGCTTGTACAGCAGCGCCGAGCAAAGCTGGATCGTGACACTGACCGCCGGTGAAATCGAGGCCGAGCACTATCAGCAGATGGGGCTCAAGGGTGTCGAAGCGTCTCGGTTGAAAGGTTCACTCCGCGCCTGGGACAGCGTCAGCGTGCCGTTGTGGGGCGGTGTGCCTCAGGAGCGCTGTGTTCAGTTGGGCTACTTCTGCCTGCAATTGCCCGCCATGCAGAGCGCGCCCGCCGAGGCGGTTGCATCCCGCGAAGCACAGCTGGCCGATACCCGCTATTTCCGACGCTTCAACCCGTTTGCCTTGGGCAGTGACGTTGATGGCGTGCCGTCGTGGAATAATCTGCTCGCCGACCTGGTCGAGCTGATCGAGCGCATTCAGCCCCAGATCATTGTTTTGCCACATCCACGCTTCGACCCGCACCCAGACCATCTATGCTCTCAGCAGGCGGTGATGCAGGCGCTGAGTTTTACCACTTGGCAGCCGGACACCTTATTGCATTACGCCAACCATCTGCACGACAACGATCGCTGGCCAATGGGTGATGCCGGCACGGGCGTGGCCCTGCCGCCACAGCTCGGCGCCCATGAACCGTTGCGGCCCTGGGCACTGGGTGTGTCGCCGGAAAAGCAGTGGCACAAGGCTATGTCGTTGGGCATGATGCACGACCTTCAGCCCCGACTTCCCCTCAAGCGCCTGCTGCGCCGGATGATTCAGCGTTGCCTGGCGTCCCGACGCTGGCCGGCGTACGGCGAAAACGAGTTCTTCCGTAAAACGGTGCGACGCCACGAGCTGTTCTGGGTTCAAGAGCTGTCTGGAAAGAGAGAGACCAATTGAAAGTTCTGTTTCTGGTGCAGAAAGAGCAGCGAGCGATCCTCGACCGACTCTATGACGGTATCGCCGAGCAGTGCGACTGCGACAAGCGCGAATTGACCAGTGAGGAGCAGGACAACTTGCGTGGGTACTTTCGCAAGCATGTCGATGTGAGCCGCTACGACCGGATCGTTTTCTTCCTGCGCTTCAAAAAAGAAATCAGACAGGTGCGGTTCATACAGACCCTGCCCAATCTGGTTATTCTCGAACACGATGCGTACCAGAATTACATCCCGTGCAAATACACGGGAAAATTCAGCGCCCATTACCGCAAGCTGCCGTGGGCGCGGGTGATCAGCTCGGGTTACATGGTCAGTCAGCGTTTGAGCGATGAAGGTTTTGACGCGCATTTCGTGCCCAAGGGCTACGATCAGGCGCTGTTGCAAAACCGCCAGCGCGAGCGGGATATCGAGTTGGGTTTTGTCGGCAGTCTCAACAGCGTGGCGTATGCCGGGCGCAAGGCCATGCTTGAGTCGGTGGCCGAAGTCGAGAACCTGCTGATCACACGCACCAAGTCGGGTGAGGAATACTGCGAGACGTTGAGCCGGATCCGCTATTTCGTGAGTGCCGACGTCGGCATGGGCGAATACATGATCAAGAATTTCGAGGCCATGGCCTGTGGTTGTGTGTTGTTTGCTTACGATCAAGGGGTAGAAGAAAATCGCGCGCTAGGCTTCGTCGATATGCACAACATCGTGCTCTATCGAACGCGCGAGGAACTCAGCGAAAAACTGGCCGTGTTACGCGGATCCCAGCAGCTGACCGAGGCCATTTCGTTGGCCGGGCAGGCTCTGGTCGAGCAGCGTTACACCTTCCGGGCCGTAGGGCATGCGATTGTCGACGCGATGCGTGCGCCGCTGCGCGAGCATGTCCCGCTGGGCTGGAAAGAAAAACTACGCTTGTCGCTTGGGCTGTGAGGCCAGGCGATCAAATCACTAATGGTGCGGTGTAATTAGATGCTGTTCAGCGAGACTAGCGACATTTCGGTTGTCATCACCAGTTGCGGTCGCTTCGATCTGTTGACGCGAACCCTGAAGACATTTGACCGGTTCAATACGGCTCCCATCCGTCATGTGTTCATTACCGAGGACTCCGGCGACAGTGCCGTCGAGGCCTGTATTCCAGAACACTGGCGAGCGCATACCCGGTTTTTCATCAATAAACCGCGTTTGGGTCAGTTGCGCTCCATCGATGCCGCCTATGCTGAGGTGCAGACGTCGTGGATTTTCCACTGTGAAGACGACTGGGATTTTTACCGCGAAGGCTTTATCGAAGAGTCCCAGTGCCTGCTGGAAGAAGATCCGCAGGCACTTCAGGTGTGGCTGCGCAGCTTCAATCACGACCTGATGGTTCACAGCCCTTATGTGTTCCTGAACGAACGCAAGGTCAGCCATGGCATTCCTTTCTATATGCTGGGCTCGCACAAGGCCGAGTGGCAGGGGTTTTCCTTTAACCCGGGGCTGCGCCGCCGTGCGGATTACCTGTTGCATGCACCGTATTCCGCGTTTTCCGGAGAGAAAGAGCTGTCGCGCGTGTATGCCGGTGAAAACCGCTACGCGTTGATTCTGGAAAACGATGCGGTGCTGCACACCGGTTTCGGTGAGCACGTGGTGGTGCCCAAGGAGCGTGAAAACAAGTTGCGGCGTAAACGTCTCGATCGGATAAAACTGGTAGCGGCTCTTATTCTCGGTCTGGCATTAGGTTGGGTACTCCATGGAATCTAGCGGCATGAAGCCCGGGAAGGTCACCGTCGCGTCGTATTTCGGAACGGTACTCTGCCTGTTTCTGTTGAGCTTTGTGGTGGGTTGGTCGTCGAAATGGACCAACAACCTGTTCTACGGCCTGATGGTATTGCCGGGCCTGTTTTTCCTGATCAAGGAACGTGGCGCGGGCCTGCTCAAGCAACCCCTGGCGTGGGGCTGGCTGGCGTTCATTGTGTGGTTTCTGGTGCCGGCATCGATTGCCGGGCATCTGCAGTTCTTCAAACACGTCTTCTATGTGCTGATGTTCGTCATGGTGATCGGCGCCTTCACCAATCCTCGGTTTTTCCGCAGCCCGGCGTTTGTCCGGGCGCAGTTCTGGGTGTTGGCGCTGTACATCTTCTGCTGCGCACTCTACAGCTGGATAACCGGCCAATACGCCGTTGGCAGCCGGGTCGACCTTCTTCCGGGGCGCTTGCAGAACGTCATTTATGCGAGCATCTGGCTGCTCTGCGCGATGGCAATGGCGTTGCCAATCTGGTTCAGGGAGCGGCGGTTAATCGAAGGTGGCCTGGCCATCGTCCTGTCGGTGTTTGCGGTGGTCTTCGTGCTGCAGACGCGCACGGCATTGGTCGGCGTCGTATTCCTGCTGGGCCTCTGGGTGCTTTACGGGATCTACCATAAGCCACGGCTGGTGGGCGGCGCCGTGGCGATTAGCCTGGTGGTCCTGGGCGTGCTGTTCTTGCTCGTGCACAACGAAGCCTGGTACCAGTCGCTCTGGACGCGAGGCGATTCTTACCGCATCGAAATCTTCGAGATCATGGTCGGTGAGTGGCGTCACTGCGGCTGGCTGCTGGGCTGCGGCATCAATTTCCATACCGCACAGCTGCTCGACGGCTGGATGCCGATCCAGCATCCGCACAATATTTACGTGGCGCTGGGGTTGTACAGCGGCGGGGTGGCGCTGGTGCTGTTTATCGCGCTGATGGCGGCCACACTTTGGCAGGCCTGGCGTTTGCGCGATGTCTGGGGCCTGTACCTGGCGTGTGCGCTGGTGATGCTGAACTTCGATGGCAGTTTGCTGATCGGCAACCCTGACGAGCTATGGCCGCTGGTGTTGCTGCCCGCGGCGATGATCCTGGGGCGGGTGCGGAAGGCGCAGCGCACTGCACTGGCGTAATGCCTGGCCTTCGCCTCCTCCCCGGAGGCGAAGGCGGTCCGATTACTTTTGCAGGGCTGTGCTCAGTTCTTCCGGGGAGCAGATGTTCTGGGTCTGGCCATAATTCTGCATGAAGACTTTGCCGCTGCTGTCGAGCAGCCATTGCCGATCCTGCGGGTAGCGCACCATATGCTTGAAGTTGCGAAGGCGCAGCGTCTTGCGCAACGGACGGCGATACACCCGCATATCGGCAATGTCGATCAAGCCCAGCTGGTGCTCGGGCGTGAGCACGATGTTGCCCAGGTGCGCTGAACGAAAATAAATCCCCCGCTCATGCAATGTGGCCATGAAGGCCCCCAGCTGACCGCGCAGCTGATCGGCATCGCCCTGCACATCCAGCAACTGACGCAAGGTCTGGCCCGGGAGCGGGTCGTAATGCACGGCATCGCGCTCGATGCTCGGGATGCGGTAGACCTGGCGAATCGACGGGCAGGGAATGTGCCGTTCACGCAACGCATCGCAGTTGTCGGCAAAGCGTTTGGCGTACGGGTACCAGGCGGCCGACGTCAGCAGGCGCTTGCGGCGAAACAGTTTGAGTATCGAACCGTCCGTCAACCGCAGAACCTTGTCCCCCGAACCATCCGCTTCAAGGACTTGTGCTCCCTCGCGCAGGGCGAGATATCGGGTGTGATCAAGCGCTTGCATCAATACTCCGGGTTGGGACGCCGTGAGGCATGGATAGCCGGCCATGTTACCGCAGCTCAGCGACTAAAATGGCCTGTGTTACACTCGCGGGCTCTTTTCTCATACAACGGGTTCTCATGACCAGCCCTGAATCGCCTGCGCCGTCGAGCTTGAAGATTTACCTGCGCCTGCTGACGTATGTGCGTCCGTACTGGGGCATGTTTGCCCTCAGTATTGTCGGCTTTGTGATTTTTGCCTCGACGCAGCCCATGCTGGCCGGGATCCTCAAGTATTTCGTCGACGGTTTGAGCAATCCCGAAGCGGTGCTCTTCCCCACAGTTCCTTATCTCAAAGACTTGCAGTTGCTGATGGCCGTGCCGTTGCTGATCATCCTGATCGCCGCATGGCAAGGCCTGGGTTCTTTCCTCGGTAACTACTACCTGGCGAAGGTGTCGCTGGGGCTGGTGCATGACCTGCGCGTCGAGCTGTTCAACAAGCTGCTGGTATTGCCCAACCGTTATTTCGACACCCACAACTCCGGGCACCTGATTTCGCGCATCACCTTCAACGTGACCATGGTCACCGGTGCCGCCACGGACGCCATCAAAGTGGTGATTCGTGAAGGCCTGACGGTGGTGTTCCTGTTTGCCTACCTGCTGTGGATGAACTGGAAACTCACCCTGGTGATGCTGGCGATCCTGCCGCTCATCGCAATCATGGTCAGCAGCACCAGCAAGAAATTCCGCAAGCAGAGCAAGAAAATCCAGGTGGCGATGGGCGACGTGACTCACGTGGCTTCGGAAACCATCCAGGGCTATCGCGTGGTGCGCAGCTTCGGTGGCGAAAGCTACGAAGAGCAGCGCTTTGCCGCCGCCAGCCAGGGCAACACCGACAAGCAATTGCGCATGACCAAGACCGGCGCGGTCTACACGCCGATGCTGCAACTGGTGATCTACACCGCCATGGCCGTGCTGATGTTCCTGGTGTTGTTCCTGCGTGGCGACGCCACCGCCGGTGACTTGGTGGCGTACATCACTGCGGCAGGCCTGCTGCCCAAGCCAATTCGACAGTTGTCGGAAGTCAGCTCGACCATCCAGAAAGGCGTCGCCGGTGCCGAAAGCATTTTCGAACAATTGGACGTCGAGCCTGAAGTCGATAACGGCACCGTCGAGCGCGATCGCGTCAGCGGCCACCTTGAGGTGCGTAACCTGAGCTTCTCGTACCCGGGCACCGAGCGTGAAGTGCTGAAGAACATCAGCTTTACGGCGGCGCCGGGGCAGATGATCGCCCTGGTCGGTCGTTCCGGCAGCGGCAAGTCGACGCTGGCCAGCCTGATCCCACGTTTCTATCACCACGACATTGGCGAAATCATGCTCGATGACGTGGAAATCGAAGACTATCGCCTGCGCAATCTGCGCCGGCATGTGGCGCAGGTGACACAGCATGTGACGCTGTTCAACGACACCATTGCCAATAACATCGCCTACGGTGACCTTGCCGGCGCCCCGCGTGCCGACATTGAAAAAGCCGCCAAGGATGCCTACGCGATGGACTTCATCGCCGAAATGCCGGAAGGCCTGGACACCCAGGTCGGCGAAAACGGCGTGCTGCTTTCCGGTGGTCAACGTCAGCGCCTGGCGATTGCCCGGGCCTTGTTGAAGAACGCACCGTTGCTGATTCTCGACGAAGCCACCTCGGCGCTCGATACCGAATCCGAGCGGCATATCCAGGCGGCGCTGGATCAGGTCATGAAAGGGCGCACCACCCTGGTGATTGCTCACCGCCTGTCCACCATCGAAAAGGCTGACCTGATCCTGGTCATGGACCATGGCGAAATCGTTGAGCGTGGCACCCACGCTGAGTTGTTGGCGCAAAACGGCTACTACTCGCGACTGCACGCGATGGGCCTGGACGAACCGGTCACCGCCGGTATTGCCTGACACTGATGAGAGTGGGCGAGCCTGGCTCGCCCTCCGTACACCCGGCGTGCAATGCGCTGGGTGATTTGTATCCATATCGTTACCCGTCTTGACCAAACCTGAATAAAACTCCGCACCGCGCTTGTTAAGGTTCCTGAACGAATCCTTGACTTCAATCGAGGGGGCCATCCCCTTCGCGCGGGTACTGCAATGTTGCAACGTTATCTCTGGAAGCTGTTGCCCAAGTCGCAACGGCAATTCTTGCTGGGGCGGCTGTCGGTCGTGGACCGTCAGGTGGTGAACAAGTCGATGTCGGCCAACCTGCATTTCCCGCCGCCCTTCGCGCAACGTTCCTGCCTGTTCATTCACGTTCCCAAATGCGCCGGCAGCAGCGTGTGTGCCGCGCTGTTCGATGGCTGGAGCCCGGGGCACGTGCCGTTGTATTGGTACGAGCAGCAATTTCCCAAGCAGTTTGCCGACAGTTTCAAGTTCGCCTTTGTCCGCGATCCTCTGGAAAGGGCGTACTCGGCCTACGCCTTCCTGCGGGGCAATGACTTGAGCCAGCGTGATCAAGCTGCGCAGAAACTGGTCAGCCACTACCGCGACTTCGACGATTTCGTGAGTCGCTGGCTCCACCCGGAAACGATCCACCGGCAACTGCATTTCGCCGCGCAAACGGATTTTCTCACGGACTCCTTTGGGCACCTGGCACTCGACTTCATTGGTTATCAGGAACACCTGGAGCGGGATTTCCGCTGGGTGTGCGAGCAATTGGGGCACGCCGTGTTGTTGCCGCGCATCAACAGCACCCAGCACAGGAGCTCGATGCCCGTGCGTGATTTCTGTTCGACGCGTACCCGGCGGCTGGTGCGGCGGGTGTATCAGCGCGATTACGAGATGCTCGGTTATGAATGAAGCAGTGACGATGCCGATCTCCGGAATCAGGCCTTATCAGTTATCGCTGTCGAGCCGCGAGCGGGCCGCGCTCAAGTTGCAGCGTCCGCGTTGCCTCTGGCTGACCGGGTTATCCGGGGCGGGCAAGTCGACACTGGCCAATGCCCTGGAGCTGCAACTCAATCAGCTGGGGCTGCACACGTTCGTGCTCGATGGCGACAACTTGCGTGCGGGCCTTTGCCGGGATCTGGGAATGGGCGATGAGAGTCGCAAGGAGAACATCCGGCGCATGGCCGAGGTGGCGCGCCTGATGGTCGATGCAGGGCTGATTGTGATTGTCGCGGCGATCTCGCCGTTCCGCGCAGAACGTGAAGTGGCGCGTCGGTTGTTCGCCGAGGGTGATTTCATCGAGGTGTATGTGAGCACGCCGTTCGCGGTGTGTGCGCAACGCGACCCCAAGGGCTTGTACCAGGCGGCCCGGGAAGGACGCCTCAAGGATTTCACCGGCATCGACAGTCCGTATGAGGCGCCGTTGTGTGCGGAGTGTGAAATTGACACGCAAGCGCTGGAAATGCGCGAGGCCTGCCAGCGGTTAGCCGCTTTCCTGATCAATAAATGAGCAGAAACCCCGGTTGAATCATCCCATTGCAGCTGTCACACAAGCCCACGCCAACCCTGTGTTAATATCGCGCCCCTGTTCATTTTGTATGTGGGTTGCTCCATGAAGTTGTCCATGCCGCGATTCGATCAAGCCCCTGTCTTGGTGGTCGGCGATGTCATGCTCGACCGTTACTGGCATGGTGGTACCTCACGGATTTCCCCTGAGGCGCCGGTACCGGTAGTCAAGGTCGAGCAAATCGAGGACCGCCCGGGCGGTGCCGCCAACGTTGCGTTGAACATTGCCGCCCTCGGTGCCCCGGCCTCGCTGGTTGGCGTGACCGGCGACGATGAAGCCGCCGACAGCCTGGCCAATAGCCTCAAGGGCGCTGGCGTACGGGCGATGTTCCAGCGCATCGCGCACCAGCCGACCATCGTCAAGCTGCGGGTCATGAGCCGTCACCAGCAACTGCTGCGTATCGACTTCGAAGAGCCGTTCGCCACCGACGCCCTGGCGCTGGGCGTACAGGTCGACGAGTTGCTCGAAGGCATCAAGGTGCTGGTTTTGTCCGACTACGGCAAAGGCGCGCTGAAAAACCATCAGGTGCTGATCCAGGCCGCTCGCGCCCGTGGCATTCCGGTGCTGGCTGATCCCAAGGGCAAGGATTTCTCGATCTACCGCGGTGCGAGCGTGATCACGCCGAACCTCAGCGAATTCGAAACCATCGTCGGCGGCTGCGCCGATGAGCACGAGCTGGTGAGCAAAGGCGCGAAGCTGATGCACGACCTCGACCTCGGCGCGTTGCTGGTGACCCGTGGCGAACACGGCATGACCTTGCTGCGTCCGGATCACCCGGCGCTGCACTTGCCGGCCCGTGCCCGCGAAGTGTTCGACGTGACCGGTGCCGGCGACACGGTGATTTCCACCCTGGCGGCAGCGATTGCCGCGGGTGAAGAACTGCCCCACGCTGTGGCCCTGGCCAACCTGGCGGCGGGCATCGTGGTTGGCAAACTCGGTACGGCGGCCATCAGCGCGCCGGAACTGCGTCGTGCCATCCAGCGTGAAGAAGGTTCCGAGCGTGGTGTGCTGGGCCTTGAACAGCTGTTGCTGGCGGTTGACGATGCGCGTGCGCATAAAGAGAAAATCGTCTTCACCAACGGCTGCTTCGACATCCTGCATGCCGGTCATGTGACCTACCTCGAACAGGCGCGGGCCCAGGGCGATCGCCTGATCGTTGCGGTCAACGACGATGCTTCGGTGAGCCGCCTGAAAGGGCCGGGTCGTCCGATCAACAGCGTCGACCGGCGCATGGCGGTACTGGCAGGTTTAGGCGCTGTCGACTGGGTGATCAGCTTCCCCGAAGGCACCCCGGAAAACCTGCTGCGCGAGGTCAAGCCGGACGTGTTGGTCAAAGGTGGGGACTACGGGATCGAGCAAGTCGTCGGCGCGGACATCGTGACCGCTTATGGCGGAACCGTGAAAGTGCTGGGGCTGGTGGCAAACAGCTCGACGACTGCGATTGTCGAGAAGATCCGACAGTCCGAGTGACGTCATAAAAAGATCGCAGCCTCGTTTCACTCGACAGCTCCTACAGGGAATCGTATTTCAATGTAGGAGCTGTCGAGTGAAACGAGGCTGCGATCTTTTGCTTTTAAGAACTGACTTTCTTGCGCGGCACGATTTTCTTGAGCAGTTGCTTGGCTTTCCCGCGTAGCCGCGCCAGTCCCGAATCCTTTCCTGGTGGGCTCAAGCCCTGCTGCCGCACCCAATCCTTCCAGCGAATCCGTTCATCGCGCACCAGCCAGCCTTCCTGCCGGGCAAAACTCTCGGCCAGGTACAGCCCGCGAGTGCTCGCCGGGTACAGCTGATCCTTCTTCAAGGTATACAGCTCGGCCAACGGCTGGCCGTCCTGCAACGGCATCAAATACAAATCGGGGCGTTTGCGATCGAGCCGGGCCACCAGTTGATCGCCTTCCAGTCGCTCGTCGACATGAAACAGACTCAGGGATTTGGCTTCCTTGGGCACGTCCAGGCGCAAGTCATAAATTAACTGCAACGACGCTGTGGGTAAGTGCACGTAGGCCCGAGGACGTTCGATCAACTGCATCTTGGCGCAACGCACTGGCCGCGCCGAACCGGACAACGGCGTCAGGCGAAAGGGCAGCGCTTCACGGTAATGCAGGGCGGACGAGTAGGGCGCCGGCAGCCAGGTGTCGTTGAAGCGTCCGCCGAGCCAGCCTTCCGGGGTTTCCAGCAGGCACTCTTCGGCAATCTCCTGGATCGCCGTGTGCAGCGGCAGGTTCAGCTCATGGGCCGGCACGTAACCGGAGATCAGCTTGAGCACCACATCGCCACGGTCCTGGCGCCGCTGACGCACCAACACCCAGTAGTCGCGATTCTGCCAGTGCAGGGTCAGGCGCACCGAGACCCCGAGGTTGGCCAGCTCCAGGGCAAAGCGCTCAGTGTCGTCCACCGTCACCGGGCGGCGACGTTGCAAAGTCTGGGAGAAATTCAGCGGCATCCCGACGCTCTGATAGCTCAAGCCTTCGGGAGTCGCTTCGACGTACAACGGCAGGGTCTTGAAGTTGCTCGGGTTCTTTCTTATGAGCGTACGCGGCATGTCGGCTCCTGCTTAAGGCCGCGTGGGCGGCATCAGTTTCTACGTAGGACCTGGGCAACGGTCGCGACGTTGTGGGCGAGGTGCAGCGGATTAATGGTCCCGACAATAGCACTGGCTACGCCCGGATGTTCAAACAACAACTCGAAGCTGGCGCGCACAGGGTCCACACCTGGGCTCAGGCACACGTGACCGCTGGCGAGGGCTTTTTTGACCAGAATGGCTTTGCCGTGAGCAGCAGCATAGTCAATGACGGGCTTCTCGTTCTGTTCGTTCAGATTGTAGGTGACCATCGCGCAATCGCCTTGTTCCAGAGCCTTCAAACCGCCTTCGACGGTTTTACCGGAAAAGCCGAAGCCACGAATCTTGCCTTCGCGCTTCAGCTCGGCGAGGGTCGCATAGACTTCGCTGTCGTTCAGGATCGCCAGGTCGTTGCCATCGGAGTGCACCAGCACCAGGTCGATGACATCCGTTTCCAGGCGTTGCAGGCTGCGTTCTACCGAAAGCCGGGTGTGCGCGGCGCTGAAATCGTGGCTTGAGTGACCGTCGACAAACTCTTCGCCGACCTTGCTGACGATCACCCAGTCCTGACGCTGACCCCGCAACAACGGGCCGAGGCGCTCTTCGCTGCGGCCATAGGCCGGGGCGGTGTCGATCAGGTTGATGCCCATGTCGCGCGCGAGTTTGAGCAGCCTGCGCGCTTCGTCATCGTCGGGGATCTGGAAGCCACTGGGGTACTTCACCCCTTGATCGCGGCCCAGTTTCACCGTGCCCAGGCCCAGGGGCGAAACCAGCAGGCCGGTGCTGCCCAAGGGGCGATGCAGGTCGTGCAGGGTCGGTTGGCTCATGGCAACAGTTGCTCCCAGGCAGGAACGCCCATCGGTGGTTTTGGCAATTCAGGCAACGGGGCAGGATGACTCGGCTGGATGCCGTCGCGTTGCAGGGAGGCGATGACACGATCGGCGAAGTCCGGCGCCAGCGCCAGTTTGGTTGGCCAGCCGACCAGCAAGCGACCTTCTTCGGCCAGGAACGCGTTGTCGGGGCGCGTCAGGCCCGATTGCAGCGGCTCGGCGCGATCCACGCGAAGGGTCGCCCATTGCGCGGTGCTCAGGTCGATCCATGGCAGTAACTGGCCGAGTTCTTTTTGCGCCGTGGCGATTTGTTCGGCCGGGTCTCGGGCAACCCCTTCGGCTTCGGCAATATCACCGCCCAGGTACCAGACCCATTGGCCGTCGGCCGCTGGGTGGGTGGTCACGGTAATGCGCGGTTTGGTGCCGCCGCCCAGGCAATGCGCATACAGCGGTTTGAGGCCCGGACCTTTGGCGATGATCATGTGCAACGGCCGGCGTTGCATGGCCGGTTTGCTCAGCCCCAGCGTTTCAAGCAACGCCGCCGTACCGGCACCGGCGCTGAGGACGATGCGCTGGGCGCGGATCTCGCGCTCGTCAACTTTCAGGCCGACGAGTTTTCCACCCTCCAGCAACGGTTCGATCTGCTGCCCGGCGAGCAAACCATCACCGGCCAGTTCGGCCAGGCGCTGGACCAGGCTCGGCACGTCGATCACCAGTTCCGCCAATCGGTAAACCTTGCCCTTGAAGCGTTTGTCTTGCAGGGCGGGCGGCAGCTGATCGCCCTTGACCTGGTCGACGCGACCGCGCACCGCTTTGCTGGCGAAGAAACTGGTGAGGTTGCCGGCGATTGTGCCGGGGGACCAGAGGTAATGAGCTTCGGACAGCAGGCGTACACCGGACAGGTCCAGCTCGCCGTCGCCGGCCAGGGCTTCACGCCAGCGACGCGGCATGTCGGCAATGGCTTCCGAGGCGCCGGTCAGGGCGCCGTGCAGCGCGTATTTGGCGCCGCCGTGGATGATGCCTTGGGACTTCACACTTTGCCCGCCACCGAGGCTGGCGCTTTCCACCAGCACGGTCGAAAACCCTTGGCGGCGCAGGCGCGCATTCAGCCAGAGGCCGGCGACACCAGCGCCGACAATCAGAACGTCGGTGGAAATAACGGATGGCATGCAGCGACCTCAGTGTTCAAGACGAGGGCGCAGTATACAGACTCAAAGATCGGAGGTTTTGTTGGCGATCATCAGGGCGCATGCGAAACCTGTGGGAGCGGGCTTGCTCGCGAAAGCGGCGTGTCAGGCAACACAGATGTCGACTGACACGCCCTCTTTGCGAGCAAGCCCGCTCCCACAATGGATCGCGCTTCGGGTTTTAATGCCCGGCGGTTTTCGAGAAGAGCTGGATGACGACGACACCCAGCACAATCAGCGCCATCCCCAGCATTGCTGGCACGTCCAGTTTCTGCCCGTAAATGAACAGCGCCGCGACGCTGACCATCACAATCCCCATGCCGGCCCACACCGCGTAAGCCACGCCAACCGGCACGCTGCGCACCACCAACGTCAACATCCAGAAGGCAATGCCGTAGCCGACGATCACCAGAATCAGTGGCAGTGGCGTGCTGAAGCCTTTGACCGCTTTCATCGAAACAGTGGCAATCACTTCGGCGCAGATGGCGATGGCCAGGTAGTAGTAAGCGGTCATGGGTCAATCCTCGTGTGAAGTGTTGCTTTCTAAGGTCGGCATTTTAGAGATTCCTCAGATGCGGTAAAGTCATTACCTATCTGTTTTGAAGATGGGTTGAGCCATGAGCATGCAATGGAATCTGGAGCAGCTGCGCTTGTTTGTCAGCGTCGCGGAGCAGCGATCGTTCTCGGCCGTGGCGCGGGATCAGCGCAAGGCGCAGTCGGCGGTGAGCAGTTCGATTGCGCTGCTGGAAGAAGACCTGGGCGTCAGCCTGTTCGATCGCAGCAGCGGCCGTCAGCCGAAACTCACCGAGGCCGGCAACGCCTTGCTGGAAGAGGCGCGGGAAGTGCTGCGCCAGTGTGAGCGCCTCAATGGCCGGGCGCTGGCGATGATGCGCGGTCAGGAAGCGCGCCTGTGCGTGGCGCAAGACGAGGCAATGCCGTATCAGCCGATCATCGAAAGCTTCGAAGCGCTTTCCGAGCAATTTCCCAGCCTGGAAGTGCAACTGACCAGCGCCGCCCAAGGCGATGTTGCGCGCAAACTGGTTGAACGTAGGGCCGACTTGGGTTTGCTGTTTTATCACGACCAAATTCCCGAAGCGCTTGAGCGTCGGGTGCTGGGCAGTGTTGAAATGGTCACGGTGTGCGGCGTCGGGCATCCATTGGCGACGCAGACTCAGGTCGATTGTCAGCAGCTGGCGCAACATCGGCAGCTGCTGATGTCCACCCAGTCCAGTGTCTATCCGGGCAGTGAGCCGGCCAGCCCGCAAGTCTGGCGGGCCGACAGTTTCTACGTGATGGCCGAATGGCTGATTCGCGGCCTCGGCTGGGCCTGGCTGCCGCGCCACGTGGTGCAGTACCCGGCGTATCAGGATCAGATGGTCGAACTGAACAGCGAATGGACCCCGCCGGCACTGGTGGTGGAACTGGTCTGGCGCCGCGACGAGCCACTCGGCCCGGCCGCGCGTTGGTTGGCAGAACGTTTTGCCGTGCACTTGCAGGCGATCGGCGAGAAAAGCCGATAAACTCCGCCGCCATGAATAGAACTCTCTACACCGCGCTGTTTTACCTGGGGCTGCCATTGGTAGCGATTCGGCTATGGCTGCGCTCGCGCAAGGCGCCGGCGTATGCCAAACGCGTTGGCGAACGTTTTTCCCTCGGGCTGCCGGCGATGAAACCAGGCGGCATCTGGGTGCACGCGGTGTCCGTGGGTGAGAGCATTGCGGCGGCGCCGATGATTCGCGCCTTGCTGCAACGCTATCCAACATTGCCCATCACCGTGACCTGCATGACGCCGACCGGTTCGGAGCGCATCCATGCCCTGTTCGCCAACGAGCCGCGCATCCAGCACTGCTATTTGCCGTACGACCTGCCTTGCGCGGCGAAGCGTTTCCTTGATCGGGTCCAGCCGAAACTGGCGGTGATCATGGAGACCGAGCTCTGGCCGAACCACATTCACCAATGCGCCCAACGCGGGATTCCCGTGGCGCTGGCCAATGCGCGACTGTCCGAGCGCTCGGCCAAGGGGTATGGCCGCTTTGCCAAACTGACCGGGCCGATGCTCGCCGAGATGAGCCTGTTTGCGGTGCAGACGGAAGCCGAGGCCCAGCGCTTCCGCGATCTCGGCGCGCGCGCGCACACCGTCGACGTGACCGGTTCGATCAAGTTCGACCTGACCATCGACCCGCAACTGCTCCAGCGCGCCGCCGAGTTGCGTGGCCAATGGCAGGCGCAGGAACGCCCGGTGTGGATCGCCGCGAGCACGCATGAAGGTGAGGACGAAGTGGTGCTGGCGGCGCATCGTCAGTTGCTCGCCAGCCATCCCGATGCCTTGCTGATTCTGGTGCCGCGTCATCCGGAGCGTTTCAACTCGGTGTTCGAGTTGTGCCGGCAGCAGGGTTTTGCCACGGTGCGGCGTTCCACGGGTGAGCCGGTGACTGCGCAGACCGCAGTGTTGCTGGGCGACACGATGGGCGAGTTGCTGTTTCTGTATGCGCTGGCCGACAGCGCCTTCGTCGGCGGCAGCCTGGTGGCAAACGGTGGGCATAACCTGCTGGAACCGGCGGCGCTGGCCAAGCCGGTGTTGAGCGGACCGCACCTGTTCAACTTCCTCGAAATCGCCGCGCAATTGCGCAGCGCCGGGGCGTTGCAGGAAGTCGAGGATGCCGAAAGTCTGGCGCTGGCGGTGCAGCGGCTGTTCGAATTGCCGCGCGATGCGCAGCGAATGGCGGAGGCCGGGTTGAAGGTGATGCGCAGCAATCAGGGCGCGTTGCAGCGGTTGCTGGATGGGTTGGGGCGGTTGATCGACCGTTAGACCGCGTCGCCTTCATTCGCGAGCAAGCCCGCTCCCACACTGGATCTCCGGTGAACACAAAATGTGTGCACGCCGCAGATCAAATGTGGGAGCGGGCTTGCTCGCGAATGCTTTTGGGCTTTTGCGTTTAAGGCCTGGCTTTCAACTGCTCAGCCGCAGCCTTCGCCAGGTCCGGCGGCAAAAAGTCTTTGTCCGGGTTGTAATCGGCCTTCAGATAACGCCCCAGATCCTGCAGATCCCCCGGGTTCAACGTGCCGGCCGCCTGCTTCAAGCGCAGGTTGTCGAGGATGTAGTCGTAGCGCGTGTTGTTGTAGTCGCGCACCGAGGTGTACAGCTGGCGCTGCGCATCCAGCACGTCGACGATGTTTCGCGTGCCCACCTGATAACCGATTTCGGTCGCTTCCACCGCGCTCTGGTTGGAGATGATCGACTGCTTGCGCGCCTGCACCTGCTCGACGTCGGTGTTGACCGCGCGGTGCAGGTTGCGGGTGCTTTCGACGATTTGCCGACGCAGGGATTCGCGTTGCTGCTCGGACTGGTCCAGTTGCGCATACGATTGGCGCACCTGGGAGTTGATCAGGCCGCCGCTGTAGATCGGGATGTTCAGTTGCAGGCCAACCGTGGTTTGCTCGACGTTGCCACCGTAAGGCTGGCCGAAGGCGTTCGGGTTGCTGAAACCGAGGGCGTCGTTGTCACCTTTTTCGTATTTCGCCACGGCATCCACGGTTGGCGCATGCCCGGCCTTGCGCTGCTTGAGGGTTTCTTCGGCGGCGCTGACGGCGTAGTTGCTGGCCAGTAAATTCAGGTTCTGTCTGGCGGCCGTATCGACCCAGGCTTTGGCGTCGTTCGGCACCGGCGGCAAGATCGGCAGCGTGTGGACGACCCCCCAGATCGAGTTGTACTGACGGTTGGTCAGGGTGATCAACGCTTCGAACGCATCATCCACCTGACGCTGGGCGACGATCCGGTTGGCCCGCGCTGTGTCGTAACTGGCTTGTGATTGCAGCACGTCAGTCTTGTCCGACAGGCCGACGTCGAAGCGCTCGTTGGACTGATCGAGCTGGCGTTTGAACGCGGCTTCTTCAGCCTTGGTCGAGGCCAGGTTGTCCTGGGTGCGGAGCACGTTGAAGTAGCTTTCGGCACTCTGCAGGATCAGATTTTGCTGGGTCGCCGAGAGCTGCAAGGCGGCCTGTTCGTTGACGTCTTTGGCGGCCTGGAACTGGAACCAGCGATCAGCGCGGAACAGCGGTTGCGCCAGGGTCGCCTGATAGGAATGAGCGTTACGGTTCGCGGTCGCCGAAGGCTGATCGATCGCGGTGCGCACGGCGGCCAGTTCAGCACCGCCCGAAAGATTCGGCAGCAGCCCGGCGCGGGCCTGGGGCACGACTTCTTTCTGGGCGCCATATTGAGCGATGGCGGCAGCCAGGTCGGCGTTGTTGTCCACCGCTTCCTGATAGACGCTGACCAGATCGGTTTTGGTCGATAAGGGCGCTTCTGCTGCCCAGGCCATTCCATTGGACGCACAAGACACGGCGACGGCCAGTGAGAGTTTGCGCAGCATGAGGCGATCCCTAAAAAATTACGCTGATAATTTGAGCGCCAAAGGTACGGCGCGACCCGCATAGCGTCAAGGCGCAGCATGGCTTGGCGAGTGTAGTTGCGCCCACGCGTGGCAACAATCCTGTAATTGCGCCATTCATCATGGTGTTTACCGCGGTGTTGGCGTTCTTTGTCAGTTGTGTCTAGACTGGCCGGGTTCTTGTCGGGGTGCCTTGCTATGAGGCTGAGATCGAATAATTTCGGATCCCGTTGAACCTGATCAGGTTAGCGCCTGCGTAGGGAACAAGATTTCTCGTCACCCGGCGAGTCCTCTTGTGCTTCGTCCGGGATGTTGTTCGACAATCGAACACCCCTCGAGCACTGAGCACAGCACGGCTGGATTTCCCAGCTCACGTGCGTCCATTCGTTACAGGTTCGCTCCGACAAAATTCCACTGCCTGGATGCTGTCTGGAGAGCCCGTGATGACGATAAAACTAAAAAACACTACGAACCTGAGTGACTCGGCCCAAGTCGATCAACAGTCGGTTCAGCCGTTTACCCGCTCGCAAAAAATCTATGTCCAGGGCTCCCGCCCGGACATCCTCGTGCCGATGCGCGAAATCAGCCTCGACGTGACCCCGACCGACTTCGGCGGCGAGATCAACGCGCCAGTGGTTGTGTACGACACCTCGGGTCCGTACACCGACCCCAACGTCATCATCGACGTGCGCAAAGGCCTTGGCGATGTGCGTTCGCCGTGGATCGAATCCCGTGGCGACACCGAACGCCTGCCGGGCCTGAGCTCGAACTTCGGCCAGGAACGCCTCGCCGATGCCGAGCTGACCAAGTTGCGTTTCGCCCACGTCAACAACCCGCGCCGCGCCAAGGCCGGTGCCAACGTCAGCCAGATGCACTATGCCCGCAAAGGCATCATCACCGCGGAGATGGAATACGTCGCCATCCGCGAAAACATGAAGCTGGAAGTGGCGCGTGCCGCGGGCCTGCTGGACCAGCAACACGCCGGTCACAGCTTCGGCGCCAGCGTACCGAAAATCATCACTCCAGAATTCGTCCGTGACGAGATCGCTCGCGGTCGCGCGATCATTCCGGCCAACATCAACCACACCGAACTGGAACCGATGATCATCGGCCGTAACTTCCTGGTGAAGATCAACGGCAACATCGGCAACAGCGCACTGGGTTCGTCCATCGAAGAAGAAGTGGCGAAACTGACCTGGGGCATTCGCTGGGGTTCGGACACGGTCATGGACCTGTCCACCGGCAAGCACATTCACGAAACCCGCGAGTGGATCATCCGTAACTCGCCGGTGCCGATCGGCACCGTGCCGATCTATCAAGCGTTGGAAAAAGTCGGCGGCGCTGCCGAAGACCTGACCTGGGAACTGTTCCGCGACACGCTGATCGAGCAGGCCGAGCAAGGCGTCGACTACTTCACCATCCACGCCGGCGTGCTGCTGCGCTACGTGCCGCTGACCGCCAAGCGCGTGACCGGCATCGTGTCCCGTGGCGGTTCGATCATGGCCAAGTGGTGCCTGGCGCACCACAAAGAGAACTTCCTCTACACCCATTTCGAAGACATCTGCGAAATCATGAAGGCCTACGACGTCAGCTTCTCGCTGGGCGATGGCCTGCGTCCGGGCTCGATTGCCGACGCCAACGACGCCGCACAATTCGGCGAGCTGGAAACCCTCGGCGAGCTGACCAAGATCGCCTGGAAGCACGATGTGCAGTGCATGATCGAAGGCCCGGGCCACGTGCCGATGCAGTTGATCAAAGAGAACATGGACAAGCAGCTGGAATGCTGCGACGAGGCGCCGTTCTACACCCTCGGCCCGCTGACCACGGACATCGCACCGGGCTACGACCACATCACCTCGGGTATCGGTGCGGCGATGATCGGCTGGTTCGGTTGCGCGATGCTCTGCTACGTCACGCCGAAGGAACACTTGGGCCTGCCGAACAAGGACGACGTGAAGACCGGGATCATCACTTACAAGATCGCCGCGCATGCCGCCGATCTGGCGAAAGGGCACCCGGGCGCGCAGATCCGCGACAATGCCTTGAGCAAGGCGCGGTTCGAATTCCGTTGGGAAGACCAGTTCAACCTGGGCCTCGATCCGGACACCGCGCGTTCGTATCACGATGAAACCCTGCCGAAGGATTCGGCCAAGGTCGCGCACTTCTGCTCCATGTGCGGGCCGAAATTCTGCTCGATGAAAATCACCCAGGAAGTCCGCGAGTACGCGGCCAACCAGCGGATCGAAACGATCGATGCCGAAGTCGCCCAGGGATTGGCGGAACAGGCCGAGCGGTTCAAGCAGGAAGGCAGTCAGCTGTACAAGAAGGTTTGATCTGATCCGAAAGGGTGGGGCCTGAAAGGGCCCCATCGCCAGCAGGCTGGCTCCCACACTGGATTTGTGGTGTTCACAAGTCCCCTGTGGGAGCCAGCCTGCTGGCGATAGCGATCGACACAACAACAAATGTCCCTCTGAGATAACACCCTTGAGCATTCAACCCAGCACATATTCCCCTGATGTCGCGGTGCCGACCGACAAACGTGTCTTCGGTGGCCGCGATCTGTTTTCCCTGTGGTTCTCCCTCGGCATCGGCCTGATGGTCCTGCAGACCGGCGCTCTGCTCGCGCCTGGCCTGGGCCTGTCCGGCTCGTTGCTGGCGATTTTCCTTGGCACTCTGGTCGGCGTGCTGTTGCTGGCCGCCGTCGGCGTGATCGGTAGCGACACCGGCCTGTCGTCGATGGCCGCGCTCAAGCTCAGCCTCGGCAAACGCGGCGCGAGCCTGCCGGCCGTGCTGAACCTGCTGCAACTGATCGGTTGGGGCTCGTTCGAAATCATCGTCATGCGCGACGCCGCCAGCCTGTTGGGCGCGCGTGCGTTCAGCGAAGGCAGCCTGCTGTCGAATCCGCTGCTCTGGACCCTTTTCTTCGGCGGCCTGGCAACCTTGCTGGCCGTCAGTGGCCCGTTGACGTTCGTGCGGCAGATCCTGCGCAAGTGGGGCATCTGGCTGCTGCTGGCGGCGTGCATCTGGCTGACCTGGAACCTGTTCGCCAAAGCCGATCTGGCGGCGTTGTGGGCACAGGCCGGTGATGGTTCGATGCCGTTTGCCGTGGGCTTCGACATCGCCATCGCCATGCCGCTGTCGTGGCTGCCGCTGATTGCCGACTACTCGCGTTTCGGCAAGCGTACGAAAAATGTCTTCGGCGGTACCGCGATCGGCTTCTTTATCGGTAACTTCTGGCTGATGAGCCTGGGCGTGGCCTACACCCTGGCGTTCGCGCCGAGCGGTGAAGTGAATGCCTTGCTCTTGGCGTTGGCCGGTGCTGGCCTGGGGATTCCGCTGCTGCTGATTTTGCTGGATGAGTCGGAAAACGCGTTCGCCGATATTCACTCGGCAGCGGTGTCCAGCGGGATTCTGTTGCGCTTGAAAGTCGAGCACCTGGCATTGGCCATCGGCGTGATCTGCACACTGATCGCTTGCCTGGCGCCATTGGCCCAGTACCAGAACTTCCTGTTGTTGATCGGTTCGGTGTTTGCGCCGCTGTTCGGCGTGGTGCTGGTGGATCACTTCATCCTGCGCAAACGCAGTGCTCAGGTGGCGTCAGCCGCATTGCGCTGGCCGGCGTTACTCGCCTGGTTGGGCGGGGTGAGCACGTATCACTTGCTGGCCAACCTGTACCCGGACATCGGCGCAACCCTGCCGTCGTTGATTCTGGCAGGGCTGCTGCAGCTGGTGCTGGGTCGGGCTTTCAGTTACGGCCCGGAAACAGCTCGGGCTTGAGAATGCCGTTCAGGCGTGGGTAGGGGATCTTCAGTTCGACGTGGCCCAGCGCATAAGGCGCGATGGTGCTCACTTCGTACTTGAGGATCACCCCGCCGTAGGTCAGCGCCACGTTCTGGGTTTTCTGGAACGGCCAGCTCTTGACGAACTCCGGTTCCTGATCGAGCTTGGTGCTGATTAACCAGCTGTTATGCGCCACTTGCGCCGCTTTCCAGAACGCTTCTTCCTGCCCCGGCAACAACATGTCCGACAACGTCAGCACTTTATGTTGCTGGCGCGAATAGTTGATGAAGCTGCGGCCCGGCGTGCCGTGTGCGCCGCCGGTGTCCAGGTAGCTGGAAAATTCGACGATCACCAAGCCGTCATGCTGCTCACGTACCTTGGCTTGCAAGTAGCTGCTGTAGCGCGGGCCGGCGGTGCGCAAAAACTCATCGCGATAGGCCGCCAGCGTCGGCGCCGCCGGGGCGTCCGGCGAGGTGCGGGTCATTTGCAGCAGGCGTTTTTCGATGATGCCGTCCAGCTGGGGTTCGGCCGGGAAGCGCAGCGTATCGATGTTCACCAACGGGCAATCAGGCGTCGTGCAACCTGGCTTCAGCTGTTCGGACGCGTCGCGGGTAGTTTCCAGCGGCGCCCGGTAGTTGGGCTGGAACAGACTCTGGCACGCGCCCAGGGTCAGGGCGATTGCGGCCACGGAGGCGATTTTAAAAAGCGACATGGGCGTCCTTCATAAAACAGGGAAAGGCGAAAAGTTATCCGCTTCGACTCTCAACGAAGCAGTCAGTTCGCCACTAAGCTAATTAGAGTTGGTTTCCCCCTCACCGTCCATCCCGCTGACGGTAAAGGGGCTGCATCAAAGGTCACGGGCGCGTTAGGATGGCGCGAAGTCGAGGCTGGAGCCTCGGACAGGATTTGTAGAACGAGGATTGTCATGACTGATTTTGCCAACGCCATTCCGACCGCCGTAGATATCGTTCGGCGCGAAAAGTGCTTCGAGGGCTTCTACAAGCTCGATCGCGTGCACTTGCGTCACGAATTGTTCGCCGGAGGCATGAGCCGCGAAATCCATCGTGAAGTGTTCGTTCGCCATGACGCGGTGTGCGTGCTGCCCTACGATCCGCAGCGCGACGAAGTGGTGCTGATCGAGCAGTTTCGCGTTGGCGCCATGGGCAAGACCGACAATCCGTGGCTGATCGAACTGGTCGCTGGTCTGATCGACAAAGACGAACAACCGGAAGAAGTTGCTCACCGCGAAGCGCAGGAGGAAGCTGGGCTTGTGTTCGGGGCACTCTGGCCGATGACCAAATACTTTCCATCGCCGGGCGGCAGCAATGAGTTCGTGCATTTGTACCTTGGGCGCTGTGACAGCGCCGGGGTGGGCGGCCTGCATGGGCTGGAGGAAGAGGCTGAAGATATCCGCGTCACGGTCTGGGCGTTTGAAGATGCCTTGCAAGCCGTACGCGACGGTCGTATTGCCAACGCGGCAAGCATCATTGCCTTGCAATGGTTAGCGTTGAACCGCGTTGAAGTGAGGGGGTTATGGTCGTAAACAAGCTGCGCGATCGCTATCGGGTGGACCTGGTGGGGCTGCAAGCGTCCTGCGAGGCGAACTACGCGCGCCTGATGCGACTGCTGCCGGACATGCGCAATGAGCCGGCCGCGCGGCGTATTGCCGTGACCCATGGCGACCAGATGCTCGGCGTCCTGGCCCTGGAAGTGCTGCAGGTCTGTCCGTACACCACGACCCTGCAAGTGCGCCAGGAACACAGTCTGCCCTGGCTGCCGGTGCCGCAACTGGAAGTTCAGGTCTATCACGACGCCTGCATGGCCGAAGTGGTCAGTGCCGAACATGCACGACGCTTTCGCGGCATCTATCCTTACCCGAACGCCTCGATGCATCAGCCGGATGAAAAAGCCCAGCTGAATATGTTCCTGGGGGAATGGCTGAGCCATTGTCTGGCGTTGGGGCACGAGTACGAAGTCGTACGGTAGTTGTGGCGAGTACGAAGTAGTTGTGAACTGCGTCAGGTTCACAGGTTTCCCCTTTTGATCGTCCCCCAGCATAATTGCGGCACTCATCCATCCCGTGATTCAGCCCTGGGAGAACGCCTTGCCGAGCGTATCCACATTGACCACCGCCGATTCGGCGTTGCTGGTGCAACTGTCCGACAGTCATCTGTTTGCCGAAACGGACGGGACGTTGTTGGGCATGAATACGCGCGACAGCCTGCAAAAGGTCATCGAACTGGTGCGCCTGCAGCAGCCGCAGATCGACTTGGTCATTGCCAGTGGTGATATTTCTCAGGATGGGTCGTTAGAGTCTTATCAACTTTTTCGCGACCTGACGCGACAGCTCGATGCGCCGGCGCGCTGGATTCCCGGCAATCATGATGAGCCGCAGATCATGGCGGAGGCTGCCGTGCAGAGCGCGTTGCTGGAGTCGGTGGTGGATGTCGGTAACTGGCGGGTGACGTTGCTGGATTCGGCCGTGCCGGGGTCGGTGCCGGGGTATTTGCAGGATGAGCAATTGCAGGTGTTGGTTCGCTCGTTGAGTGAGGCGCCGGAGCGGCATCATCTGGTGTGCTTCCATCATCATCCGGTGTCGATCGGGTGTGCGTGGATGGAGCCGATCGGGTTGCGTAATCCGGAGGCGTTGTTTGCGGTGCTGGACCGGTTTCCGCAGGTGCGTGCCGTGCTTTGGGGGCATGTGCATCAGGAGATTGATCAGGATCGTAACGGGGTGCGCTTGATGGCTTCGCCTTCGACTTGCATTCAATTCGAGCCGGGGAGTGATGACTTCAAGGTTGGGGATCAGGCGCCGGGGTATCGGTGGTTGCGGCTGTTGCCTGATGGCCGGATTGAAACCGGCGTGGAACGCGTCACAGGCTTCGATTTCCAGGTCGATTACGGCTCCAACGGCTACTGAGTATCTGCGGTGCTGCCATCGCCAGCAGGCTGGCTCCCACATTGAATCTGCGTCGCGCACAAATCCCTGTGGGAGCCAGCCTGCTGGCGATAGCGTCCGCTCAGACGACATGAATTTCGCGGATATCCCCGATTTCCCCGTCACCCTGTAAACTCCGTCTCTTTACCCGACGTGCAGGGAGTTCAAATGTCCGGTTCGATCCTTTATATCCACGGCTTCAACAGCGCGCCCGCCTCGAAGAAGGCCACGCAGTTGGTGAAGGTGATGGAGCAGCTGGGTTTGGGCGATCAATTGCGCGTTCCGGCCTTGCATCACCATCCGCGGCAGGCCATCGGTCAGCTGGAGCAGGCGATTGAGGAGCTGGGGCGGCCACTGCTGGTCGGCAGCTCACTCGGCGGCTACTATGCGACTCACTTGGCCGAGCGCCATGGCCTCAAGGCCCTGTTGATCAACCCTGCCGTCAGTCCGCACCGGATGTTCGACGGGTATTTGGGGACGCAGAAAAACCTGTACACCGATGAGGCCTGGGAATTGACCCACGACCACGTGACGGCCCTGGCCGAGCTGGAAGTGCCGGCGCCTCAGGATCCACAGCGGTATCAGGTGTGGTTGCAGACCGGCGATGAAACACTGGACTACCGCCTCGCCCAGCAGTATTACCGTGCCTGTGCCTTGCGCATCCAGGCCGGCGGCGACCATAGTTTCCAGGGTTTTGCCGAGCAATTGCCGGCGATGTTGAGTTTTGCCGGCATCGGCGCAGATGTGTATCAGGTGATTGATTTCACGGCACTGTGAATCATCGCCCCTTTTTCATAGAACACTCTTTTTACAGGCGGACGACGAGACCCCATGGCCACTCCCAGCGCTAGCTCTTATAACGCAGACGCCATCGAAGTCCTCTCGGGCCTCGACCCGGTGCGCAAACGCCCCGGCATGTACACCGACACCAGTCGGCCGAACCACCTCGCCCAGGAAGTCATCGACAACAGCGTCGACGAAGCCTTGGCCGGGCATGCAACGTCGGTGCAGGTCATCCTGCACGCCGATCACTCCCTGGAAGTCAGCGATGACGGCCGTGGCATGCCGGTGGACATTCACCCGGAGGAGGGCGTGTCAGGCGTCGAGCTGATCCTCACCAAGCTCCACGCGGGCGGCAAGTTTTCCAACAAGAACTACCAGTTCTCCGGCGGTTTGCACGGGGTGGGTATTTCCGTGGTCAACGCCTTGTCGACCGAAGTCCGGGTGCGCGTCAAGCGTGACGGCAACGAATACCAGATGACCTTCGGTGACGGTTACAAGAAAACCGAGCTGGAAGTGATCGGCACCGTCGGCAAGCGCAACACCGGCACCAGCGTGTTCTTTGCGCCGGACCCGAAGTACTTCGATTCACCGAAATTCTCCATCAGCCGCCTCAAGCACGTGCTCAAGGCCAAGGCCGTTCTGTGCCCGGGGTTGCTGGTCAGTTTTGAAGACAAGGCCACCGGCGAGAAAGTCGAATGGCATTACGAAGACGGTTTGCGCTCCTACCTGGTCGACGCGGTCAGCGAATTCGAGCGCCTGCCGGACGAGCCGTTCTGCGGCAGCCTGGCCGGTAATAAAGAAGCCGTCGACTGGGCGCTGCTGTGGTTGCCCGAGGGCGGCGACAGTGTTCAGGAAAGCTACGTCAACCTGATCCCGACCGCGCAGGGCGGTACCCACGTCAACGGTCTGCGTCAGGGCTTGCTCGATGCGATGCGCGAGTTCTGCGAATTCCGCAGCCTGCTGCCACGCGGCGTGAAGCTGGCCCCGGAAGACGTCTGGGAGCGCATTGCGTTCGTACTGTCGATGAAGATGCAGGAGCCGCAATTCTCCGGCCAGACCAAGGAACGCTTGTCGTCCCGCGAGGCGGCGGCCTTCGTGTCCGGTGTGGTCAAGGACGCGTTCAGCCTGTGGCTCAACGCCAACCCGGAAACCGGCATGCTGCTGGCGGAACTGGCGATCAACAACGCCGGCCGTCGTCTGAAAGCCAGCAAGAAGGTCGAGCGCAAACGCATCACCGCAGGTCCTGCGCTGCCGGGCAAGCTCGCCGACTGTGCCGGGCAGGATCCGATGCGTTCCGAGCTGTTCCTGGTCGAAGGTGATTCCGCCGGCGGTTCGGCCAAGCAGGCGCGGGACAAAGAATTCCAGGCGATCCTGCCGTTGCGCGGCAAGATTCTGAACACCTGGGAAGTCGACGGCAGCGAAGTGCTGGCCAGCCAGGAAGTGCACAACATCGCCGTGGCCATCGGTGTCGATCCGGGCTCGGCGGACATCGCCCAGCTGCGCTACGGCAAAATCTGCATCCTCGCCGACGCCGACTCCGACGGCCTGCACATCGCCACCTTGCTCTGCGCATTGTTCGTCCAGCATTTCCGCCCATTGGTGGACGCCGGTCACGTTTACGTCGCGATGCCGCCGCTGTACCGCATCGACCTGGGTAAAGAGATTTACTACGCCCTCGACGAAGCCGAACGCGATGGCATCCTCGATCGTCTGGTGGCCGAGAAGAAACGCGGCAAGCCACAAGTCACCCGATTTAAAGGTCTGGGTGAAATGAACCCGCCGCAGCTGCGCGAAACCACCATGGACCCGAACACTCGGCGCCTGGTGCAGTTGACGCTGGAAGATTTCGAAGCGACTTCGGAAATGATGGACATGCTGCTGGCGAAGAAACGCGCCGGCGATCGTAAATCCTGGCTCGAATCCAAAGGCAACCTGGCCGAGGTTCTTGGCTGATGCGGGTTGGCTTTGCCCTGGCGTGTGCGTTTCTTCTGACCTCGGTTGCGGCGTTTGCCGAACCGGCGCCGGAATTGCGCCTGTTGTCCGAGCATCCCATCGATGGCATGCGCGGCGGCAACCTGTCGGGGTTGGCCCAGTGTGGCAAGGATTTGTGGACGGTTTCCGATCGCGATGACGATCAGATCTACCGCCTCGATACCCGCGACACAGTCTGGCAGGCCGAAACCGTGGGCATCGGTGTACCGCCGGTGCCGGACAACGGGTTGCCCTGGGGTTTGCGTGCGCGGGCCTGGGCGGCGGCGTTCGTGCGCGGTGGCGATCTGGATTTCGAAGGCATTAGCTGCGACAGCGCCGGCAATCGCTACATTGTCAGCGAGGCCCATGCGGCGGTGCTGCAAGTGCCGACCACGGGGCCGGCCTCCTGGCTGAAAATCTCGCCGATCATGGTTCGCGAAGCCCGGGCCAGTGGCTTGTTGCTGCACTTCAATGCGTTGTTCGAAGGCCTGGCGGTCAACCCTGAAGGCGATCAACTGTGGCTGGCCGCCGAGCGCGAGAGCCGCGGATTGTTGCTGATCAAGCGCAAGCAGACCGTCTGGGACTGCGATGGCGGCTGTGTGCTGCTGAGCGAGGCCGGAAGGGAAATGCAGCCTGCACAATTTCCCCGCGCCAGGGCGATGCCCAAGGATTTTGCCGATCTGGCCTTGTTCAACGGCAAGTTGTTTACCCTGGAGCGCAACGCCTTCGAGATTTGCCGCCGTGATGCGGTGACGGCCAAGGTTGAGCGCTGCTGGTCGTTTGCCGCCGAGGCATTGCAGGAAAATCGTCGTTATCCACAGGCCTTTGGGCTGGCGGAAGCATTGATCGTGGACGCCGATGGCGCCTGGATCGGCATCGACAACAACACCGGTGCCCGCGCCGATGGCGAGGTCCGCCCAATCGTCTGGCGTTTCGCCGCGCCTGAAGGTGGCTGGAGTGCCACGCCGTGAGTCAGCAAACGCCGGGCAAGCGCGCCGGCCGCGTATTCCTGGTGCTGGCCTGGTGCGCCGCACTGTTTCTGGCGACGCGGTTTTTCGGCCAGTGGGAAGCGCGTCAGCAGAACCCCAACACCGTCGTCAGCTCGGAGCAGGGCGAAGGTTTTATCGAAGTGAAACTGGCCAGCAACTCGCAGGGTCACTTCGTCGCCAGCGGCCAGATCAACGGCCAGCCGGTGGATTTCATGCTCGATACCGGGGCGACCGATGTGTCGGTCCCGGCGGAAATGGCCGAACGGCTGAAGCTGGAAAAAGGTTTCGGGGTGACTCTGAGCACGGCCAATGGCCTGAGCCAGGGCTATCGCACCCGCATCGATCGGCTGCAACTGGGCGACATTGTGTTGCGTGATGTCCGCGCCCTCGTCGCGCCAGGCTTGAACGGCAATCAGGTGCTGCTCGGGATGAGCGCGCTGAACAAACTTGAATTTACCCAGCGCGGTGGCACCATGCTGCTGCGCCAGACAACGAACCAATGAGGCCCGCATGAGCGACTCCCTTGATCTCAGCCTGGACGGTGTAGAGCGCCGGTCACTGGCTGACTTCACCGAAAATGCCTACCTCAACTACTCCATGTACGTGATCATGGACCGTGCCTTGCCGCATATCGGCGACGGCCTGAAGCCGGTACAGCGGCGCATCATCTATGCGATGAGCGAGTTGGGGCTGGACGCTGATTCCAAGCACAAGAAGTCGGCGCGTACCGTCGGTGACGTGCTCGGCAAGTTCCACCCGCACGGCGATTCGGCCTGCTACGAAGCCATGGTCCTGATGGCCCAGCCATTCAGCTATCGCTACACGCTGGTCGACGGCCAGGGTAACTGGGGTGCGCCGGACGATCCCAAGTCCTTCGCCGCCATGCGTTACACCGAAGCGCGGCTGTCACGTTATTCCGAAGTGCTGCTCAGCGAGCTGGGCCAGGGCACCGCGGACTGGGGCCCGAACTTCGACGGTACGCTCGAAGAGCCGCTGGTGTTGCCCGCGCGTTTGCCGAACATTTTGCTCAACGGCACCACCGGTATCGCCGTGGGCATGGCCACCGACGTGCCGCCGCACAACCTGCGCGAAGTCGCGACGGCGTGCGTGCGCTTGCTCGACGAGCCGAAAGCCACGGTCGAACAGCTCTGTGAACACATCCAGGGCCCGGATTACCCGACCGAAGCGGAAATCATCACGCCGCGCGCCGACCTGCTGAAAATGTACGAGACCGGCAAGGGCTCGGTGCGCATGCGCGCCGTGTACCACATCGAAGACGGCGACATCATCGTCACCGCGCTGCCGCATCAAGTCTCCGGCGCCAAGGTGCTGGAGCAGATCGCCGCGATGATGCAGGCCAAGCCGTCCAAAGCCCCGCAGATCGCTGACCTGCGCGACGAATCCGACCACGAAAACCCGTGCCGGATCGTGATCATTCCGGGCGTCCGGAAGAATTTCGACCACGACGCGTTGATGACTCACCTGTTCGCCAGCACTGAGCTGGAGTCGAGCTACCGGGTCAACATCAACATCATCGGCCTCGACGGCAAGCCGCAACTGAAGAACCTGCGGGCATTGCTGGTGGAATGGCTGGAGTTCCGGGTCCAGACCGTGCGTCGTCGCCTGCAATTCCGCCTCGACAAGGTCGAGCGTCGCCTGCACCTGTTGGACGGTTTGCTGATTGCCTACCTCAACCTGGATGAAGTGATCCACATCATCCGTACCGAGGAGCACCCGAAAGCCGCGCTGATCGAGCGTTTCGCCCTCAGCGAAATCCAGGCCGACTACATTCTCGACACCCGTCTGCGTCAGTTGGCGCGACTGGAAGAAATGAAGCTGCGGGCCGAGCAGGATGAACTGCTCAAGGAACAAGCCAAGCTGCAAGCGCTGCTGAGCAGCGAAGCCAAGCTGAAAAAACTGGTGCGCACCGAGCTGATCAAGGACGCCGAAACCTACGGCGACGACCGTCGTTCGCCAATCGTCGAGCGCGCCGAGGCTAAGGCCTTGACCGAACACGATCTGCTGCCGAACGAGAAAGTGACTGTCGTACTGTCGGAAAAAGGCTGGGTCCGTTCGGCCAAGGGCCACGAAATCGACGCCACCGGGCTGTCCTACAAGGCCGGGGATGGCTTCAAGGCCTTGTCGGCGGGACGCTCCAACCAGTTCGCGGTGTTTATCGACTCCACCGGTCGCAGTTATTCGGTGGCCGCGCACACGTTGCCATCGGCCCGTGGCCAGGGCGAACCGCTGACCGGTCGTCTGACGCCGCCACCGGGGGCGAGCTTCGAATGCGTGCTGATGCCGGAAGACGATTCGCTGTACGTGATCGCCTCCGACGCCGGATACGGTTTTGTGGTCAAGGGTGAAGACCTGCAAGCCAAGAACAAGGCGGGCAAGGCGTTGTTGAGCTTGCCGAACAACTCGAAAGTGATTCTTCCGCGCCCGGTGAGCGATCGCGAGAACAATTGGCTGGCTTCGGTGACCACCGAAGGTCGCCTGCTGATCTTCAAGATCAGCGATCTGCCACAATTAGGTAAGGGCAAAGGCAACAAAATCATCGGGATTAACGGTGAGCGTGTGGCCAGTCGCGAAGAATATGTCACGGACATCGCTGTATTGCCGGAGGGTGCCACGTTAGTGCTACAGGCCGGGAAACGTACCTTGTCACTGAAAGCGGACGACCTCGAACACTACAAAGGTGAGCGCGGGCGTCGTGGTAACAAACTGCCACGTGGCTTTCAGCGGGTAGATGCGCTGCTCGTCGAAAACCTCAATTAGGCGTCCCAGAGCGCTCGATCTACGATTTAACGCGTAGATCGACACTTTGGCGCTGGAGTCGGAACGCATATTCACGGATGATATGGCCTTTCAAGCGCCGGCGTGGCCGAGCGTTCTTCATATTTATTGAGTATTTTCACTGTGGTTAGCCTTGTGGCAACCACCTGGACGGGACGATGACTGCTCTGCGCCTTCCTTTTATTTTGATGCTCGCCGGCGTACTTGGCCTGGCGGGTTGCAGCGTTCACCAGCCGGTGTCGCTGTATCAACTGGACAGCGGAAGTCCGGTTCAGCCTGCGCAAAGCGCGGGCATGGCCGTATTGTTGGGCCCTGTAACGGTGGCCGATTACCTGCAACGCGAAACGCTGTTGCAGCGGCAACCGGATGGCAGCCTGCAAGCGTCGACGGACGGTCGTTGGGCGGGTAGCCTGTCTTCGGACATCGATCAGCTGTTGCTGCGTCAGGTCGCGGGTCACCTGGACAGTCAGCGAGTGGTGCTGGCGCCAGCGACATTGGGTTTCACACCGGATGTTCAGGTCTTGCTGACCATCACGCGTCTGGATTCGGGTGAATCGCAACCGGCGATCCTGGATGCGCAATGGCGTTTGATCGACCGTCGTGGCCAGGTGCGTGATAACCGCATCATTCATTTGCAGGAACAGCACGCTGGTGGCACGGCGGCTCAGGTTCAGGCGCAAGGTGTATTGCTGCAGCGTCTGGCCCAGCAGCTGTCGGTGGCGTTGAAGCCGCTGGCCAATCAGCCGCCGATCGCCGAAGCCCCACGCAAGCCGGCTGCCAAGCCTGTGGCGCCTGCGGCAGAACAGGAAAAGCAGCCAAAGATCCCGATGGCCTCGCCGATCCGCACCGATATGGAAGTCTTCAGGTTCTAAGCCTGGATTGATTCGAAGCAAAGCCCGCAGTGATGCGGGCTTTGTCGTTTCTGCGGGTTAGACTTTTATCGCTGCTGATGGCCTCTTCGCGGGCAAGCCTCGCTCCTACAGGGGTAGAGTCGTTCGCGAATACCTGTAGGAGCGAGGCTTGCCCGCGAAGGCGTCGGGACAGGCCACAAAAAAGCCCGCAGACAATCACTCATCTGCGGGCTTCTTCATATCGAGGCGATTACGCCCGGCGTTCGTGCATCCGCGCCAGTTGCCGCTCGAGCATCGACGGGTAAGGCTCCATCAGCCGCTCCACGCAGCAAGCACCTTCAGGGCTGGCGATCGGGCGGATCCGCGCACGTTGGCGGATCAGCGCGTCGTCACCGATCTTGCGCTCCACCAGCAGCAGGTTGCGGCTGTGTTGCGACAGGGCCAGGGCGTCTTGAGCGGCCTCGGTCAGCAGCAGATCGATCTGGCTCAGGCCGAACAACTCGTCGCCCAGGGTCAGGCCCAGCTGCAATTGCAGGGTGATGCCGCTGTCGGCGACTTCGATCTGCAACTGATGGCCCAGCGCCCGCAGCAACTCGCCGCAGCAAATGGCGTTGGTCAGGTAGTCGTCGCCGCTGTCTTCGGTGTGGAACAGCATCAGCGTGCTGCCATCGTTCAGGGTGTGCAGCTCACTCTGGTAGAGCGAGGCGGCCTGATCGAGGCAATCGCGATAGCGTTTGAGCAGTTCTTCCAGGCGCGTGCGGGGCAGACGACGCAGCTGATCCTGAGCGCCCAGTTGCACGGCCAGGACCGCGCTGTGCTGTGGCACGTTCGAGACGACGGGTTTGGCGACCGGTTTCGGCACGGTAACGGCCGAGTCATCGCGAAGATCGGCAAACGGATCTTCATCGTCGTCATCGTCTTCAACGGTGCTGACAATGTGCCGGGGCGCAGGCTTGAGGCCGGCCACAGGCTTGCTTTCATCGAAGCTCGGATCCCGCAGGTTACGCACTTCGAAGGCCGGATCGGTATCGTCGACGTCTTCGAATTCGGGTTCAGGCTCCGGCTCGGCCGGCTCAGGCGCGAAGTTGGCGTGAAGCTGGCGGGCCAGGTCGCCGATTTCATCCTGACGCTCGGTGCCCGGGGTGTATTCGTCGATATTGCGCAGCCACACGCGCAATTGCAGGAGCGGCGTGGAGATGTGCCGACCCAGGCGCAAGCTCAAGGCCAGGGACAGCGCCAACAGAATCGCGCTGAGAATGCCCATGCTTTGCAGGCTGATGGTCATCGGCTGCTGGAACTGATCCATGTCCAGGCTGATGCGCAGTTGCCCGGCGGTCACGTCCTGGAAGGTGATCTTGCTCTGGTACATGCCTTCGGCTTCGCCCAGCAGGCTATGCTTGGGGCGCTGACCGGCTTCGGCGAGGATGCGATTATCCACGCTATAGATGGCGGCGTGGGCCACCAACTTGTTTTTGGTCAGGTTGTTGAGCAGTACGTTGAGGCTGAGGATGTCGTTGGACACCAACAGCTCCGTGGCCGACGTGGCGGTCTGCGTGGTCAGGCTCTCGCCCAGGGCATCCGCCTGCTCGTGCATGGCCTGCTTGAACTGCAAACCCATCACACAGGCATAAATCACCAGGGCCAGAGCGACCAGGATCACGTTATGGCTGGCAATGCGCAATGCAATCGGTACACGGCGGTGGCGCAGTGCACGGAAGATCAGCAGAAAGAAGTTATCGGTTTTTACTGGCGTGGGCCGGTTCACTTGAGCTCGGCTCTTTTGTCCGTGAAGTTGACGCGCAGTATAGCGACAGGCCCTAGGCCGGCAAAGCGCTCACGGTGCCCGATGGTCACTGAATGTGGGTAGAATGCGGTTTTTTTCCACCTGCGGGGGTGCGCCTTGCGCGAAATCGTCCTGATAAACATCACGGGAGTCGACCGTCCGGGTCTGACTGCGGCCATTACCGGCGTTCTGGCCCAGGGTGGTGTGAACATTCTCGACATCGGTCAGGCGGTCATCCACGACACGCTGTCGTTCGGCATCCTGGTTGAAATTCCTGACACCGAGCAAGGCAAGTCGGTGCTCAAGGACATCCTGTTCACGGCGTACAAGCTCGATCAACAGGTGCGTTTCACGCCGGTGTCCGAAGAGGATTATCAGCAGTGGGTCGGCAATCAGGGTAAAAAACGCCACATCGTGACCCTGCTGACCCGCAAAGTGACTGCCGGGCAATTGCAGGCGGTGAGCTCGATCACCGCCAAATATGGCCTGAACATCGACCATATCGATCGTCTGTCCGGGCGCATGCCGCTGGACACCCCGGCCGATCAGGGCAAGGGCTGCATCGAGTTTTCCGTGCGTGGCGAAGCGGCTGATCCGCAGGCGCTGCGCGCCGAATTCCTCAGCGTCGCGCAGGAACTGAACGTCGACATCGCGTTCCAGGAAGATTCGCTGTTCCGCCGTAACCGCCGGCTGGCGGTGTTCGACATGGACTCGACGCTGATCGAAGCCGAAGTCATCGACGAGCTGGCCAAAGCGGCCGGCGTCGGTGATCAGGTGTCTGCAATCACCGAACGGGCAATGGCCGGTGAACTGGACTTCCGCGCCAGCTTCAAGGAGCGCCTGGCCTTGCTCAAAGGGCTGGACGTCAGTGTGCTGGATTCGATCGGCGCGTCGCTGCGCCTGACCGAAGGCGCCGAAACCCTGTTCGCCGAACTCAAACGCCTGGGTTACAAGACCGCCATTCTGTCGGGCGGCTTCACCTACTTCGCCAAGCAATTGCAGGCCAAGTTGGGCATCGATTACGTGTTCGCCAACGAACTGGAAGTGGTCGACGGCAAGGTGACGGGCGTAGCGGTCGAGCCGATTGTCGATGCGCAGCGCAAGGCCGATCTGCTGAAGGAGCTGGCGCACAAGGAAGGTTTGCGTCTGGAGCAGACCATCGCGGTCGGCGACGGCGCCAACGACTTGCCGATGCTGGCGATTGCCGGGCTGGGCGTGGCGTTCCGCGCCAAGCCGCTGGTCAAACAGTCGGCGAAGCAGGCGATTTCCACCCTTGGTCTGGATGGCGTGCTGTACCTGCTGGGCTTTCGGGATCGTGACGGGCAGCTCTGAGATTTGTGTTGATTGGTAGGGACCCTTTGCGGGCAAGCCTCGCTCCTACAGGTACGCGGTGATTGTGTAGGAGCGAGGCTTGCCCGCGAAGGCCGCGCTGCGGTTTCACAGACTCACAACGACTTCCACAACGAATCAAAATCCTCTTCAGCACCGACCGCGCCGCTCCCTGCGGCGTTTTCCAGCGGCCGATAGGCAAACTGATTGAAGCTGTTGGTGCTCGCCAGCCGCCGATCCAGCCCCGCCCGGCGTTCCTCGCCATTGGTATTGATGATCACCTTGTTGCCTTCCTCGAAGGGCAGTCGAGGGGCGAGCAGGGTGGCCGGCAGGTCGATCGCGCTGATCGCGGGCAACAACAGGCCGCGCAGGTAATGGCTGTGCTCATCACGGGTGCGCATCAGTTGCAGGCCGCAAGGCTCGGCGTAAGGCGCGACCTGTTCGATGCCCATTTGCGTACCGCCGCCACGCACCTGGCGAATCCACCGCACCACGGCAATGCTCCAGCCCTGACCGGCGGAATCTTCGATGCCGATCATTTCGCCAGCCTGCAACTCGGCAGGCACCGCGCCAGGCCAGGCCAGGCAATAACCGCCAGGACTGTGATTGATCACCGGCAGGGCATACGTCACAAATTGTCGATTGCGATCGGCCGCCTCATGGCTGTCATCGTTCTGAAGCTGCGGGTACTCGATTTCTTCGTAGGGCAGCAGTGCGCTCGCGTTGCCATGGGGTGCCGCATCAAAAGCGTGGTGCCATTGATCTTTTTCCCGGCCCGCAGGCGCGGTCACCGAAAACTGCGCGGGGCGCACACCGGGGGTTTTCAAAATGTCGCTGAACGAGCGTTGGCCGCCGAGATAATAATGCAGCGCGCTCATGCCCACGCACAGGGTCAAGGTGCCTTGGCTGGCGGTGCGCTGGAAGCCGCGCTCGGCGGCCTGACCCCAAGCGGCCTGCAGATGTTGCAGGGTGTCCAGGCTCAATCCCGTCGGTACCGGCAGTGGTGATGAGGTTTCGGTTTTTTGCAGGTGCGCCTCGATGGCGGCGACCAACGGCTGCGGATCGATCCCGAGCAAACTCGCCTGCTGCTCGGCCTCAAACCTGGAGCGGTAACGCGGCCCGCTGTCGAGGTCGGGTGCGATCGCAAACAGTCCATCAGCCGGTTGGCCCGGTTGTAGCTTGATCCATTTGCTCCAGGGCTCCAGCACCTCGGCCAGCCGGGCGATCTGGTTCTGGCGCAGCTGATTACAGCGCGAGGCGCCCAGCAGCAAAGCGACCACGTAAGTCTGTTCGGCGCTCAGGTTGGGCGTCTGGCTGGCCAGTTCATCGCGCAGGCTCAGGTGCTGGAGCCGGTACGCGCAGGCGATCCGATACAGCTGATGCAGCTCCAGCCACAGGCCTTCCGGCACCGGGCAATAGAGTTGGGTCGAGCGAATCAGCGGGCCGTTAAGGCAATGGATCGCCCGTTGCAGCGCTTGGGCCAGCAGCGGCGCACGGTCCTTGGTGAAGCGCGGGGTGATGCGCACGACAATCTGCTTATAGCCGATCGCCAAGTGACTTTGCAGCGCCTGGCAGAGGTTGGCGATCTTGCGGGAGCGCTCGTCGAGGACAATCGCCTGATGCAAAAAATGCCGCTCCAGGTGTTTGCAGACGTAATACACCTCGGGCCGCAACAGTTCGAGCAGTTGCAGGCGGTTATCACTGGGTGTGAGCAATTGATTGAGTTCGCTCAAGCCTTGATACAACTGGCGAGCGGTTTCGCCAATATTGGCTTTGGGCAGGTCGGCGATCCAGCGCTTGAGGTCGCGCGGGGTGGGCTCACAGAACGACAGGCGTAACTGCGTCGGGAGCGGGGCGCGTAGCAGCAGGTGAGGACTGGTTTCATTCATGCCGTGGACAAACTCCAACCGGGAAATGGGCAGTGAATGACCTGACTGTAGCAGCAATGGCCCTGTAGGAGCGAAGCTTGCTCGCGAAGGCGATCTTAAGGACGCCTTCGCGGGCAAGCCTCGCTCCTACAGGGGCGGGGTCAACCCCACGAAAATTTTTCGCGGAGTTAATCAGGGAATCAGGCGTTTGGCAGGCCCATGCCCTGGCCCATCTGCACTGGCGAACCGGCCGCCAATTCTTCCGCCCACTTGACCTGATCCGGGCCGAACAGCACGACAGCGGTCGAGCCCAGTTTGAAGCGACCCAGTTCTGCACCTTTCTCCAGATGGATCGGTGCGCGCGCTGCTTCGTCGTAACGGAAGGTTTTCAGCTCGCGCTTTGGCGGTGTCACCAAGCCGGCCCAGACCGTTTCGATCGATGCAACGATCATCGCGCCCACCAGCACCACGGCCATCGGCCCGCGCTCGGTGTCGAAAATGCACGCCACGCGCTCGTTGCGGGCGAACAGTTCCGGGACGTTTTCAGCGGTGGTCTGGTTGACCGAGAAGATCCGGCCCGGAATGTAGACCATTTCACGCAAGGTGCCGGCCAATGGCATGTGCACGCGGTGATAGTCCTTCGGCGACAGGTAAATAGTCGCGAAGTCGCCACCCATGAACGGCGCGGCATTCGCGGCATCACCGCCCAGCAATTCCAACACACTGAAGCTGTGGCCCTTGGCCTGGAACACACGGCCGTGCTCGATCGGGCCGAGCTGGCTGACGGCGCCGTCGGCCGGGCTGAGGATCGCACCCGGGGTTTCGTCCAGCGGGCGAGCGCCGTCTTTCAATGCGCGAGTGAAGAACGCATTGAAGTGCTCATAAGCCGTCAGGTCTTCGACCAGTGCCTGGGACATGTCCACCTGATAGCGCTTGGCGAACCAGGCGGTAAAGGCATTCTTGAACCAGCGCACGCGGCATTCGGCAATGCAGCCGGCCAGTCGCGACAGCAGGTGATGGGGCAGCAAGTATTGGCTGAAGATAAACAAACGCTTATTCATTAACTGTCCTTAAAAACCTTAAATCTCTACGGGCGTATCGGGATGGTTGCCCCATTCGCCCCAGGAACCGGCGTAGCCTTTGACCCGCGGATAACCGAGGGATTTGGCCACCAGATAGGTGAAGCCAGATCGATGGTGAGTCTGGCAGTGGGTAATCACTTCTTTGTCTTTGGTGATGCCGAGTTGTTCGAGGATTTGCGGCATGTCGGTGCGGATGCGCAGATTGCGCGTTTGATCCATGCCGGCGGTCCATTCGAAATTGACCGCGCCCGGAATGTGCCCGGCCTTGGCCGCCAGGACTTTCTCGCCGGAGTACTCCAGCGGCCCGCGTGCATCCCAGATCGCCAGGTCGGCGGCGCCGAGACGGCATTGCAGGTACTCGCGGGTCGCGGTGGGCTCATCGTGCAACGTCAGGGCGACCGGGCCACCGACCGCTGGCGGAATCTGGATCGACATCGGCAAGCCTTCCGCCAGCCAGGCCTTCAGGCCACCGTCGACATAGTGGTACTTGTTGTGGCCGATGACATCCAGCAGCCAGATAAAGCGCCCGGCCCAACCGCCGCCTTCGTCGTCATAAACGACGTAGACCGCATCGGGGTTGTGCCCCAGTTCGCCGAACAATGCTTCAAGCGCGGCGTGGGTCGGCAGCAGGCCTGGCGCCGGCGCCTGACCCAGCTGAGTGCGCTTTGGATCAACAAAGCGCGCACCGGGAAGATGCCCTTCGGCATAGCGGGCGCTGCTGGTCAGGTCCACCAGAATCAGTTCGCGGGCGTCGAGACGCGGGAGCAAGTCGCTCGGCTCGATGACCAGCGGCAAGCCAGAGAAGTCAGACATGTGAGGTCTCCAGAGCACAAAGGGGAGGATTGTAGCGCAGCCTCATTGGCCGCGGGTGCTAAAGCTATGCAGCGCTTTCTCTATGCATTGCGCGGTTTTACCGAAGGCTTGCACGGTGATTTCCGAGAACGGCCCGCCGCCCTGATCCGCCACCACAATCATGATCACCCGACCATTATTGACCAGTGAGCGCAGCAGCAGGTGTTCGCCGCCGAACTGTGAACGCAGGCTCGCCGGCAGCAGCGCCGAGAATTGCGCGTTGTTGGCCGGTGTCAGTCGCACCTGCGCTTGCTGCGAGAGCAAGCGTTGCAGCACGGTGCTCTGGCTGACCAGGAAATTCAGGCCCGCCGCGTCTTTCGGCAGCCCGGCGATCTGGTGCACGCGCAGATTGGCGTGCGTGCGGTCGGCCATCAGGATCATCACCCGACGCATGCCGCACGCGACTAATGCGTCCCGCGCAGAAGTGGTCAAGTGCATGGCATTGGTGAAGCGACTCGGCTCGACCAGCAACTCGGCACATTGCTTGCGCCACTTCGCCAGGTCTTCGGCGGTCGGTGCCGGGGCCGGCAGCAAGCCGGCATGGATGCGGTTCACGCCCCACGGCCAGATCAGCGACACCGCCGGGTGCCACAGGTCGGGCATGGCGTGATAACGGGCACTGTTCGCGGCCTGTTGGTGCAACTGCTGCTGCACCTCGTCCATCGGCATTTGCAGGTAAAGGCTGGTCAGGTATTGCCAGCGCTCACTGTGCGGACTGTCCCAGGCCTGTTGCGCCGACAGCGCCAGACCATTGGCCAGCAGCACGGTGTTGGCCGGTTGATTGAGCCAGCGGCGCAGGGACGGATCGTCATCGAGGCGGTTTTGCTGACGCAACGGATGTTCGCTGTCACGCGCGATGCGCAGGACTTTGACCAGCTCCCGTTGTTCGTTGAGCAACAGTCGATAGCCTTGCTGGACCCAGATCGGCAGGCGCCAGATGTCCACCAGCGCCAAGCCGATTTCCAGCAGGCGCACGCCAAACAATTGCTTTTCGACTGTGCGCGCCGACTCGCCTTTATGGATGACCCGCAGCTCCCATTCTTCGAGCAATTGCGGATGCGTCAGTGCCAACGGCCAGAGCGGCGAAAGAAACAGCAGGCTGCCCCAATGAATGTCCTGCCACAGCCGCGCCAGGCGACTGGCAAAAAAACCGTTGGCCTGTTGGGTCGCGTGCTGGCTGATCAGCTGCAGTTGGCGCAGGGCCAGCGGGATCTCGGACTGAGGCTGGGCGGGCAGGCGGGCAAGCAGTTCTTCGGTGCGTTTCAAACCGAGGCGATTGATCGCCACCTCAAGGTTTTCCGCCGGCTCGGTCATGCTGCCATGGGTGTGCCGGTTGGCTTCGCGAATCACGCTCAAGGCCAGGGCCGGGCTGTCCTGCATCAGTTCGGCGATATCACGCAACGAACTGCGACTGTTGGCGAGGGCCTTGCAGACGCGGTCATGACTGACTTGCGGAACCGGCAGGCGCACGCCATCGAGAAGCTTGACCCAGCCTTCGAGCGTGGTCGGTTTTGGAGTTGGAACGTTCGTTTCATTAGCCATGGTTGGACGCGATCACCGTCTGCATTACCTGTGCCCGGAGCGGGCTTAATTGGCTTTTCGCCTGAACTGGCTTTAGTCTGGCGCAGTTTTGCCGATAAGTAGAAGAAGAGATTTTTTAACTTCCGAATATGACCTTGAACCCGACTCAGTAAGTGCTCTCCTACCTATGGCTAAAATAATCGGCATCATCGTCGTATTCGCGAGCGTGCTCGGCGGATACGTGCTCTCCCACGGCAAAATTGCCGCCCTGATCCAGCCCTTCGAGGTGCTGATTATCGGTGGCGCGGCGCTCGGCGCATTCCTGCAGGCCAACCCCGGTTACATGACGATGCACGTGCTCAAGAAGTCCTTGGGCATGTTCAGTTCGCGCTTCAACCACACGTTCTATCTGGAAGTGCTGGGCCTGATCTACGAGATTCTCAACAAGAGCCGCCGCGAAGGCATGATGGCGATTGAAGGCGACATCGAAGATGCCGCGGCGAGCCCGATCTTCGCCAAGTACCCGACGGTTCTGAAAGATGACCGCATGACCGCATTCATCTGCGATTACCTGCGCATCATGTCCTCCGGCAACATGGCTCCCCATGAGCTGGAAGGCCTGTTCGACATGGAGCTCTACAGCCTCAAGGAAGACCTGGAGCACCCGTCCCACGCTGTCAACGGCATCGCTGACGCCATGCCCGGTTTCGGTATTGTCGCGGCGGTACTGGGGATCGTGGTGACCATGGCTTCCCTGGGCGAAGGCGACCAGAAATCCATCGGCCTGCACGTCGGTGCGGCACTCGTGGGTACCTTCTTCGGTATTCTCGCGGCCTACGGTTTCTTCGGTCCGCTGGCCCATTCCCTGGCCCACGATGCCAAGGAAGAACTGAACGTCTACGAAGCCATCAAGGCCTCGCTGGTCGCTTCAGCTTCGGGCATGCCGCCATCGCTGGCGGTGGAGTTCGGCCGCAAGGTCCTGTACCCGGCGCACCGTCCTAGCTTCGCTGAGCTGGAACAAGCGGTTCGTGGTCGCTAAGCCATGGAAAATAACCAGCCGATAATCATCAAGCGCGTCAAGCGCATCGCCGCCGGACATCACGGGGGCGCCTGGAAAATCGCCTTCGCCGACTTCGCGACGGCGATGATGGCGTTCTTCCTGGTGCTGTGGCTGCTCTCTACTGCCACACCAGAACAGAAGATCGCCATCGCCGGTTACTTCAAGGACCCGGTCGGTTTTTCCGAAAGCGGCACGCCGTACATCATCGACCTGGGCGGCACGCCGACCCTGGCGCCGGAGAACACCCTCAACCCCGAGGTGAAATCCCAGCCGCAACCGGACAAAGTGACCATCGACACCGAACAGGTCGAAGGCATGGCCGAGCAGGTCGAGAAAGAACGCCTCGAACTGTTGCTGCAAGAGCTGCAGAACAAGGTCGAAGAGAACCCGCAACTGAAGAAATTCAAAGACCAGATCCTGTTCGAAATCACCCCGGACGGTTTGCGCATCCAGATCGTGGACGCCGAAAACCGGCCGATGTTTGACTCCGGCAGTGCGCGTCTGAAACCGTATTTCGAAGACATCCTGCTGGCCATGGCCGACACCATCAAAGCGGTGCCGAACAAGATCAGCATCAGCGGCCACACCGATGCCAAGCCGTACACCGGTACCGGCGATTTCGGTAACTGGGAACTCTCGGCCAACCGTGCCAACGCCGCACGCCGTGCGCTGGTCGCCGGCAGTTATCCGGAAGCGCAGGTGGCACGGGTTGTCGGTTATGCCTCGTCGGCGTTGTTTGATCGGGAGAACCCGTTCAACCCGGTCAACCGTCGTATCGACATCGTCGTGCTGACCAAGAAAGCCCAGCGCGCCATTGAAGGTTCACAAGGTGCAGAACCGGTTCCGGAGCCGACGCAAGGGCAAGGTGGCCCGGGTGAAGTGCCCGCGGATCCAAATGCGCTGCCGGCGGATAAAGAACCTTTGCCAGCCCACGAGTTGCGCGAACGTCTGAATCTGTTCGATAACCCGAAGCCCGCAGAACCACCGAAGCAGTGACCCACAAAAAAGCCGACAGTGATGTCGGCTTTTTTTTGCGGCTTTCACTGGTTTGGAAGCCAGACGCGGCCCCTTGTAGGAGCTGGCTTGCCAGCGAAGGCGGCCCTGAGAGCACTCGCTTTTAAGTGGATCAGAATCGTCTATCAGTGCTGGAAAACCAGCACCGTCTATGACGAAAAGGCTTACTTGCAGGCATTAACGCGGCGTGGATCAACGTTGGTAGAGGCGCCGATGGAGGTGGTCACAGGTTGACGGACAGGCTCAGGGCGTGAGGGGGCGGTGCGTCAAGATCAAAAGCACGGCGGCCTACCGGCCGGCCTGATTTCAGCGCATGCGTTTCCCTGTGGGAGCGAGCTTGCTCGCGAAGGTCGTTAACGATGACGCGTTTAAACAGGATAAACGCTGCGCATTTAAGATCTTCTGATTGCGGTAAAAATCAAGGAGTGAGGGCATGTCCGAGAAAGGTGTAGGAAGTCTCCGAGACGTATAAACCGGGTTTTTCTTCGCTTAAGGCTCGCCTATAGTTTGTCCGTCGCCGACGAATCGGTGATCGACTTTAGCCAGTCGTAACAGATGATGCACAAGCGCCCGTATAATCGCGGCGCTTTTTGCTGCCTGACATCTACATGTCTATGGTGGCTGTGCGTGGGACACCTTCGGGTGTGCCGGGTTCATCTGTCCGGTTGGCTAACCCGCGTACAGCTACCACCCCAATTCGTTTAGCCACGAAAGGGTGGGAGTTTCACCTATCAGATGAGATTCAAGTCATGCCTAAATACCACCCGCTCCAAGGCAACTTCAGCGTCGGCCCGACGCTGTACATCGACACCGAAGCCCGCGCTTCCGATCTTCTTGAAACTGCCGTCCACCGACTCAAAGCCGCGCGCAATCTGCTCAACAGCGTCACCTGCCTGTGCGTCAAAGAAGCCGAAGGACAGGACCTGGAGCATTTCGCCAATGCTGCGCACATGTTGATCCAGGATGGCTGTGATGCTTTGGATGTGCTGGGGTGGACGCTGGAAAAAGCCGCACGCTGAAAACAAAAAAGCCGCGAGATGATCGCGGCTTTTTTACGCGGGAAGCTGCCGATCATTTTCGTGGCATCACGAAAATGATCCAGGCTACTTAATAGCTGCTTTCCGGCAAACTGGCGATGATCGAGCGGTAGCTGTTCATCCGTTGCTGCTGCACGCGGCCTTCTTCGAGAGCTTTGAGCAGAGCGCAACCCGGCTCGCGGTCATGTTTGCAGTCGCGGAAGCGGCAGGTACCGATCAAGTCGTTGAACTCGATGAAGCCGGCTTCGACGTCGGCGCGGCTGACGTGGCCCAGGCCGAATTCGCGGATACCCGGGGAGTCGATCAACTCACCGCCACCGGGGAAGTGGAACAACCGCGCGGTGGTCGTGGTGTGAGTGCCCTGGCCGGACAGCTCGGACAGCGGGCCGACACGGGCTTCGACTTCAGGCAACAGGGTGTTGACCAACGAGGATTTGCCGACGCCGGACTGGCCGACGAACACGCTGATGTGCCCGTCCAGTTGTGCCTGCAATAGCTCCATGCCATTGCCGTGATGTGCCGACACTTCCAGCACCGGATAACCCAGCGTACGGTAAACCGCCAGCAGGGCATTCAGCGCCGGGGCGTTTTGCTCGTCGATCAGATCGAACTTGTTCAGCAGCAGCAACGGACGAATGCCCGCATGCTCGGCGGCGACGAGGTAGCGGTCGATCAGGTTGGCGTGGGGCTCGGGCAGCGGGGCGAAGACAATGACGATCATGTCGACGTTGGCCGCCACCGGCTTGAGCTGACCACGGCTGTCCGGGCGGCAGAGTTCGGTTTTACGTGGCAGTTGCGCCACGATCACGCCGATGCCCTGGTTGCCGGCACGCCAGACCACCTGATCGCCGGTCACCAGCGCAGGCAGGTTGGCGCGCAAGTGACAGCGGAACACCTGGCCGGCCAACTCGCCATCGAGCGCTTCGACTTCGACTTGCACACCGAAGTGCGCGATCACCAGGCCCGTCTGTTCCGGACCCAGGTCGCCACCTTCAAGTGCCTCGACAGCCGAGGACTCGCGTTTGGCGGCGCGGGCAGCGCGCTCGCCCTGAATCTTTTCGATGCGCCAGTTTTGACGACGATTGAGTTGGCGTTTGGCCATGGGTGTTCCGTATCAAGAATGCAGCGATTAGGTAAAACGGCCGCGAGTTTAGCACGCCCGGCCACTTGCCTAGGCTAAACTGCGCAGCATTGCCTAGGAGCCGACACATGCAAAACCCACAGAATCTGATCTGGATCGACCTGGAAATGACCGGTCTGAACCCGGATACCGACGTCATCATCGAAATGGCCACCATCGTCACCGACAGTGACTTGAACACCTTGGCCGAAGGTCCGGTGATCGCCATCCACCACAGCGATGCAATCCTCGCCGGCATGGACGAGTGGAATACCCGTCAACACGGCGGCTCCGGGCTGACCCAACGGGTTCGCGACAGCCGCATCAGCATGGCCGAAGCCGAAGCCGAAACCATCGCCTTCCTGAAAAAATGGGTGCCGAAGGGCAAGTCGCCGATCTGCGGCAACAGCATCTGCCAGGACCGTCGTTTCCTCTATACCCACATGAAATCCCTGGAAAGCTTCTTTCACTACCGCAACCTCGACGTGTCGACGCTTAAAGAGTTGGCCGCACGCTGGGCGCCGGACGTGCGCGACAGCTTCAAAAAGGGCAGCACCCACCTGGCACTGGACGACATCCGCGAATCGATCGCCGAACTGCAGCACTACCGCAAGCACTTCATCAAGTTCTGATTCTGCGTGGCGAGGGCTTTTGTGGCGAGGGAGCTTGCTCCCGCTGGAGTGCGAAGCACTCCCCTGCATTCTTCCAACCACATTGCATTCGCAGGTTTTACGACTGCTTCGCAGTCGAGCGGGAGCAAGCTCCCTCGCCACAGGTTCTCGGTGCTGTTCCTTGCCCTCTTTTGGTGCCGCCTCGAAGTGGCTAGACTGCGCGCCTTCCTGCAAGGACCGCCACCATGTTGCTGATGCTTTACCTGATTGCCATTACCGCCGAAGCCATGACCGGTGCCCTGTCCGCCGGCCGTCGCGGGATGGACTGGTTTGGCGTGGTGCTGATCGCCTGCGTTACCGCCCTCGGTGGCGGCTCGGTGCGCGACGTGTTGCTCGGCCATTACCCGCTGACCTGGGTCAAACACCCGGAATACCTGGTGCTGACCTCGGTCGCGGCGATGTTCACAGTCTTTGCTGCACGCTGGATGCGCCACTTGCGCTCACTGTTTCTGGTGCTCGACGCCGTGGGCCTGGTGGCGTTCACCCTGATCGGCTGCATGACCGCCCTGGAAATGGGCCACGGCATGCTCGTGGCCTCGGTCAGCGGCGTAATCACCGGGGTTTTCGGCGGCATCCTGCGGGACATCTTCTGCAACGACATCCCGCTGATCTTCCGCCGCGAGCTCTACGCCAGCGTCTCGTTCGCGGCGGCGTGGTGCTACATGCTCTGCATCTACCTGCAAGTGCCAGGCGAACAAGCGATCCTGATCACCTTGTTTGGCGGCTTCCTGCTGCGCCTGCTGGCCATCCGTTTCCACTGGGAAATGCCCAAGTTCGTCTATAACGACGAAGCCTGATTTCAGCGGCACGATGTGGTCACTGAATAGAGGTGAGCGTCGAAATATCCTGTCTAAGAAGAAGTCGTGTGGTCTACGTGGTTTAAATGGGGTGAAAAGATCTTAAATAGGGTAATTCGTTAATGGATTACCCTGTTTAGCGTGGGGTTGCTTCACATCTGACGCTCATAGCTATGGTCGACATGGCGTTGAAGCGCATTTTGCCTTTTTCAATTACAGAGCTTGAAGAGGCTTGCCCTGGCGTGAGTCGTGACACTGTGCGTATGGTCTTACGCTCATTGAAAGCTGAAGGACTAATTGAGTCGACTGGAAAGGGGCGTAGCGCCAAGTGGATAAAGCCATCGGGTGTTGATCTGCAACCTTGAACCTATTTCGCTGCGTCTCTTAACGGAGAGATCCAGCGTTGTCCGCGCGCTGCTCGTGTTGCTTCAGTGCCCACTCAACGTGTTCCCGGACCATTTCCGACGGGTACTCGCGTCGCGCTTTCAACGCTTCCAGCACCGGAATGGTTGAAGGCGCATTGCCCAGCCCCACCGCCAGATTACGCAGCCAACTGTCATAACCGGCGCGCCGCAAAGGCGAACCTTCGGTGTTGCCGAGAAACTTTTCCTCGTCCCACATGAACAATTCGGCCAGTTCCGCGTTGTCCAGGTTGTGCCGGGGCTTGAAGTCGCTTTCGCCGGAGGGGCGGGCGAAGCGGTTCCATGGGCAGACGATCTGGCAGTCATCGCAGCCAAATACTCGGTTGCCAATCAGCGGTCGCAGGTCTTCGGGAATGGCGCCTTTGAGCTCGATGGTCAGGTAGGAAATACAGCGCCGGGCGTCCAGTACATAGGGGCCGACGAAGGCGTTGGTCGGGCAGATGTCGAGGCACGCGGTGCAGCGGCCGCAGTGTTCGGTGGCGTGGGGCGCGTCCACCGGCAGCGGTAAATCGACGAACAGTTCGGCGAGGAAGAAATAGCTGCCGGCCTTGCGATTCAAGACCAGGGTGTTTTTGCCGATCCAGCCCAGGCCGGCCTTTTCCGCGATGGCTTTTTCCAGCACCGGGGCACTGTCGACGAAGGCGCGGTAGCCGAAGGGGCCGATGACGGCTTGAATCTTTTCGGCCAGATGTTGCACGCGCTTACGAATTAATTTGTGGTAATCGCGGCCCAGGGCATAACGCGAGACGTAGGCTTTTTCCGGTTGGGCCAGCAATTGCGCCATTTTGGTGTCGCCCGACAGGTAGTCCATGCGCAACGAAACCACGCGCAAAGTGCCCGGCACCAATTCTTCCGGATGCGAGCGTTTGCTGCCGTGGGCGCCCATGTAGTCCATTTCGCCGTGGTAGCCGGCTTCGAGCCAGCGCTCCAGGTGCTGCTCATGCTCGGCCAGGTCGAGGCCGCTAATGCCGACTTGCTGGAAACCCAGCTCACGACCCCAATCCTTGATGGATTGGGCGAGGGCGGGCAGGTCTGTGGTAATTGCGGGCATGAGGCGAGAGAAACCGGAGCTGAGGTGCGTATAATTCTGCCAGACATCGGAGCCCGAAGACGCATGCCGCACACTAAAGATGAATTACCCGACGCGCTGTACAGCGCCGCGCAAGTCCGTGGGCTCGATGCGAGCCTGATCGCGGCCGGCACACCGGGCTTCGAATTGATGCAGCGCGCAGCCCATGCGACCTGGCGGGCGTTGGTCCGTCAATGGCCGACAGCCCATGAACTGACGGTGCTGGCCGGCCATGGCAACAACGCCGGTGACGGCTATCTGGTGGCGGTACTGGCCCGGCGGGCCGGGTGGTCGGTTCGTGTGCTGGCTGCTGGCGATCCTCAGCGTTTGCAGGGTGATGCAGCGTTGGCGCATGCCGAGGCCGTCGCCGAGAACGTCACTATCGAAAGCTGGACCGCGCAGGCGCAATTGCGCGGCGTCGTGCTGGATGCGTTGCTGGGCACCGGCCTGACCGGTGAAGTGCGCGAGCCCTACGCCAGCGTCATCGCGTCGATCAATGCCAGCGGTTTGCCAGTGGCGGCGGTGGATATCCCTTCAGGGCTGTGCGCCGACACCGGTCGCAGGCTCGGTTCTGCGGTGCGAGCCGACCTGACCGTGACGTTCATCGGTTTGAAACTGGGGCTTTTCACCGGTGATGCGGCAGACGTGGTCGGCGAACTGGTCTTCAACGACCTGCAAGCACCACCGGAATTATTCGATGGGGCGCCATTCACGGCGCGTCGTCTGACGGCCTGTAACCTGCCACGCCTCGCATCCCGGGCGCCCGCTTCGCACAAAGGCAAGTTCGGTCATGTCCTGTTGATCGGCGGTGATCGCGGTTTTGGTGGCGCGATCCTGCTGAGCGCGCAAAGTGCGCTGCGCAGTGGGGCCGGCATGGTGTCCCTTGCGACTCGCAGTGAACATATTTCCGCTGCCTTGACGCGGGTGCCCGAAGCCATGGTGCTGGGGACTTCGTCGGCCAATCAATTGATGGGCCTGCTGGAGAAGGTCAGCGTGCTGGTCGTCGGCCCGGGGCTTGGTCAAGCGGCGTGGGGACGCAGTCTGTTGTCGGCCGCGGCTAACGCACCGCTGCCACAAGTCTGGGACGCTGATGCGTTGAATCTCCTGGCCAGCGAACACGTGAGCTTGCCCAAGGACTGTGTGATCACCCCGCACCCCGGCGAAGCGGCGCGGTTGCTGGGGATATCGACGGCCGAGGTTCAGGCGGATCGTCCCGCGGCCGCACACGCATTGAGCAAAAAATACACCGCCGTGGTCATTCTGAAAGGCGCCGGCAGCCTGATCGCCAGCCCCGATGGGCGTTTGGTGGTGTGTCATCAGGGCCATCCGGCCATGGCCACTGCCGGTTTGGGCGATGTGCTGGCCGGTCTGGTCGGCGCCTTGCTGGCCCAAGGCATGCCGGCGTTCGAGGCCGCCAGCCTGGCGGTCTGGCTGCACGCCAATGCCGGCGCGCAACAAGGTAAATCGGGCCGAGGGCTGGCGGCCAGTGATCTGATCCCAGCCATTCGTCAGTTATTGGAGGAGCAAGCACCGTGTCTGAAGTAACCCTGTACCTGGCTGATGAAGAGGCGATGACCGCGTTTGGCGTACGCATCGCACAAACCACCGAAGGGCACGGTCTGATTTTTCTCGAGGGGGACCTGGGGGCGGGTAAAACCACGCTGTCCAGGGGCATCATCCGGGGCCTGGGGCATGTGGGCGCGGTAAAAAGTCCGACCTTCACCCTGGTCGAACCTTACGAGATTGGCGACATCCGGGCCTTCCATTTCGACCTCTATCGCCTGGTCGATCCTGAAGAGCTGGAGTACCTCGGCATCCGCGATTACTTCGAAGACGACGCGTTGTGCCTGATCGAATGGCCCCAGAAGGGTGCAGGCTTTTTGCCAAAGCCCGACCTGACCATTACCATTAGCCCGCAAGACAGCGGGCGTTCGCTGAAAATTTTATCCCAGGGCTCGCGTGGCGAGTCGTGGTGTGCCGCTTTGGCATTGGAATCCAATTAAATGATGGGGTTAGGTATGCGCTTTCGCGCGTTGGTTGCTGCCGTAGGGGTGTTGTTTTTGGCGGTGACCGTCGACGCTGTGGCCGAGACGAAGGTCAACAGTGTTCGCCTGTGGCGGGCTCCGGACAACACACGGCTGGTGTTCGACCTGACCGGCCCCGTCCAGCACAGTGTTTTTACCCTGAGCTCCCCCGATCGGCTGGTGATCGACATCAATGGAGCCAGTCTTGGCGCGCCTTTGAACGTCAACAGCTCGAACACCCCGATCACCGCGATGCGCTCGGCTCAGCGTACGCCGACCGACCTGCGGGTGGTCATCGACCTGAAAAAAGCCGTCACGCCGAAAAGTTTTACCCTGGCGCCGAATGCCCAGTACGGCAATCGCCTGGTGGTCGACCTGTTCGATAACCCGGCCGACGCTGCGCCAATCCCGCCGCCGACCAACGTCGCAACGGTGGCCCCGGTCCCGGTCACTCCGGTGGAGCCGGCGGTCAAGCTGCCGCCCGCACCGGCCGGCAAGCGCGACATCATTGTGGTGATCGACGCCGGCCACGGTGGCGAAGACCCGGGCGCCTCGGGTTCTCGCGGTCAGCGTGAGAAAGACGTGGTGCTGGCCATCGCCCGCGAATTGCAGCGTCAGGTCAACGGCATGAAAGGCTTCCGCGCCGAACTGACCCGTACCGGCGACTACTTCATCCCCTTGCGCGGCCGTACCGAAATCGCTCGCAAGAAGGGCGCCGACCTGTTCGTGTCGATCCACGCCGACGCCGCGCCTTCCGCCGCTGCGTTTGGTGCGTCGGTGTTCGCCTTGTCTGATCGCGGCGCCACTTCCGAAACCGCCCGTTGGCTGGCCGACAGTGAAAACCGTTCCGACTTGATCGGTGGTGCCGGCAACGTCAGCCTCGATGACAAGGACCGCATGCTGGCAGGCGTACTGCTCGATTTGTCGATGACCGCCTCCCTGACGTCCAGCCTGAACGTCGGCCAGAAGGTGCTGACCAACATTGGCCGCGTCACGCCACTGCACAAACAGCGCGTGGAGCAGGCCGGGTTCATGGTACTGAAATCGCCGGACATCCCGTCGATCCTGGTGGAAACCGGGTTCATCTCCAACGCCAACGAAGCCTCGAAGCTTGCTGCGGCGAACCACCAGCAGGCGCTGGCGCGTTCGATCAGCAGCGGCGTGCGCCAGTTCTTCCAGCAGAACCCACCGCCGGGCACCTACATCGCCTGGCTGCGTGATTCCGGTGGGATCGCCCAAGGTCCGCGTGACCATCGGGTCAATCCCGGCGAGACGCTGGCGATGATTGCCGTGCGCTATCAGGTGTCTCCGGCCACGCTGCGCAGCGCCAACAAGCTGTCGAATGATGAGCTCAAGGTCGGTCAGCACTTGACCATTCCTGGCACTGAACTGGCGGCCAAAGAATGAACCAGGTGTTGACCAATACGTCTCGCATCGAGCTGCTCAGCCCACGGCTGGCGAACCAGATTGCCGCCGGCGAGGTGGTTGAGCGCCCGGCCTCGGTGATCAAGGAGCTGCTGGAAAACAGCCTCGACTCCGGCGCCAGGCGTATTGATGTCGACGTCGAACAGGGCGGGGTCAAGCTGCTGCGGGTGCGCGATGATGGCAGCGGCATTTCTGCCGATGACTTGCCGCTGGCCCTGGCGCGTCACGCCACCAGCAAGATCCGCAACCTCGAAGACCTTGAACAAGTCATGAGCCTGGGGTTTCGTGGCGAGGCACTGGCGTCGATCAGTTCCGTGGCACGCCTGACCCTGACTTCCCGCACCCGCGATGCCGATCAGGCCTGGCAGGTCGAGACCGAAGGCCGGGACATGGCGCCGCGCGTGCAGCCGGCCGCCCATCCGGTGGGCACGTCGGTTGAAGTGCGTGACCTGTTTTTCAACACCCCGGCGCGACGCAAGTTTCTCAAGACCGAAAAAACCGAATTCGATCACCTGCAAGAAGTGATCAAGCGCCTGGCGTTGGCGCGTTTCGATGTGGCGTTCCATTTACGCCATAACGGCAAAACCATTCTCAGCCTGCACGAGGCCCACGATGACGCGGCCCGCGCCCGGCGAGTGGCGGCGATCTGTGGTTCGGGTTTTCTGGAGCAAGCGCTGCCGATCGAAATCGAGCGCAACGGCTTGCACCTGTGGGGTTGGGTCGGATTGCCGACGTTCAACCGCAGCCAGGCGGACTTGCAGTACTTCTTCGTCAACGGCCGTGCGGTGCGCGACAAGCTGGTGGCCCACGCGGTGCGCCAGGCGTACCGCGACGTGCTGTTCAACGGCCGGCACCCGACGTTCGTGCTGTTTTTCGAAGTCGATCCGGCGGGCGTCGACGTCAACGTGCACCCGACCAAGCACGAAGTACGCTTCCGTGACGGGCGCATGGTCCACGATTTCCTCTACGGCACCTTGCACCGCGCCTTGGGCGATGTGCGTCCGGAAGATCATCTGGCCGCGCCTGTGGCGACGGCCATCGTTCGACCGACCGGCATCGATGCCGGCGAATTCGGCCCGCAAGGCGAAATGCGCCTGGCGGCCAACGCGTTGCTTGAGCAGCCACAGGCGCAGCCCGCCTTTAATACAGCGGCAGGTTCGGGCGCTGGCGCCGGTTATCAATATCAGTACACGCCCCGGCCTCAGTCCGGCGTTCCCGTCGCCGAAGCCCAAGCCGCTTATCGCGAGTTCTTCGCGCCGCTGCCCGAAGCCAATGCCGTGGCGCTGCCGGCCGGACAGGACGATATCCCGCCGCTGGGTTACGCGCTGGCGCAGCTCAAGGGCATCTACATTCTTTCGGAAAACGCCCAGGGCCTGGTGCTGGTGGACATGCACGCCGCTCACGAGCGGATCATGTACGAGCGCCTGAAAATCGCCATGGCCAGCGAAGGCCTGAGCGGTCAGCCGTTGCTGGTGCCGGAATCCCTGGCCGTCAGTCAGCGTGAAGCCGATTGCGCCGAAGAGCACGTCGCCTGGTTCCAGCGCCTGGGTTTTGAATTGCAGCGCCTGGGCCCGGAATCCCTGGCGATCCGGCAGATTCCGGCGTTGCTCAAGCAGGCCGAAGCCAATCGACTGGTCAGCGACGTCCTCGCCGACCTGATGGAATACGGCACCAGCGACCGCATTCAGGCGCACCTGAACGAACTGCTCGGCACCATGGCGTGTCACGGCGCGATTCGTGCGAATCGGCGTCTGGCGATCCCCGAAATGAACGGTCTGCTGCGCGATATGGAAAACACCGAGCGCAGCGGTCAATGCAACCATGGCCGACCGACCTGGACCCAACTGGGCCTGGACGATCTGGACAAACTGTTCTTGCGCGGTCGTTGATGAGCCAGCTCCCTCCTGCGATTTTCCTGATGGGACCGACGGCTGCCGGCAAGACCGACCTGGCCATCGAACTCACCAAAGTCTTGCCTTGCGAGCTGATCAGCGTCGATTCGGCGCTGGTCTATCGCGGCATGGACATCGGCACCGCCAAGCCTTCGAAAGCGCTTTTGGCCGAATTTCCACACCGTCTGATCGATATTCTCGACCCGGCGGAGAGCTATTCGGCCGCCGATTTCCGTCGTGACGCGCTCGAAGCCATGGCCGAGATCACCGCGCGTGGAAAAATTCCGCTGCTGGTGGGCGGCACAATGCTCTATTACAAGGCTTTGGTCGAAGGTCTGGCGGACATGCCGGCAGCCGATCCCGAGGTTCGCGCGCAGATCGAAGAAGAAGCTGCACGCCTTGGCTGGCAGGCCCTGCACGAGCAATTGGCGGTGATCGACCCGGAATCTGCGGCGCGTATTCATCCGAACGATCCCCAGCGCCTGAGTCGAGCACTGGAAGTTTATCGGGTCAGTGGTCAGAGCATGACCGCACTGCGTTTGCAACAATCTGCGCAAAGTACTGAAGCAGCCGCTTCGGGACGTCAACAATTGCCCTATACTGTCGCGAACTTGGCGATTGCTCCGGCAAATCGGCAGGTACTGCATGAGCGAATTAAACAAAGATTCACGCTAATGTTGGAACAGGGATTCATTGACGAGGTCGTAGCCCTGCGTAAGCGAAGTGACCTGCACGCCGGGTTGCCGTCGATACGTGCAGTAGGCTACCGACAAGTCTGGGACTACCTGGATGGCAAGCTGACGCAAGCCGAGATGCAGGAGCGTGGGATCATTGCCACGCGCCAATTGGCGAAGCGCCAGTTCACCTGGCTGCGCAGTTGGGCTGATTTACACTGGTTGGACAGCCTGGATTGCGACAATCTGCCGCGCGCCTTGAAATACCTGGGGACCATCTCCATATTGAGCTGAGTCCTTGCAATTGCCGTCTATCCTTGGGGGTGTGACGGCCACAAGCCATCTGTTTACCTATTTTTTATATTGAATCCTTAAAGGAGTGCGGCACATGTCAAAAGGGCATTCGCTACAAGACCCTTACTTGAATACTTTACGTAAAGAGAAAGTTGGGGTGTCCATCTACCTGGTCAACGGGATCAAACTGCAAGGTACGATCGAGTCGTTCGACCAGTTCGTTATCCTGCTGAAAAACACCGTCAGCCAAATGGTTTACAAACACGCTATCTCTACAGTGGTGCCGGTTCGTCCAATTCGTCTGCCTAGCGCAACCGAATCCGAAGCTGGTGACGCTGAGCCAGGTAACGCCTGATAGGAGTCTCCTTTGTTCTTTGAGCGCCACGGTGGTGGTGAGCGAGTGATCCTCGTTCACTTGGATGGACAGGACCCTGAGGCGCGCGAAGATCCGCAGGAGTTTCAGGAATTGGCTAATTCGGCCGGCGCCGAGACCGTTGCGTTTTTCAACGTGCCGCGTCATCGGCCAACCGCCAAATTCCTGATTGGCAGCGGCAAGGTCGAGGAGCTGCGCGATCTGGTCCATGCCGAAAAGGCCGATCTGGTCATCTTCAATCACATCCTCACGCCCAGTCAGGAACGTAACCTCGAACGTGTTTTCGAGTGTCGCGTGATCGACCGCACCGGTCTGATTCTCGATATTTTCGCCCAACGCGCCCGTACCCATGAAGGCAAGCTCCAGGTAGAACTGGCCCAGCTTGACCACATGAGCACCCGGCTGGTTCGTGGCTGGACCCACCTTGAGCGTCAGGGTGGCGGTATCGGCATGCGTGGCCCGGGTGAAACCCAGCTGGAAACCGACCGTCGTTTACTGCGGGTTCGCCTGCGACAGATCAAGGGCCGGCTGGAAAAAGTACGCAGTCAGCGCGAACAGTCGAGACGCGGCCGTTCGCGTGCGGATATTCCTACCGTGTCCCTGGTGGGGTATACCAACGCCGGCAAATCCACGCTCTTCAATAACGTGACGAAATCCGACGTGTACGCGGCTGACCAGTTGTTTGCCACGCTGGACCCGACCTTGCGCCGTCTGGAACTGGACGACCTGGGGCCGATTGTCCTGGCTGACACGGTGGGTTTCATCCGCCACTTGCCCCACAAACTGGTCGAGGCATTTCGGTCTACGCTCGAAGAGTCGAGCAACTCGGACCTGCTGTTGCACGTGATCGATGCGGCGGAACCGGATCGCATGTTGCAGATCGAGCAGGTAATGGTGGTGCTGGGCGAGATCGGTGCCCAGGACTTGCCGATCCTCGAGGTCTATAACAAACTCGATTTGCTTGAAGGCGTTGAGCCACAAATCCAGCGCGACGAAAACGGCAAGCCCCAGCGGGTCTGGCTGTCGGCGCGTGATGGCAGTGGTCTGGAATTGCTTGAGCAAGCCATTGCCGAATTGCTGGGCAGTGAATTGTTTGTTGGCACCTTGCGCTTGCCGCAACGTTTTGCTCGACTGCGTGCGCAGTTTTTCGAACTCGGTGCGGTACAGAAAGAAGAACACGACGAAGAAGGCATCAGCTTGCTGGCCGTTCGCTTGCCACGGGTCGAGTTGAATCGATTGGTGAGCCGCGAAGGTTTGCAGCCGACTGAATTCATCGAGCAACACACTTTGCAATAAAAGCCTGAGAAAGCGGTTGTGCCGTGGTGACAGGCATTCTGTAGCATTGGTCGGCGCGCCGTGGGTGCGTCTTTGCTTTATCAGATGGAGAGCGCTATGGCTTGGAATGAGCCGGGTGGCAACTCGAATAATCAGGATCCTTGGGGTGGCAAGCGCCGCAATAACGGCGACCGCAAGGGGCCACCGGATCTCGACGAGGCCTTCCGAAAGCTGCAGGAAAGCCTGAACGGGTTGTTCGGTGGTGGTAAGAAACGGGGTGATGACGGCGGTGGTTCGGGCAAGAGTGGCGGCTTCGGCGGCATTCTTGGTGTCGTTCTCGTCGTGTTGGCGGCCGTTTGGCTGTACAGCGCGGTTTACGTCGTCGACGAGCAGGAGCAAGCCGTGGTGCTGCGCTTCGGCAAGTACTACGAAACCGTAGGCCCGGGTTTGAACATCTATTTCCCGCCGCTCGATCGCAAGTACCTGGAAAACGTCACGCGTGAGCGTGCCTATACCAAGCAGGGTCAAATGCTGACTGAAGACGAAAACATCGTCGAAGTGCCGCTGACCGTGCAGTACAAGATCAGCAACCTGCAGGACTTCGTCCTGAGCGTCGACCAGCCGGAAATCAGCCTGCAGCACGCGACTGAAAGTGCCTTGCGCCATGTGGTGGGTTCCACCGCGATGGACCAGGTGCTGACCGAAGGTCGTGAATTGATGGCCAGCGAAATCAAGGAGCGTCTGCAACGCTTCATGGATACTTATCGCACCGGCATCACCGTCACTCAGGTCAACGTACAGAGCGCAGCGGCACCGCGTGAAGTGCAGGAAGCCTTCGATGACGTGATCCGTGCCCGTGAAGACGAGCAGCGTTCGCGCAACCAGGCTGAAACCTATGCCAACGGTGTCGTGCCGGAAGCCCGTGGTCAGGCCCAGCGCATCATCGAAGATGCCAATGGTTACCGTGACGAAACCGTCTCGCGCGCCAAGGGTGAGGCAGATCGCTTCACCAAGCTGGTGGCCGAGTACCGCAAGGCACCTGAAGTCACCCGTGAGCGTCTGTACCTGGACACCATGCAGGAAGTCTTCAGTAATACCAGCAAGGTTCTCGTGACCGGCAACAAGAATGGCCAGAGCAATCTGCTGTACTTGCCGCTGGACAAAATGGTCGAAAGTGGCCGCAACACCAGCACTTCGGTGACCGGTGCGGCAGCCAGCAGCAATGAAGCGAATGCGCGTGCGGCAGCTGATCTGCAGCAACAGCCAGCACGTACCAGGGAGAGTCGCTGATGAGCAATAAATCGCTGATCGCCCTTATTGTCGGCGTCGTCGTGGCGATCGCTGCCTGGAACTGCTTCTACATCGTGGCTCAGACCGAGCGTGCGGTGCTGCTGCAGTTCGGTCGCGTGGTCCAGGCTGATGTTCAGCCGGGCCTGCATGTGAAAGTGCCTTACGTTAACCAGGTGCGCAAATTCGACGCCCGCCTGATGACGCTGGATGCACCGACACAACGCTTCCTGACGCTGGAAAAGAAAGCCGTCATGGTCGATGCCTACGCCAAGTGGCGCGTGAAAGATGCCGAGCGCTTCTACACCGCAACGTCCGGCCTCAAGCAGATTGCCGATGAACGTCTTTCCCGTCGTCTGGAATCGGGCCTGCGTGACCAGTTCGGTAAGCGCACGCTGCACGAAGTGGTGTCCGGTGAGCGCGATGCGCTGATGACCGATATCACGGCGTCGCTGAACAAGATGGCGGAAAAAGAGCTGGGCATCGAAGTGGTCGATGTTCGGGTCAAGGCTATCGACCTGCCGAAAGAAGTGAACCGCAGTGTGTTCGAGCGTATGAGCTCCGAGCGTGAGCGTGAAGCTCGCGAGCACCGTGCCAAGGGTAACGAGCTGGCAGAAGGCATCCGTGCCGACGCTGATCGTCAACGCCGCGTGCTGCTGGCTGAAGCCTATCGTGAATCTGAAGAGGTTCGCGGTGACGGTGACGCCCAGGCCTCTGCGATCTACTCCAAGGCCTACGGCCAGGACCAGGAGTTCTACGGTTTCTATCGTAGCCTGCGCGCCTACCGTGAAAGCTTCGCGAACAAATCCGACGTCATGGTCCTGGACCCAAGCAGCGACTTCTTCCGTTACCTGGAAAAAGCCAAGCCTTGATACGGCGTTGACCTGAATCATCCCCCGCCTGGCGGCTAAAGCCTCGGGCGGGGTGATCCTTTGGGAAAACGTGTGTATGATGCGGCAGCCGGGAAATTCCCGGCTTTTTTGCGTCTGCACGTTTGATTGCGGTTGTCAGGCAAGACATCGAGTTGAATGACTCGACAGGTTTTTCGAGGAAAGTGGTTGGCGAAGCCGATATCAGGCTTTTCGCCACGTTGTTCTTGCGCGTGGTTTGTGCACGAACCGATCATTTTCTGCTTCACTCAAGGCTCGCCCAACGGCTTGCCGCCCGGATCATAGGGGAATGGCGTAATGGCAACGGTAGACCGCTGGCTGCTGCCAGATGGCATCGAAGAAGTACTGCCACCAGAAGCGGCGCGCATCGAAGTAGCGCGTCGCCAGGTGTTGGATCTGTTCCAGAGCTGGGGTTACGAGTTTGTCGTGACTCCCCATATCGAGTACCTGGAATCCCTGCTGACCGGCGCGGGCCAGGACCTCGATCTGCGTACCTTCAAGGTCATTGACCCGCAATCGGGTCGGCAGATGGGTTTCCGTGCCGACATCACGCCGCAAGTGGCGCGCATCGATGCGCACACCCTGCGTCGCGAAGGCCCGAGCCGTCTGTGCTACGCCGGCAGCGTGCTGCACGCTCAGCCACGGGCCTTGTCGTCCTCGCGCAGCCCGATTCAGCTGGGCGCCGAGTTGTACGGCGATGCCAGCCCGAGCAGCGACGTGGAAGTCATCAGCCTGATGCTGGCCATGCTGCAACTGGCCGATGTGCCGGATGTGCACATGGACCTCGGTCATGTCGGCATCTACCGTGGCCTGGCCCGCGCCGCCGGTTTGTCCGGTGAAGTTGAACAACAGTTGTTCGATGCATTGCAACGCAAGGCGATCGACGAGGTCATTACCTTGACCGAAGGCTTGCCTGCCGATTTGTCGGGCATGCTGCGAGCGTTGGTCGACTTGTGTGGCGGCCGAGAAGTATTGAGCGCTGCCCGCGAGCGTCTGGCGAATGCGCCGGCGCCGGTTCTGGCTGCTCTGGACGACTTGCTGGCGATTGCCGAGCGTCTGTCCACGCGTTTCCCTGAATTACCGCTTTACTTCGACCTGGGCGAGTTGCGCGGCTACCACTACCACACCGGTGTGGTGTTCGCGGTGTTCGTGCCGGGTGTTGGCCAGTCCATTGCTCAGGGCGGTCGTTACGACGACATCGGCGCCGACTTCGGTCGCGCTCGTCCAGCAACCGGCTTCTCTACCGATTTGAAAACCCTGGTGACCCTGGGGCGTGCTGAGATCGAGTTACCGTCTGGCGGTATCTGGATGCCAGACAGTACGGATGCGGCACTCTGGCAGCAGGTTTGCCAGTTGCGCAGTGAGGGTCAGCGTGTCGTTCAGGCATTGCCTGGGCAACCTTTGGCCGCCGCCCGTGAAGCGGACTGCGACCGGCAATTGATTCAGCAGAACGGGCTTTGGCAAGTATCGCCACTGGCTTCTTGAGTTTTCCTGTCGGCCGCGGCCGGCACCAAGTTTGCGCGAATGAGGACAAGTGTTAAGGGTAAGAATGTCGTAGTCCTTGGCACCCAAGGGGGTG
>NZ_JBIVBY010000035.1:0-67904 GCF_044746405.1 Pseudomonas sp. NPDC086251
GGCCAGAAGCCGTTGCAGGCTTCCTCGAACAGGCCTGATACATAGATGCAACCGGGTAGCAGTGTTCAAAAGCGGGTTGAATGCGGGGGCGAGTCCATACATAGGAGCTGGCTTGCCAGCGAAGGACTCGAATACGCCACGTTTAGCCTGTTGAAAACCGTCATCGTTAACGTCCTTCGCGGGCAAGCCAGCTCCTACAATGAGAGGTGTGTGCACTTTTGGAGGGTCAGATGAAAATCTCGGCCAAACTGGCGTTTTTTGCCGTCGTCGGCACGCTCGCCTATCTCGGTCTGGCAGTGTGGGGGATGGGCGGTTTTGCGGCTTTTTTCTCCCATGCACCGCTGGTGGTCATCGTGCTGGCCACGTTGGTGATGACCGTCGCGTCGCTGTTCACCGAGGTCAATCTGAGTTCCGGGGAGCGCGAAGACCGGGCCAATCGCTGGGTGCTCCCGGCCTTCGGGGTGATCGGATTGTTGAGTGGTTATCTGCCGGCTTACACAGACCGGATCGACTTCTGGACCTTCGGTGGCGAAGGTGTGCGCTGGCTCGGGGCGTTGTTGTTCATCGTCGGCGGCGCACTGCGGATCTGGCCGGTGTTTGTGCTGGGCAAGCGTTTCAGTGGTTTGGTGGCGATTCAGCCGGGGCACAGCCTGGTCACCGACGGGATTTATCGCAGCCTGCGCAACCCCAGTTATCTGGGGCTGGTGGTCAATGCCGTGGGTTGGGCGCTGGCCTTTCGTTCCGGTGTTGGCCTGCTGCTGGCGGCGCTGACGCTGATCCCGCTGATTGCGCGCATTCATTCGGAAGAAGCGCTGCTGAGGGCGCAGTTTGGCAGTGAATACGAAGCCTATTGCGCCCGGAGCTGGCGGTTGATTCCTGGGGTTTACTAATGTCGACCACAAACCTATGAACACCATCAATCAACTGTGGGAGCGGGCTTGCTCGCGAAGGGGCCGTCACATTCAACATTGATGTCGACTGATCCACCGCCTTCGCGAGCAAGCCCGCTCCCACATTAGATTTTCTGTAGGCGGAGATTCCCGTCTGGGCCGGCAAGCGTAGTAACTGACTGATAGTTGGCCAATGTGGCATGCGCGGTCTCGATCGGGTGATCGTGAGTCGCCGTCACCACCACCAGGCCCGCGCCCGCTGCTTCGGCCGCGAGGATGCCCACGGTGGCGTCTTCGAAAATCAGGCACTCTGTCACGTCAACACCCAACCGCTTGGCAGCCAGTCGATAGCCGGCAGGATCAGGCTTGCCAGCGCTGACATCCTCGGCCGTGACCATCACCGCCGGTTCTGGAATCCCCGCCGCCGCCATTCGGCGCAACGCCAGGGCCTTGGGCGCCGAGGTGACGATGGCCCATTGATGGGCGGGAAGCGACTTCAGGAAATCCGCCGCTGCCAGCACCTCGACAATGCCTTCGACATCCTCGATTTCCGCATGGGTGATAAACGCCGCTTGAGCCTCGGCATCCACCCCGGGCAACGCGAGGCGATTGATGGTGTCGATGGCGCGAGCGCCATGGATGGTCGGCAGGAAAGACTCGACATCGACCCCATGGCGCACGGCCCAGGCAGCCCAGATCCGCTCGGCGGCGGCAATGGAGTTGAGGACGGTGCCGTCCATGTCGAACAGGAAAGCTCGGTACGGGGTATTGAAAACGGATTCGTGAGCAGACAAAAGGTCGCTTCCTTTCTCAAAGGTCTGCCAGCGAATGTACACGATCAATGTAGGCGCTGCAGAAGGCTACGATCTTTTGATCTTGTTTTTTAGAAGCGAAGATCAAAAGATCGTCCGAACGCGGCCCGAGCCGCCAGCATCTCCTACAAAGTACGGCGCGACTTCAGCGCACCTTCCACACAATCAAGCAGTTGCCCCAGCGCCCACGGTTTCTTGATGAACGAAACCGCATGCCTGACCCCTGAGCTTTCCGGCGTTTCGAACCCGGACATGATCATGATCGGTTTGTCCGGCCAGCGGTCGCCGAACAGATTGGCCAGGTCCGCACCATTGAGTGTTCCCGGCATGGTGATGTCGGTCAGCAATAAACCCACCTTGTTTGCATGCTCGTTCAGGTACACCGACGCGGCGTCCGCGCTGACATGCGGCTCAACCACAAAGCCTTCTTCCTGAAGAATCTCACAGAGAAACTCGAGGATCAGCGGGTCATCCTCCACCACAAGAATCAACCCGCCTGGAAGGTTCCTGCCCGCTTCCGATACTGGACTCATGACTGTGCCGCTCCCTGATCTCACCAATGTTTTCGCGGGCGTAAATCCGCTGCTTATCTGGTATGAGCAGCGGACTCGGCGGAAATTCATTTTTGATACGGGCGAGCGACAAATTTGCAGGGCTGTGACCCTGAAAACCTCTGTAGGAGCGAGCTGGCTCGCGAAGGTGTGTCAGATACGGCGTGGTGACTGACACTCCATCGCGAGCAGGCTCGCTCCCACAGGGGATTGTGGTTGTCTGTGGTTATTGTGAAGGGGCGGCTTTTTTCATGCTGTCTTTGGACATGGTGTCTTTTTTCATCGTGTCTTTGGACATGCTGTCTTTCTTCATGGTGTCCTTGGACATGGCGTCCTTTTTCATCGTGTCTTTGTGCATGGCGTCTTTGGACATCGAGTCCTTGCTCATGCTGTCGTTGCTCATGGTGTCGGCGGCGAACACGCTGGCGGCGCCTACGGCGAGGCACATGGACAGCACAACCGTGGTTAACTTTTTCATGATCAAACTCCTTGAAGCACAGGTTACGAATGAGCGCAGCGGTGGCTGCACGATGAAGTTGCCAAGCGTCGTCAGCTGCCGCCAAACCAGTTGTAGCCCTGGTCTTCCCAGTAGCCGCCGCTGTAGGTGTTGCTGACGAAAATCGCCTGAATGTGTTTGGGGTTCTTGTAGCCGAGCTTGGTGGGCATGCGCAGTTTCATCGGGAAGCCGTACTCGCGAGGCAACACGGCGCCGTCGTAGGTCAGCGTCAGCAGGGTTTGCGCATGCAGTGCGGTGGCCATGTCGATGCTGGTGTAGTAGTCGTCGGCGCACTTGAAGCCGACATATTTGGCATCGGTATCGGCACCGACCCGTTTCAGGAAGTCGCTGAACCGCACCCCGCCCCAGCGTCCGATTGCGCTCCAGCCTTCGACGCAAATGTGCCGGGTAATCTGCTCGGTCTGGGCCATGGCGCGCAGTTCTTCAAGCCGCCAGCTGCGCTTGTCCGCCACCAGGCCGGTGACTTCCAGTCGATAACTGGCTTCCTCCACCATCGGTGCCTCGTCGATGCCGTAAAAGGCATTGAACGGAAACGGTCGGGTGATCATCGATGCGGGATAGGTCGGCGCCAGCGCATTGGGGTTGAACAACCAGCCCTGCACCCGATCGTTGAACCGGGACATGGAGGACAGCGCGGTCTCGACGCTTTCGTTGTCGGTGAGGTTGCAGCCGGACAACATCGCCAGGCCGCCAAGGGTCAGGCCACGCATCAGGAAAGCCCGACGTGAACGGTCCTCGATCTGTGGGGCAATGATTTTCCTGGCGTCGGTCAGGATGGACGATTCGTCCAGTCCTGAGCCTTCGATGCGCTTTTTCATACCGGCTCCTTGTGACCGACGATCATCGCCAATAATGTTTTGGGCACCAGCGTGACCATCACCAGGTGCACCGCGACGAACGCCACCAACAGCGACATCGCGATGAAGTGCACCTGCCGCGCCCCTTCGTAGCCGCCCAGCAATTCGCGCAACAACGGGAACTGCACGGACTTCCACAGCACCAGCCCGGAGATTACCAATAGCGCGATGTCGACCATCACGAACAGGTACGCCAGCCGTTGCACCTGGTTGTAATGACTCAGGTCGGCATGCTCCAACCGTCCTCTCAACGCTGCGCCCAAGTCATGCAGGACACCTGATGGCGAAACCGGGAAAAAGCGTCGTTTCAGGCGACCACTGAAGAGATTGATGAGCAGGTAGACGAGGCCGTTGGCGGCCAGAAACCACATCGCCGCGAAATGCCATTGCAGCGCGCCGCCAAGCCAGCCGCCCAACGTGATCGACTTGGGAAAGCTGAAGTCGTACAGGGGCGACGCGTTGTAGATGCGCCAACCGCTGGTGACCATGACCAGCACCGCCAGGGCGTTCAGCCAATGGGTCAACCGTAGCCAGCGAGGATGGCTGGGCCTGGGTGAAGCAACTGACGTCGACATGTCTGGCTCCCGGTTGTTGTTCGTTGGGGCCGAGTATGGGGGCCGGTAGATCGCCAAATCCTCACGCAGAGTTAAATTAATCGTGATAACTACCGCCCATTAACCTGTGGGAGCGGGCTTGCTCGCGAAGGCGGTGTGTCAGGCGCCCTCAATGTTGAATGTAATGGCCTCTTCGCGAGCAAGCCCGCTCCCTCAGTGGTTTTGTGTGGCCCAGTCGTGGCCCGATTGTGGTTAAAATGCCGCCCCTTCACATTGCCGACGCTGCCCGATGAACTCAGACGCCCTCTCCACCCTCAACGCCCATTTGCTGACGGCCCTGGCATCGGCCCCCGCAGAAACCCGCCGGCTGTTCCACGGTCGCGGCCGGTGCTGGCCGGGGCTGGAGCAATTGACGGTCGACTGGCTGCAGGGCGTGGTGCTGGTGTCGCTGTTCAAAGAGCCTGAACCCGCGCAGCTGGACGATTTGAAAGCGCTGCTGATGGCAATCACTCAGTCACCGCAGTGGGCACAATCGGGCGCGCATACGCTATTGCTGCAACACCGCTACCTGCTGCAAAGCACCACCGAATGGTTGTTGGGCGACGAGATCGACGAACTGACCATTACCGAAGGCGGCCTGAAGTATCGGGTGGACCTGGGCCGTAAACAGAACACCGGCCTGTTCCTCGACATGCGTTACGGGCGCGATTGGGTGCGGGCCAATGCCGAGGGCAAACGGGTGCTGAACCTGTTCGCCTACACGTGCGGATTCTCGGTGGCGGCCATCGAGGGTGGCGCGACGCACGTGGTCAACCTGGACATGTCCAGCCCGGCCTTGAGCCGTGGCCGCGACAACCACCGCCTCAACGGCCACGACCTGGGCAAGGTCACGTTTCTTGGTCACGACCTGTTCAAATCCTGGGGCAAGGTGATCGGCAAAGGCCCTTATGACCTGGTGATCATCGACCCGCCGTCGTTTCAGAAAGGCAGCTTCCTGCTGACCAAGGACTACCAACGCGTATTGCGCCGCCTGCCGGAACTGCTCAGCCCGCAGGGTACCGTGCTGGCTTGCATGAACGACCCGGCGTTCGGTTCGGACTTCCTGATCGACGGCGTCACCCGCGAAGCGCCGAGCCTGCGGTTTGAACAACGGCTGGAAAATCCACCGGAGTTTCCGGACGCCGATGCGGAGGCCGGATTGAAGGCGCTGGTGTTCAAGCTTGAGGAATGACCTTCGCAGAAAGTCCATCCCATGACGCAGATTAAATGTGGGAGCGGGCTTGCTCGCGAAGGCGGCGTATCAGGCTGAACTGATGTCGAATGCACGGGCCTCTTCGCGAGCAAGCCCGCTCCCACAGGGGATCGGCGGAGGCGCCGAGGATCAACGCGGCTGCAACACCAGTGCAAACAACTCACCGTGCCCATTCACATTGAGCTTGTGATAGAGGTTGCGCCGATGCACCTTCACCGTCTCCGGCGAAATGCCCATGTGCTGGGCGATGGCTTTGCTGGAGAAGCCCTGCAGAATCAGCCGCGCCGTTTCGATTTCCCGGACCGACAGTCGTGCGTCGAAGCGGTCCAACAGGGTCGCCAGGTCGCCGGCCACCGCCTCGGCAACCGGCCCTTCCGGCGGCTGCAATTGCAGGTGTCGGCGCATCGCCGCCAGTACCCAGTCGCGCACGCAGAGCAGGCGGCCCTGCTCTTCAAGAGTGAAGCGCGTCGAGCGACCGAGGGACAGACCGAGCACGGCGCCGTCGAGGTTGATCATGAACTGCAACTCGTCACCACCGACCACCGCGCGGAAGTAACTCAGGTAATACTCGCTGTGCTGGAACTGGTCGGGGGCCACCGATTCGAGGGTGTGCAGACCATCGGCAATGCCGGCGCAAGCCGCCTGATAAAACGGATCGAGCAGGTACATGCCGGCACTGTAGTCGGCCAGTTCTTCTTGCTCGTCACCGCTGCCCTGAGTGTCGAAATCGATCAGCAGGCGCGGCACTCGCCCCGGCCGCATCACCGCGACCAACGCGTTGTCCAGCGGCACCAGCAACCGCAAGGTGTCCACCAGCGCGCGCCAGAATCCGTCCTGGCCCACCGCGGCAAATACCCGCGCCAGCCCTTGGTGCACCGGTAACTCTTTCAACAACGCGTCCACGCACTACCCCTTTCGAGTAACCCATGATGGGAATGGGTAAATCCAGCCCTTGCCGATACGCTGCAAGCACCTGTTCATCACCGGCCTGCAGCAGGCCAGGAGTGCCGCATCATGAGTCGTCACCGTTCGTATTTCAATCTGGGGATGGGCGCCTGCCTGGCGGTCTCGCTGTCGGCGGTTGCCGCCGAGGGCCCGACTGTGCACGTCTACAACTGGTATGACTACATCGGCCCGACCACCCTCAAGGACTTTCAGCGCGACACCAACATCACGCCCGTGTACGACACCTTCGACAGCGGCGAGGTGTTGGAAGCCAAGCTGATGACAGGTCATAGCGGTTACGACGTAGTGGTCGCCAGTAACTTCATTCTGCCGGCCCTGATCAAGGCGGGCGCCTTGCAGAAACTCGATCGCAGCCAACTGCCCAATCTGAAGCACATCGACCCGGTGCTGTTGGAAAAACTTCGCGCGAACGACCCCGACAATCAGTACGCCGTACCCTACTTGTGGGGCACCGACGGGATTGGCTACAACGTTGACAAGGTCCGCGAAGTCCTCGGTGATCAGGCACCGGTGAACTCCTGGGATTTGCTGTTCAAAGAAGAGAACCTGGCCAAACTCAGCCAATGTGGCGTGGCAATTCTGGACGCGCCCGCCGAGATCATGCCCATAGCCCTGCATTACCTCGGTCTGCCACCCAACAGCAGCAACCCCGAAGACTATAAAAAAGCCGAAGCGCTGATGCTCAAGTTGCGTCCGTACATCACCTACTTCAATTCGTCGAAGATCGGCAGCGACCTGGCCAACGGCGATATCTGCGTGGCGCTGACGTGGTCAGGAACAGTGTTTGGTGCCAAGCAAGCCGCCAACGAAGCCGCGAAGGGGGTGAACATCGAGTACAGCATCCCTGTAGAAGGCGCACCGCTGTGGTCCGACAACCTGGTCGTCGTAAAAGACGGCCGCAACCCCGAGCAGGGGCTGGTGTTCATCAACTATCTGCTGCGTCCCGAAGTGATCGCACCGGCCACCAATCTGGCGCTCACCGCCAACGCCAACATGGACGCGACTGCCCTGCTCTCGGCCGAGGTGCATGACTACGCGAATATCTACCCCAGCGCCGAGGTGATCGCCAAGCTGTTCATCTTGCAACCGCAGCCCCATGCAATCGAACGCGTCCGCACGCGGATCTGGAGCAATGTGAAAAACGGCCAGTAAACCCACCGCAAACCCTTGTGGGAGCGGGCTTGCTCGCGAAGGCGGAGTGTCAGTCGACATCATCTTTGCCTGACACACCGCCTTCGCGAGCAAGCCCGCTCCCACAGGTTCTGCGCCCTGCAAGCCCGATTTTTTCTGCCAGGAATTGAAGATGAGAGAAACCATGAAACCACGTGCCCGTGACCTGAACATTCAGTTCGGCCAACTGCAACCCGGCCCGCTCAACGCCATCACTGACGTGCCTGGCGTACGGGTCGGCCACAGCAATGTGCGAGGACGCACCGCCAATGGACGCGACATCCTCACCGGCGTCACCGTGATCGAGCCGCGTGCCGGTTCCACCAGCCGGCAACCGTGTTTTGCCGGCGTCCATGTGCTCAACGGCAACGGCGATGCGACCGGCCTTGAGTGGGTTCGCGAGGCCGGCCTGTTGACCAGCCCGATCGCCTTCACCAACACCCATAGCCTGGGCGTGGTGCGCGATGCGCTGATCGTGCTGGACCGTGAGCAGCAGCCGGACGACGGACGACTCTACTGGAACATGCCCGTGGTGCTGGAAACCTTCGACGGCCTGCTCAACGATATCAATGGCTTCCATGTGAAGGTCGAGCATGTGGCCGAAGCCCTGCGCACAGCAGCGGACGGCCCGGTGGCGGAAGGTTGCGTCGGTGGCGGCAGCGGGATGATCTGCCATGAATTCAAGGGCGGCATCGGCACCGCTTCGCGCCGGCTGAACAGCGCTCAGGGCGGCTGGACCGTCGGCGCCATCGTTCAGGCCAACCACGGCATCCGCAACGAATTGCGCGTCGACGGTTACCCGGTCGGGCGCTACATGGAACAGGCTGACTCGCCGTTCCTCAAGGCTTCGCTGCCGCATCCGGGCATGGGCTCGATCGTGGTTTGCCTGGCCACCGATGCGCCGTTGTTGCCGCATCAGTGCACGCGCCTGGCCCAACGCGCCAGCCTCGGACTTGCCCGCACCGGCGGCGGCAATGAAGACCACAGCGGTGACATTTTCATTGCCTTTGCGACCGGCAATGAGGTGCCACCCGCCGCTTATGAAAGCAAGAAGGCGCCAACAACCGACAACCTGAGCATGGTCAACAACGACCACATCAGCGAGTTGTTCCTCGCCGCGACCGAAGCCGTGGAGGAAGCGATCATCAATGCCTTGCTGGCTTCCGACACCGCCGAGGGCAATGGCCATGCGGTGCCGGGACTGGATGCCGAAACGCTGCTCAAAGCCCTGCAAAGCGCCGGCTGGCGGGGGGATTCGACTAGCGGTACTTGAGCGCAAAACCCCACTTTTCTACGATAGAACTGCGCAGCCGCTTGTTTGCTCAAGCCGTTGCGTAAGTGGTGAGTGCACTGAACCCCTACCAAGCTCACCACTTGCTTCATGCGCATCTTGAGCCTCAAGGGCTCTACTTCCTCCCCATCAAAGAGCGTTGAGGCTCTTTTTTTATCTGTGCGAAACCCAGACAAGAAAAAGCCCGGCAGTTGACCGGGCTTTGTACATTCTGAAACCCAACACACATCCCCTGTGGGAGCGAGCCTGCTCGCGAAGACGGTGGGTCAGGCGCCATCCATGTTGGATGTGATGGCCTCATCGCGAGCAGGCTCGCTCCCACAGTTAATCGCGTTCGGCCAGACGTTCGCGGACAAACTCATTGGCCTTGTACGTCATCTGGTCCAGATGCCGGTCACGCTGTTTTTCCGCATCGAGCATCGCCCGCTTGCCGTGTTTTTGCAGCAGGTAGGTATGAATCTGCCGCACTTCCAGCGAGCTGTAGATCGACGCCACGTCGAGCAAGGCCCGCAAGCCATTGGTGCCGTGATCGCGGGTATTCATCAGCACCTGCGTCCCGCGCACACCCAGCACCTGAAAGCCCATCGACTCGAAATACGGCACCTTGGCCACGGCACAGGTCAGCTCGGCATGCGGATAGCGGCCGACCATCTCCCGCAGCATCCGCGGCGCAATCCCCTGGCGCCGATGGCCGGCCCGCACAGCCATGTACGCCACGGCGCAGGCGTCGGGATCGTCCTTGACCGGCAGGTACAGCAAAAAGCCGAGGACCTTTTCCGGGTCGTCATCGTCGGTGGCGACGAGCAATTCCACGGTAAGCCCTTTCGCCCCGTTCAACGCCTCCAGATAGAGGTGAACCTCGTAGCCGATCGCGTACTGGTACACGTTGTACAACAGGTTGCTCGGCGGGATAGCGACCAGGCTGATGTCGGTCAGGTAGTCGACCACCATCTGCAGGATCTGGCTATTGATGTGCTCGGGGCACGGGGTTTTGAAATGGGTGATCTGGGGCATTGCGGGGGCTGACTCCGGGGGGCGAGTGTGAAGCGTTTGTCGCTGGCGTGCCCATCATAACGTGCTGATGGGGTGTCAGGTGATTGCTGTGCTGGAGGTGCCGGCCCCTTCGCGAGCAAGCCCGCTCCCACATTTGATCTTCGTCGTACACAAATTTTGTGTCCACTGAAAATCTAATGTGGGAGCGGGCTTGCTCGCGAAGGCGTCCGTCCCGACACCGCAAAACCCCATTCATGAGCACCACGCATAACTCTATAGCCAAAAAACGCAAAAACATTCCGCCAGCGCACGGGTCACTCCTTGATGAGGCAACGCCAACAACGCAAAGGAATCGAACCCATGGACCACCGTGACCTGATGTCGATAACCCGGCGAAAATTTCTGATTGTGGGGGCCGTGACGGCAGCGGCCGTGGCGCTGCCACCGTTCATTTCTGCCCGCGCCAGCGCCGCCAACGCCGCACGTTCGATCACCGCCAAGGTGTCTTTCCAGGTGAACGGTCAAGCGCAAACACTGGAGCTCGACACCCGCACCACGCTGCTCGACGCGCTACGGGAACACCTGCAACTGACCGGCACCAAAAAGGGTTGCGACCATGGCCAGTGCGGCGCGTGCACGGTGATTATCGACGGCCGCCGTCTTAATTCCTGCCTGACCCTGGCGGTGATGCACGAGGGTTCGACCGTCACCACCATCGAGGGGCTGGGCACACCGGAAAACCTGCACCCGATGCAGGCCGCGTTCATCAAGCATGACGGTTATCAGTGCGGTTATTGCACGCCGGGGCAGATCTGTTCGGCGGTGGCGGTGCTGGGGGAAATTCGTGATGGCATTCCCAGTCATGCCAGTCCAAGCCTTACGGAACAGCCCAAGCTGATCGCCAGCGAACTCCAGGAACGCATGAGCGGCAACATCTGCCGCTGCGGTGCCTACTCCAACATCATCGAGGCGATCACTGAAGTCGCGGAGGCCACGGTATGAGGCCCTTTACCTATCTACGTGCCAAATCCCCCGCGGAAGCCGCCGAGTTGGCCGCTCGGGTTGAGGGCTCACGGTTCATCGCCGGCGGCACCAACCTGCTGGACCTGATGAAGCTGGACATCGAGACGCCGACGCACCTGATCGATGTCAACGGCCTGGCGCTGGACCGGATCGAAGCCACCCCGGAGGGCGGCCTGCGAATCGGTGCGCTGGTCAGGAACACCGACCTCGCTGCCGACGCACGCGTGCGCAAGGACTACGGGTTGCTCTCCCGTGCCCTGCTCGCTGGCGCTTCCGGCCAGTTGCGCAACCGGGCGACCACGGCGGGCAATTTGCTGCAACGCACCCGCTGCCCGTATTTCTACGACACCCATCAGCCGTGCAACAAGCGCCAGCCCGGCAGCGGTTGCGCGGCCATTGGCGGCTTCAGTCGCCCGCTGGGCATCATCGGAGTGAGTGAGGCCTGCATCGCCACTCATCCCAGCGACATGGCCGTGGCCATGCGGGCGCTTGATGCGCAGGTCGAGACGGTCCGGCCCGACGGCACGACACGGGTGATTCCCATCGCCGACTTGCACCGGCTGCCTGGCAACACACCCAACATTGAAACCACGTTGGCCGCCCATGAATTGATTACCGCCGTCACGCTCCCCGCTCCGCTCGGTGGCGTGCACATTTATCAAAAGGTCCGAGACCGCGCCTCCTACGCCTTCGCCCTGATCTCGGTGGGTGCGGTGATCCAAAAAGACGGCTCCGGCCGTGTCGCGCTGGGCGGTGTCGCGCACAAACCTTGGCGCGTGGAGACTGCCGAAACCGCGATGGCTCAAGGCGCAAAAGCCCTGACCGAGCAGTTGCTCGCCGGTGCGACGCCCACCGATGAAAACGCCTTCAAACTGACCCTGGTCGAGCGCACGCTCGCGTCGGTGATGGCACACGCGAGGGCTCAGGCATGAAATTCGACACACCGGCCACCACCAACCCGATTGACCAGATGAAGGTCGTCGGCAAGGCCACGACGCGGATCGAGGGACCACTGAAAACCACCGGGCATGCGCCTTACGCCTATGAACACCACAACGCCGTACCGAACCAGGCGTATGGCGTGGTGGTCGGTTCGGCCATCGCCAAGGGCCGCATCGCCTCGATGAATCTGCAGGAGGCCCAGTCGGCGCCGGGGGTGCTCGCCATCGTCACCGCCGCGAATGCCGGCAAACTCGGCAAGGGCAAATACAACACCGCAGCGTTACTCGGCGGACCAGAGATAGAGCATTACCACCAGGCCGTGGCACTGGTGGTGGCGGAAACCTTCGAACAGGCACGAGCCGCCGCGGAACGAGTGGATGTGTCCTATGTGAGCACGGACGGCGCGTTCGATCTCGCCAGCTCGCGCGGGTCGGCGGTGGAACCCAAGGAGCAGATGAGCGACACGCTCCACGGGGATTTCGACAGTGCATTCGCGGCGGCACCGGTGCAATTGGACGCGACCTACACCACGCCGGATCAGGCCCACGCGATGATGGAACCCATGGCGTCTATGGCGGCGTGGGACGGTGACCGGCTGACGTTGTGGACGTCGAACCAGATGATCGATTGGTCGGTCACCGATCTGGCGACCACCCTCGGCGTACCGAAGAACAATGTGCGCCTGATCTCGCCGTACATCGGCGGTGGCTTTGGCGGCAAACTGTTTATCCGCTCCGATGCACTGCTGGCCGCCCTCGGCGCGCGCATGGCCGGCAGGCCGGTCAAAGTGGCGTTGGCGCGGCCCATGATCTTCAACAATTGCACGCACCGACCGGCGACCATTCAGCGCATCCGCCTCGGCGCCGCCAGCGATGGCAAGATCACCGCCATCGCTCACGAAGGCTGGTCCGGCAACTTGCCCGACGGCAAGGTCGAGCTCGCCGCACAACCCAGCCAACTGCTGTATGCCGGGGAAAACCGCCGGGTGACCATGCGCCTGTCGACACTCGACCTGCCGGAAGGCAACGCGATGCGCGCACCGGGTGAAACCCCGGGCATGATGGCGCTGGAAATCGCCATGGACGAAATGGCGGAAAAACTCAAACTCGACCCCGTCGAATTTCGAATCATCAACGACACCCAGGTCGATCCGACCAAACCCGATCGACCTTTTTCCCAGCGCCAGATGATTGAATGCCTGCGCACCGGCGCCGATCGTTTTGGCTGGAAGCAGCGGCATGCGCAGCCGGGCACACAACGCGAGGGTCGCTGGCTGATCGGCATGGGTGTCGCGGTCGCCTTCCGCAATAACCTCCTGGTGAAGTCCGGGGCCCGCGTTCGGCTGGATGACCAGGGCATCGTCACGGTGGAAACCGACATGACCGATATCGGCACCGGTAGCTACACCATCATCGGCCAGACCGCTGCGGAAATGCTCGGCGTGTCACTCGACAAGGTGGTTGTGCGCTTGGGCGACTCAAGCTTTCCGGTGTCGTCCGGGTCCGGGGGACAGTTCGGCGGCAACTGCTCGACGGCGGGGGTGTATGCGGCCTGCGTCAAACTTCGGGAGGCGGTGGCGCAACGCCTCGGTGTGAACGCCGACGAGGCTGAGTTCGTTGCGGGCGAGGTACGCGCGGGCGGCAAAAGCATTCCGTTGCGCAACGCGGCGCAGACCGAAGAACTGGTCGCTGAGGATTCCATCGAATTCGGTGAGCTGAGCAAGCAGTATCAGCAGTCGACGTTCGGTGCGCACTTCGTCGAAGTCGCGGTCGACAGCGCCACCGGCGAGACGCGCGTTCGGCGCATGCTGGCGGTGTGTGCGGCCGGGCGCATCCTCAACCCGACCTCGGCGCGCAGTCAGGTGATTGGCGCAATGACCATGGGCGTGGGGGCGGCGCTGATGGAAGACCTGGTGGTGGACAAGCGCCGGGGTTTTTTCGTCAATCACGACCTGGCCGGTTACGAAGTGCCGGTGCATGCCGACATCCCGCATCAGGAAGTGATTTTCCTCGATGAAACCGACCCGGTGTCATCGCCGATGAAAGCCAAGGGCGTGGGCGAACTGGGGATCTGCGGGGTCAGTGCGGCGATCGCGAATGCGCTGTACAACGCGACGGGCATTCGAGTTCGGGAGTACCCGATCACCCTGGACAAGATGCTGGATAAGCTGCCGCCCATGATCTGACCACCCCCATTCCTGTAGGAGCGAGGCTCGCCCGCGAAGAACGATAACGCGGTTCATCAGGAAGACCGCGTTATCGTTCTTCGCGGGCAAGCCTCGCTCCTACGGGTTTTCTCTCTAGAATCAGGGGAGATCTGTGAGGGAGACTTATGAATGTTGCGGGAAAACGCCAATGACCTGCTCGCCTTCCTGGCGGTTGCGCGGGAACGGAGCTTTACCAAGGCGGCCGGCAAACTCGGTGTGTCCCAATCGGCCCTGAGCCATACGATTCGGGCGTTGGAAACACGCTTGGGATTGCGCTTGCTGACGCGCACGACCCGCAGCGTGTCGCCGACCGAAGCCGGGCAACACCTGATTGAAACCATCGGGCCGCATTTTGAAGAAATCGAAATTGAGCTGGCGGCGCTGAGCACGCTGCGCGATACGCCTGCTGGCAACATTCGCATCAACGCGATGGACCATGCGCTGGAATACATCCTGTGGCCGGTGTTGAAACCGTTCCTGGCGCAATACCCGGATATCTCGGTCGAGGTGTGCTGCGACTACGGTTTTGTCGATATTGCCGCCCAGGGTTTTGATGCCGGTGTGCGCCTAGGCGAGGACGTGGCGCAAGGCATGATCGCTACCCGCATCGGGCCGGACATGCGCATGGCGGTGGTGGGTTCGCCGGCGTACTTTGCCGACCGCTCGCGGCCCGAGACGCCTCGCGATCTGACGGATCATCAGTGCAATAACTTGCGCTTGCCCACCCACGGCGGCTTGTATGCCTGGGAGTTTGAAAAGGGTGAGGAAAGCCTGAAGGCGCGTGTGTCCGGGCAGGTCACGTTCAATGGTGTGTATCAGTTGCTCAATGCCGCGCTGGATGGATTTGGCTTGAGTTACCTCCCGGAAGATCTGGTTGCCCCCCACATTGCGGCTGGACGGTTGGTGCAGGTGCTTGAGGATTGGTGCGCGCCGTTTGCCGGGTTCCATCTGTATTACCCGAGCCGGCGCCAGGTGTCGCCGGCGTTTGCGTTGTTGCTGGAGGCGTTGCGGTATCGGGGGTGAGCCTTTTGGGTGTGTCAGGAGATTGAAGGGTTGGATGTGCCGGCCCCATCGCGAGCAGGCTCGCTCCCACAGTGGATTGTCGGTGAACATTTCATTTGTGTACGCCGGCGATCAAATGTGGGAGCGAGCCTGCTCGCGATGGCGTCAGGCGCAGCAGCACCCAACAGCGTTCATACCCCGCTTACCAGTCGTAACTCATCTCAACCGAAGCCACCCGCTCCTGCCCGTAGTAGCAGCCAAACGAATAGTTGCAGTCCGACACATACTCGCGGTCAAAGACGTTCTGCACGTTCAGACGCGTCTGCAAACCCCGCAGGCTCGGGTCGAGTTTACCCATGTCATAACTGACGGTGGTGTCGTAGACAACGTAGGATGGCACGTCGAACGAGTTGGCCGCATCACCCGGTTTGCGCCCGGTATAACGCGCGCCGGCGCCGAAGGTCAGGCCATTGAGACTGGCCTGGATGAAGTGGTAATCCACCCATAACGCCGCCGATACCGGCGACTGCGCTTCGTTGCGGTTGCCCTGATTGCCCCAGGTGTCCTTGGTGTAGAACGAGTCCATGTAGCTGGCCGCCGCCAATACGTCGACGTTGTCGATACTGGATTTGACTTCCAGTTCGATACCGCGCGAACGCACTTCGCCGCTTTGCGCCATGTACTCCGGGTAGTCATCGTCGCCGGTCAGCACGTTCTTCTGTTTGACCTGATACACCGACGCGGTGATCAGCGTTTTGTCGAACGGCTGGTACTTCACGCCCACTTCATATTGCTCGCCCTTGGTCGGCTCGAAGGCCTTGCCGCCGCGCTCGGGGGCGGCGGTGCCCAGGGTCGGCAGGAACGATTCGGAGTAACTGACATACGGCGCCAGGCCAAAATCAGTGACGTAGGTCAGGCCCACGCGACCAGTGAACTGATTGTCGCGCTTGGCTTCGTGGGTCGACGCCAGCAGGTCCTTGTTGTCGAGTTCCGCCCAGTCCTGACGACCGCCGATGGTCAGGATCCACTTGTCCAGTTTGATCTGGTCCTGCAGGTACACGCCGGTCTGGCGCAGGGTGTTGTCCCACTTCGTGGTCAGCTCAGGCGTCACGCTGCGGGTGTCGTAGTTGTTCTTGCCGTAGAGGTCGACCGGCAACACGTTGTTGGCGTTGTAGCCGTCGTACTGGCGGGTGAAATGGCGATAGTCGACGCCCGCCAGGGTCGTGTGTTCCAGCGTCCCGGTGTTGAACGTGTATTCCAGGTTGTTATCGACGGTATAGGCGATGTTGTGCTGGCGCCAGTCGACCTTGGCACGGTTGGCGCGGGTGAAATCGGTTACGCCGTCCGCATCGGTGACGAAGCTGCGCAGGTAGAAGCCCTTGTACTGGTCGCGCACATCGGTGTAACGCGCGGTGGAGCGGTACTTCAGGTCGTCGGTGAGGTTATGGCTGAAGTCATAACCGAAGACGTATTGGTCGCGCCGGTAATCGTTGAAGTGGGTGTCACCCGAGAAGAAATGCCGGTTGATTCGCTCGCCGTTGGGGCCTCGTTCCAGCGAGCCGATCCTCGGCAGCGATTGATAATCGGGCAGCCCGTCATCACGCTGAATCTGCGCCAGCACGGTCAATGCGGTGTCTTCAGTCGGCGCCCAGGTCAGGCTCGGCGCCAACAGCATGCGTTCGCTGTTGTTGTGGTCGACTTGTTCGTTGCCCTTGTTGGTGACGCCGACGAGGCGATAGCTGAACTGTTTCTGATCATCGATCGGGCCGCCGGTGTCGAAGGCGCCGTTGACCCGGTTGTAGCTGCCCGCGCCCAGTTTGATCTGGTTTTGCTGTTCGTTGGTCGGTCGTTTGGAGACCATGTTAATCAGGCCGCCCGGCTGGTTCTGCCCGTAGAGCACCGACGACGGGCCTTTGAGCACTTCGATGCGCTCCAGGGTGTACGGGTCGATTTGCGGCGCGCCGCCCAAGCTACCGGCGTAAGGAATGTAGGCCCCGTCCAGGTACAACGGCGTGGGGGCGAAACCACGGCTGGTGATCTCGTCGGCTATCGAGTTGCGGTCGGTGAAACCGCCGGTGTTCACCCCTGGCGTATAACGCAGGGCCTGGGTCAGGTTGCGGGCGCCCTGCACTTCTACTTGATGCGCGGTCACCACGTTGATGGTTTGCGGCACTTCGAGGATCGGCGTGTCGGTCTTGGTGGCAGTGGCGCTGCGGGTGGCCACGTAACCGTCGACCGGTCCGTAGGCCGACTCGATGGCCTGGCCCGAAATACTGGTCGCGCCCAGTTGCAGCGCCGCACCAGAATCCACGACCGGCAACAGCGAATAGCTGCCATTGTCGTGACGCATCGCCTGCAATTTGCTGCCGGCAAGTAACTGGCGCAAACCGGCATCGACCGTGTAGCGGCCACGCAATCCCGGCGACTTCTGACCGCCGGCATGCACCGGATCGAAAGACACCGTCACCCCGGCGGTGGAGGCGAATTGGGTCAAGGCCTGGCCCAGCGAACCGGCCGGGATGTCGAATTGCGTTTCGGCATCGGTCTGCGCCCAGGCCGGCTGTGCCACGACCGCCATCCCCAGCGGGACGATCAGCGCCATACCGAGCAGTGCGGCGTGTACTGCACGGTTCAAGGGCCTGGCTGAAGGTTTGTTGGAAGGTTTGCGGAGGTGGGGAGTGCGAGGGGTCATGCAGTTTCCTATCGCCCGGTGGCAGTGAATGGCGGCGTCGATTGCGCCTCTACCTACAAAGTCGAATGAGAATCTGAATCAACAACCCCCCAGCAGAATTTTTTTCGGATAATCATTCAAACCGGCTCCACGCTCGTCCAATAGCGGCTGAAACGCCGAATGCGCACCGGCAAGGTCGAGGTCAGGTTATCGAGGACGGTGTCGGTATTGCCGAGGTGGAAGGCACCGGAGATACGCAGCGCCGCAATGGCTGGATCGCACCCCAGATGACCGGGGCGGTAACGCTGCAATTCCTTGATGAAATCGCTGAGGCGCCAGTCATTGACCACCAGCATGTCGCGGGTCCAGGCATCTGCCTGAGGGTTGGCCCGCTGCACCGGGTCAATCTGATCCTGGCGAAAGCTCAGTTGCTGACCGGCGTCGACGCGCACCGCAGAACCCTGCAGGTTGGCGGAACGCACCTCCACCGCGTGCTCCTGCACGCTGACGTGCGTGCGCCCCGCTTCGCTGCGCACGATAAAGCGGGTACCCAGGGCCCGAATGCTGCCTTCGGCCGTGTGCACAACGAAGGGCCGGGCCAGGTCGTCGCGCGCGGTTTCAATCAGGATTTCGCCCCGGAGCAAGCGTATTTCGCGCAGGTTGGCGCTGTAGCGAATGTCCACCGCCGTGGCCGTGTTCAGTTGCAACTGGCTGCCATCGTCGAGACGTACGCGACGGCGTTCGCCAGTGCCGGTGCGCTGGTCGGCCATCAATGTCGGCAGTGGTGTGGTGTTCCAGGCCAGCGTACCGGCCGCGCCCGACGCCAACAGAATCGACAAGACCTTGAGCACATCACGCCGTTTGGCGCGGGCGCTGGCCAGTGTCGGCCGAGCGATGCCGGGAGCGACTTGACCGAGTGTGTCCTGCAGGCGCGCGAGGCGTTCCCAGGCTTGCTGATGGCGCGGATCGCGTTCCAGCCAGCGCCGATGCGCTTCACGGGTAGCCTCGTCCGGCACCTCGCCACGCAGGTCGACATACCAGCGAGCGGCAGCCTCAAGGGTCGCGTGGTCCAGAGACTGCGAACGGGCCACGGCTCAGTCCTCGAGCAACAGCAGGCAGTGCGTCAGGGCGCGCACGGCGTGCTTCTTGACCGTGGTCACCGATACGTTCAACCGACGGCCGATCTCGACGTAGCTCAGGCCATCAAGCTGCGCCATGAGGAAAATCTCCCGGGTCCGGCTACCGAGGCCATCGAGCAGCCTGTCGATTTCCATCAGGGTTTCGATGACCAGCGTGCGGGTTTCGGGGGAGAATGCCACCGGCTCCGGGATTGCGGCGAGGGTTTCCAGGTAGGCCTGTTCCAGCGCCTTACGGCGGAACATGTCGATCATCAAGCTGCGCGCCACGGTGCTCAGGTAGGCACGCGGCTCGCGCAATTCCGGAGCCTTGCGCTGGGTCAGTACGCGGATGAAGGTGTCCTGCGCCAGGTCCGCCGCATTGTCGATACAGCCCAGTCGCTTGCGCAACCAGCCACAGAGCCAGCTGTGATGGTCCTCGTAAAGCGTATGCACGGCGTGTTGCAGCGAGAGGTCGACGGAGGACATGGGAAAAGGCCCGACACATGATTTACTTGATAATGACTCTCATTTTCTTCCAAGCCGATACATTTTGGCAAGACCACCCGCGTTTAATGAAAGTAACCCAATGAAATCAGGGCGTTTTCCCCGGTAATGAGGAATATCCCCCACCGCGAACCGAATCGCCTATGAAACAATCTGAAACAACTTATTAATAAGGCTGAGGTTTTTTTTGGCTTTCGCCCCTGGCTCGCCTGTTGCAACGACCCCCGCACCGCAGTTGTCGTCCCCACTCCGGGGATGGCGGGTTTTGCCAATCCGGCATGACGCGAGGGGAAACCAAATGAAAAGCGCAACACCCATGTTCAGCGGCTTACGGGGTTCAAGTGTGGCTTCGGTGATCCTGATCACCGCGAGCCTGGGCACCGTCAGCGCGGCCCCTTTGGACGATGTAAGCCAGCCTCCACCGACGGACCCCTCGGCGTATTACAACCCGCCCGCCGATCCCATAGCAGCCGCCGCTGCGCTGGAAGCCTTGAAAACCATGCCGGAGACCAACCAAGGCTCATTGGCCCTGCCCAACGGTGTGTACGGCGACCGCAATACACCGCGTGCGGATAACGTGTTGCCGCCGGCCGCGCAGACCTCGTTCAACTTCCCCACCAATGGCAAACCCAGCCCTTTGTTCGGGGCCGAACCGTTCAGCCAGCAGCTGCTGTTGTTCGAGGAATTCGGCACGGAAAAACTCGACCCGACGATCCCGGCACCACCCCTGACCTTCCCCGTCCCCACCGTTGGCCCGGCACCACAGCAGGACCCGAACATCGTCGCCCGCAGCGGTCCCGCCAGTGCGGCGCTGGACGCCTTTATGCGCCAGCCGGGGCTGTACCCGTTTCCGGCGCAGTTCTCCAATGTGCTGGACCGCAACCCCTGGAAGGCGCAAATCGAAACCTTCCTCAATCGCCAACCGGTGGGTTCGCCGGCCGAGGGGCGGCCACCGGGAAAAGGCTGGTCGCACCAGCGCTGGAACGAGTTTTATCCGCAGGTCGATTTCAAGACGGTGCAAGCCGGTGCCCGGACCAACCTGGGCCTGCGTGACCGCAAGCAATTGCACAATTACGCCGTCGGCGAATTCGGCCCCGGCGGGCTCTACTACCAGACCTCCGACATTCCCGAAACGACGGGCACGACCAAAGGCATCGACGTGCGCTTCCATTCGAAAATGCCGGTGCAGAATCACAATTCGCTGTGGACTTTCGACGGCACCGTGCCGCCCAAATTGCTCATGGTCCGCTACGGCCAACCGCTGCTGATGCGTCACTACAATGCCCTGCCGATCGACCCTGCGGCCAACGCCGGATTCGGCCTGCACACCATCAGCACCCACGAACACAACGGCCACTCCCCCGCCGAAAGCGACGGTTATGCCAACGCGTTCTTCTTTCCGGGGCAGTACTACGACTATCGCTGGCCGCTGCAACTGGCCGGTTACGACACCATCAACACCACGGCGCAGGACCCGCGCGCAGCGTTCCCTTGCGCACCCGGTGAAAAGCTGTTCGTCAACGACGCCAGTCCCGGTCTCAAGACCTGTGAAAACGGCACCATCAAGATTCGTGGCGACTGGCGCGAAACCATGAGCACCCACTGGTTCCACGACCACATGCTCGATTTCACCGCGCAGAACGTCTACAAGGGCAACGCAGTGATGATGAACTACTACAGCGCCCTGGATCGCGGCAACGAAGCGATTGAAGATGGCGTCAACCTGCGCCTGCCCAGTGGCTCGGCATTGCCTTGGGGCAACCGCGACTACGACGTCAACCTGGTCGTGGCGGACAAGGCCTGGGATCAGAACGGCCAGTTGTGGTTCAACCCGTTCAACACCGATGGCTTTCTGGGCGACCAGATCCTGGTCAACTGGCAATACCAGCCGCGTCTGAAAGTGCGCGCGCGCAGTTATCGTTTCCGCATTCTCAACGGCTCGGTGTCGCGCTACTTCAAGATTGCCGTGGTGCGTGAAATCGCCGGCAACGGCGGCGAGTTTCCCGGGCCGTCGGGGTCCGGGGTGTCCTATGCCCGGGTGCCATTCCACATGATCGGCAACGACGGCAACCTCATGGAACACGCCATACCTTTCGATGGCAGCATGGACCTGGACGGCGATGGCGACCGGCAAAACCACAATGCGATCCTGCCGACCCAAGGCATCGCCGAACGCTTCGACATCATCATCAACTTCGCAAAAAACGGGATCAAGACCGGCGACAAACTGTACTTCGTCAACCTGCTGGAACACAAAACCGGCAAGGGTCCGGAGAAGAACGGCCTGAGCCTGGCCGACGTGTTGTCCGGGAAGTACAAAGCGGTGATCAAGCAGGGCAGCAAAGGACCGGAATGGGACAAGGGCGACCCGGTGGTGGGCAAGTTCCTGCAACTGGTGGTGCAGCCCTATTCCGGCCAGGACGTGAGCATGGACCCGGTGGCCTACGAACCGGCCAAACCGGGTAAACCGGCCGGCAAGATCATGATCCCGCTGACCCTCAATCGCGACAATCCCACCGACCAGGCCAAGATCAAACTGGCACGGCACCGCGAGTTCGTTTTCGGCCGTTCCGATGGCACCGACGAAGCACCGTGGACCGTCAAGACCGACGGCGGTTTTGGCTACAGCATGGATGCCCGGCGGATCAGCGCGGCGCCGCAACTGGCCAACGGCCCGACCGATGGCGGCTACAGCGGCGACGGCACGCTGGAAGTGTGGAAAATCAAGAATGGCGGCAACGGCTGGAACCATCCGGTGCACGTGCACTTCGAGGAAGGCATCATCCTCAGCCGCGACGGCAAGGCGCCGCCGGAATGGGAAAAAGGCGCACGCAAGGACGTGTATCGCATCGGCGAAGGCATCGACAGTTCGGTGGATGTCGAAATGGCGATCCACTTCCGCGAATTTGCCGGGACTTACATGGAGCACTGCCACAACACCCAGCACGAAGACTCGTCGATGTTGCTGCGCTGGGATATCGAGCATCCGGGCCAGTTCCAGTTGATGCCAACGCCCCTGCCCGGCTGGGACGGTGTCACCTACGTGAACTCCGCCGCCCTGCCCACCTTCCGCACCCCTGGCGACGGCGACAACGGCGATGATGACGATGACGACGATCAGGAGGGATCGAACAAAAAACCCGTGGCCAACCCCGACAGTGCCGCCAGCAACAACGGCCAACCCGTGACCATCAACGTGCTGGCCAACGACACCGACCCCGACGGCAACCTGCCGCTCAAAGTGGTGGGCCTCAGCCAGCCGGATTCCGGCATGGGCACGGTCAGCACCGACGGCGTGCGCGTGATCTACACGCCACCGGCCACGGTCACCGCACCGTTCACCGCGACCTTCACCTATCAGGCGAGTGACGCCAAGGACGCGGTCTCCCCACCGGCAACGGTGTCGGTGGCCGTCGCGGGCGCAGCGGTCAACGAAGACCTGGTGGTCACCAGTGCGTCGGTCACGGTCCGCAGCAACAACCGCTACACCTGGGACTTGGCCGGGACCACGTCGCGCGGCACCGGCAACACGCTGACGGTCACCGCGACGACCACTGCCGGACCGCTCAGCCTGGGGAATGCGACCCTCACCCCGACCGGCAGCGGCGCCCGCTGGAGAGTGTCGGTCACCACCACCGGCGCCGGGCCGACACCGAACCCGACCGTGACCATTAGTTCGACCTTTGGCAAGTCGGTGACGGTACCGATCGCCGTGCACTGATGTGAGATCGATTGGCGCCCGGCCCCTGCAATGTGGATCGGGCGCCAGCGGATTACGGAACAATCGGTCCGAAGAGACTGGATCTTTGCCCCGTTTTTCTCCTGAATCGAACGGCCTAAGGTTGCCTCCAGACATTTACCGGAGGTCACCATGAATCACCCAACCCTGCTTTCCAACATCCAGATCGGCCCGCACGCCCTGTCACACCGCGTGGTCATGGCGCCGCTGACCCGCATGCGCTCAGAGCCCGGCGATGTGCCCGGTGCGTTGATGGCCGAATACTATTCACAGCGCGCCACCGACGGCGGGCTGATCATCTCCGAAGCCACCGTGGTTTCGACCACCGGCAACGGCTACCTCGGTTCGCCCGGCCTGTATAACGACGCGCAGATCCCCGGCTGGAAAACCGTCACCGAGGCGGTTCACGCCAAGGGCGGACGGATTTTCCTGCAACTGTTCCACGCCGGTCGCCAGTCCCACAGCGACATGCAGCCCGACGGCGCCCAACCCGTCGCGCCTTCGGCAGTCGACTACGACGGCGTCGCCTACACCGCCAACGGTTGGGTGCCGAGCACACCGCACCGCGCACTCAGCGAAGCGGAAGTCGTGGCATTGGTCGAAGATTTTCGCAGTGCCGCGCAACGGGGTCTGGCAGCCGGTTTCGACGGTGTGGAAATCCATGGCGCCAACGGTTACCTGATCGACCAGTTCCTGCAGGACGGCAGCAACCGCCGCACTGATGCCTACGGCGGCAGCATCGCCAAGCGAGCGCGCTTTCTGCTGGACATCACCCGCGCGGTGATTTCGGTTTGGGGCAGTGACCGCGTTGCGGTCCGCCTTGGGCCGAGCGGCAATTTCGGCGACATGAAAGACAGCAATCCCGAAGCACTGTTCGTCTACGTCGCGCAGCAACTGGCGGCGTTGAAACTGGCCTACCTGCACTTGATCGAGCCGCGGGTGTTGGGTAATTCGATTGACGAGAGCAAGGACCAGAACCCGGTGGCGGCGCAGTTGATTCGTCGTCATTACGCTGGGCTGATCATGGCTGCGGGTGGTTTTACTGCGGCCACCGCCGAGGAGATTTTGAAAGCGGGTGATGCGGATCTTGTGGCGTTTGGGCGCGACTTTATCGCCAACCCGGATTTGCCGGAGCGTATTCGGCATAACCGGCCGTTGAATGCGTATGACCGTGACACCTTCTATGGTGGTACTGAGGTGGGGTTCACGGACTATCCGTTCTATCAACAGAGCGCTTGAGTGTTGCGTTGAATGAAAAACCGCTTTCGCGAGCAAGCCCGCTCCCACAGTTGGGCGATGTCCATCCGCTAGAGATTAGTCGGCTACAAGGCCGCCTTCGCGGGCAAGCCTCGCTCCTACGATCTTTGCCGTACACAGATTTTGTGTTCACTGAAGATCAAATGTGGGAGCGGGCTTGCTCGCGAAGGCGTAGGGTCAGCCGATATCCTGTTTAATGACACACCGCATTCGCGAGCAAGCCCGCTCCCACAGTTGGGCGATGTCCATCCGCTAGAGATTGGTCGGCTCGAAGGCCGCCTTCGCGGGCAAGCCTCGCTCCTACGATCTTTGCCATACACAGATTTGGTGTTCACTAAAGATCCAATGTGGGAGCGAGCCTGCTCGCGATGGCGGCGCCTCGGTATCCCGGACTTCCCCTTTGCAAATCCCCCACCCGCCTCTACTCTGCGTTAATCCCTCCCTGCACCGAGCACACCTCATATGATGGACAGCCTCAGCGGTATCACGGCCTTCATTCAGGTGGCCGAAACCCGCAGCTTCACCGAAGCCGGTCGCCTGCTGGAAATCTCCTCGTCAGCAGTGGGTAAAAGCGTGGCCCGCATGGAGGAACGCCTGGGCGTGCGGCTGTTCCACCGCAGCACCCGCAGCGTCACCCTGACCACCGAAGGCGAACTGTTTCTGGACCGTTGCAAACGCATCCTCAGCGAAGTGGAAGCGGCGCAAATGGAATTGCTGGAACTGTCCGCCAGCCCACGGGGCAAGGTGCGCATCAGCGTGCCGATCCAGAACGTATTGATCATGCCGGTGCTGGCCGGGTTCATGCGCGCCTACCCGGACATCGAGCTGGACGTGGACATGTCCGACCGCATGGTCGACGTAATCGAGGAAGGGTTCGATGCCGTGGTGCGCACCGGCGCGCCGCAAGATTCACGGCTGATGGCGCGCAAACTGGGCGGCTATCAATTGCAGTTGGTGGCGTCCCCCGAATACCTGGAACGCCATGGCGAACCGACACACCCCGACGACCTGCGCCACCACGTCTGCCTGCTGCACAAGTTTCCGGCCACCGGCATGATCGAGCGCTGGCCGTTGCGCATCGGCGAGACCCACATCGAGCCGAATCTATCGAAAGCCCTGGCCTGCACCACGATGGACCCGCTGACGTACCTGGCGATAGATGGGGTGGGGATTGCCTGCCTCCCGGATTTTTCAATCCGCGAACCACTGGCCGACGGCAGGCTGAAGGTGCTGCTGGACGACTACACCGACCACACCGGCAACCTGTGGATGCTCTGGCCTGCATCGAAGCAGACCGTGCCGAGGCTGCGGGTGTTGATCGATTACTTCAAGGACAACATTCTCAAGGTCTGAACTTAGCGTTGCAGGACTCGCGCGATGCCGCGGATTAGAGCCGTCCGCGTCCGGACTGTTCGGCCACCAGACCCGTTTTTCCTTTGAGTGATGCTCCCTAGACTCGCCTCGTCAGCCATCAACCTGCGAGGTCATTCCCATGACAACCCCACACTCCCCCATTCGTGTCGGCATCGTCGGCGTCGGCACCTGGGCACGCCACGGCCACCTGCGGGTGCTCGCTCTGCTGCCGCAATACCGCGTGCAAGCGGTGTACAGCGAACACCGTGACCGCGCCGAAGCGGCAGCCCGCGAGTATGCGATTGCGCACATCGCCGACTCGCTCGATGCGCTGGTCCATCACCCCGAAGTCGACCTGGTGGTGGTGCTCAACACCGCGCCGCAGCACGAACACACCGTGCGCGCCGCCATCGCCGCCGGCAAAAACGTCTACTGCGAATGGCCGTTGACCACCACCACCGCAGCCTCCGAGAACCTGGTACACCTGGCGAACGACGCCGGCGTGCGTCACATCGTCGGCCTGCAACGGCGCCACGCGCCGCACAACCGCTACCTGCAAGACCTGTTGCAGCAAGGTTACGTCGGCAAACTGCGCTCGGTGCGCTTGCACGTCAGCACCCATTACCTCCAGGCCCTGCGCGCCAATGCCCTGCGCTGGACCGCCGCCGAAGAAAACTTCTCCAGCGTGATCGCGATCTACGCCGGGCACTTCCTCGACATGCTCTTCACCGCAACCGGCTGGCCGGTCAGTGTATTGGGGTTGATGGTCAGCCAGTTTCCGCAAGTGACCATCGTCGAAACCGGCGAAGTGCTGGACAGCACCGCACCCGACCAGCTGGTGCTCAGCGGGTTGCTGGAGGACGGTGCGGTGATTTCGATCCACATCGAGGGTGGCAAGCGCAACGGCTCGGGGGTGCAGCTCGATATCACGGGTGACGCGGGTGACCTGAAAATCACCAATCGCTCAGCCTTCGGCGATGTCGGGGATGACTACGTGATCGAGGGCGCCCACGGTGACAACCTGCCGCTGCAAGTACTTCCCGTGCCGGAGAGTTACCAACGCCTGCCGGCCTCTTCATTGCCCTCGGCCGTGCTGGAATTGGCGGAGCTGTACCACGTGTATGCGCAGGATGTGGCTGAAGGCACACAGGCTGCGGCGACCTTTGCCGATGCCGTGCGATTGCACCGGTTGTTGGATACCGTGAAAGGTTAAGCCATACCCCCACCTGTAGGAGCTGTCGAGCCTGCGAGGCTGCGATCGGCTCTTGTAGGAGCTGTCGAGCTTGCGAGGCTGCGATCGGCTGCGCAGCAGTCGTGAAATCAGGCAATGCGGTGTATCAGGAAAACCGCGTGCGAAGGGTTTACGACTGCTGCGCAGCCGATCGCAGCCTCGCAAGCTCGACAGCTCCTACAGGACCGAGCGCAGCCGAGCAGGCGCGACAGCTCCTACAGGGTCGTATGCAGGTTTAGAAGGAAATTTTGACCTCCACCCACAAGCCCGTTGGGTGATAGTCCAGCACCGCCCGGTTTTGCTCGGCGGTCGGTGTCTTCATGAAGGCTGCGGTTTCCTCGTCGACGTCACTGTCGCCGATCAACACACGCTCACTGGTTCTATCTTTCAAGGCTTGATAAAGGTCGGGATACGGCATGTTCCAGTCATTATCCTGAGCCACTTGAGTGACCACCGGGATCATCGCCACCAACCTGTTATCGGTCATTTTCTCCAGCCCCAACTGCCGCAGCGTGGCGTTGTGGCTGCAATGGTGCCCAACTTTGTACAGCGTGACCCGTGCCAGGATGTCATCGACGGACAGCGCCGCGCCCTGTGCCGGATCGGGTGTGCGCGGGTAAGTCTGGTCGGCCCACGACAGCCAGTTGCCCACCTGCGCATCCCCCGGAAACAACAGCACCTGCTGGTCCGGCAGTTCGAAGGCCAGGACCAGGCTGGTGTTGTTGGTGTCGGAGTCCATTTTCAGCGCCAATGTTTCGGCCGATGAGTACCACTCGTCATCGATTTGTCGCTGCGTTGAAGCGGGGTCGAAGTACAGTTTTTGCGTAAGCGAGTGGTCCTTCGGCAGCTTTTGTTTCACCTGGTCCAGCGGCCGTTGATGCGGGCGCGCAAAAGGCAGGTCGAGCGCCTGTACCGGCACGCCGTTGAGGTGCCCGACCTGAAGCTCGATGGCATGGGCATCTTCCTCATTGGTCAGGTACACCTCCTTGGCAGCGCCTTGCGACGGAGTGTCCTTGCGCAAGCGTTTTTCATCTCTGGGCGGCCCCATCACATAGGCCTTGAGACCGCCAATGCCGGTCGGCGTAACGACATCGCCCGGCTGCAGAAAACGCGTTCGCGCCGGCGTGGCTTTGTCCTTGAGCATCTGCAAAGTGCTCGCCCCCGTCGGACGCCCGCCGCCGGTGACCCCCATGAATGCACTCAGGTCCAACACGGTCTTGATGTGTAAATTTTGTTCCTTCAGGGCAGCCATTTTCGGCTGACCGGCCAGCGCCGACAGCGCCTGTTTGGCCTTGTCGAAATGCTGGTGCAATGCCACGGCCTGAGGGTCGATGGGGTTCTCCGTCCAGGCCAGCCAGAACTCACGGATCTCGAACTGGTTTTTGAACGCTTCCTGCTCGTACAGAAACCCAGACAGGTGATCGTGATGCTCATGCGTGACGACCAGCAGGTCCAACTGGCCGCCGGTGGTGGCGAGCAGGTCGCTGACGATCTCTTTCATCCGGTCCCTGGCTTTCGCGACGCCCTGCAATACGCCGCAGTCGATCAGGATGTGCTTGACCTCGGCATTTTCCAGCTGATGGCGCAGCAAAAAGCAGTCGCCGAGAATGCCCCGGTACATGCGTACCGATACCGTGCCCGGTGATGGGTGGGTGGTCATGGCGTCAGACTCCACGGTGGGTCATGGCGAACGGATTATCCTCGGCGCACGCGCCTCGGTAAGTCAGCGCCAGACTGTCAGTGCCGGTCTCGAGGAACTGCCGCTGGCAAGCCAGTCGCGCCCCGTCATCGATGCGCTTGCGAATGACATAGCGGACCTTGCCATCGCGCAAATCGATGATCAGCGTCGCACCGCCGCGAAACAGGAAGTCGCTGGTCAGCGGCGGCGTACTGCCCGCCAGGTCCTGCTGATCCTGTACATTCTGCTTTGCAGGGTCCAAAAAGCCCTGGCGCTTTTGCGTCACTTCAATCACCAACTGGCGCAGGTCCTGCCCATCGGGCCCGGCTCGACGGCAGGTCCGCACCGAGTGCACCTCGACCGCCGGCTGGGTGGCGTTGAATCGGGGGAACAGGCTGCCAGCGATGTACTGCTCAGTTCGGTCGGTATTGAAAACAACCCCCAGCGCATCGGCCCAACCCGGTGTCGAATCGCAGACTTTCATCATCCAGTACCAGACAATCTTGCGATTGCGCTCGGCCTGGCGAAAGCCCTTGTGCCGCTGGTATTGCGGGGTGATGTCGAGCGCGTGCGTGCCTTTGGGCGCGTTCAACAGGTCTTTGACCTCGAGGTCGACGTCAGCGGTTTCCCACAGCAGGCTGTCGGGGGCCAGTGACAGGCAATTCTCGGGAAGAATGCCGCGACGCCGGAACGCCTGAATCATCGCCAGGCGATACTGCATCGGGTCGTCCGGAATCAGATCGGTGTCGGCGGTGATGATGCCCCGCAAGAATTCACCGAACCGCACATCCACCGGCGGCAAGTAGTCCAGCGCGCGGATGCACATGCGCAGCACGTGATCCGCCGATTTGATGGCTTCGCGGGTCAAGCGCTGCACCAGTTCCGGTGGCAGGCGAGTGCTCGCTTTGCCGCCGCTATCGGCCAGGCGCAACAGATCGGACGAGCGTTGTTCATAGATGCTGACGAACGCGTCGAACACCGCCGCGACCAGAATGGCACCGCGCTGGTGGGGCTCGCGCACCTTCGCCAGCAGGGTTGGATCAGGCAGTTGCTGGCTGTCCTTGTCGTCGATGGCTTCGCGCAGTGCTGCGTAACGCCCCGTCGCTTCGCCGAACTGCCGCGCCAGGCCGCTCAGCCAGGACCGCTGGTTGAGGTTGCCGCCATTGGCGGCCACGTATTTGGACACGGCCTCGGGCAAGGTGAAATGCATCATCAGCGCCACGATGTCGGCAAAGGCCTCATGAAACGCCAGGCTGTCGGCACTGGTCGCCTCGCTGTAGCGACGGTGCAGGCCATCGAGAATCGCGTGGGTGGTTTCATGGGCAATGATGTCGTGCGACAGCGCGGTGAACACCCAACTGCCCGGCAGATTGGCCCCGGGATCGGTGATCGAGGCCTTGAAATAACCGAACATCAAGGCCTTCTTCTCTTTGCTGTAATAGGCATTGGCCTCGCGCAGCGCATGCGGATAGATACGCAGCTTGCGCACTTCCTGATACGACGAGGTTTTCTCGTCCCAGCGCGGGCACCAATACACCTTGCGCCCGAGTGCACGCTCGAACAGCTTGACGGTTTTCATCGCCACGGCGAACACCATCTGCTGGTGGAAACGCGGATCGCCTTCGGACGGCGTCAGCCCGTCCTGCGCCAACAGATGCCGGTCGTTGAGATCCACCGGGTCGTAAAACTGGCCGCTGCTCGGGTCGATATCGATGACTTCAAAGTACTCGTTGACCGGGCCCGGCTGCATCTTCGCTTCCCAGCGCTCCTCCCAGGGAATCTGGATGGTCGCGTGGCTGATGCGGGCAGTCTCCAACTGCGTGGACGCCTGCGGGTCGAAGGCGTAAACCCGGAGCCTGCGCATCGGTGGCGGTGGATAGCTGTTCATCTGCCCGGTCTTCCGCATTTTTAGAATCAGCAGAAGCATAGATGACTTATCGGCACTTCAACGCACATCCCCCTGTAGGAACTGTCGAGCTTGCGAGGCTGCGATCGGCCCTGTAGGAGCTGTCGAGCCGTGCGAGGCTGCGATCGGCTGCGCAGCAGTCGTAAAATCAGCCCACGCGGTACACCTGACACACCGATAACTCAGGGTTTACGACTGCTGCGCAGCCGATCGCAGCCTCGCACAGCTCGACAGCTCCTACAGGGGCCGGTGCAGATTTTGGCAGCGGTGACAGGTCGCGGGGCAGCGCTAAAACGTGACGACCGACCATCCGAAGAATCGCCCGCCCTATCCTGATAGCTAGAATTGACTAGGGGGATCACTTCAACGCGTCCTTACAAAGCGGGAGTATCACGATGAAAATCGTATCTTCGCTGGCGTTAGTGGTAGCGGTCGGGTGGATCTCTGGGTGTTCGACCGTGCCTGACAGTCAGATCACCAACGTTCCACTGAACGCTACTTCCACTAACCCCGGGAGTATCGCCCAGACCATCATGATGCCCAGTGGCAAAGCGACAATATTCTGGTTTGCCGTCAGCGGCGAGCCCATAGGCAGCGCATTACCGGGCCGCTTGACGGCCTACATCTACCCGGGAAGCTGTGGAAACCTGGGAGCCAAACCCGCCTATGACATCAACGACGGTCCGAACGCGCGCTTCTATTCGCCCGCCTCGAACCAGTACTTCTGGAAAAGCGCACCGGTCGCCGTCGATACACTGCGTGCTGGCGGTTATGCATTGGTGGTGCGTCAAAGCCCGGCCGACGGTCATCAGGCTATCTTCTGCGGGAACCTGAGCTGAAAACAGACCTCGCCTTAATGCAAAACCTGTGGGAGCGGGCTTGCTCGCGAAGAGGGTGTGTCAGTCGACATTAATGTTGCTGATACACCGCCTTCGCGAGCAAGCCCGCTCCCACATTTGATTGTGTTCGTCAGGGAAGCAACTCGGGCGCATAGGCCGTCAACCGCGCCTTCACCAGTGACGCGCCGTGGCGGGTCAGCACCTCCATTTCTTCCGAAGACAAGCGGCTCAGGTTGGTGTCGATCGATGAGGCAAACGCCGCGTCGCCCTTCTGCGCCTCGCCCGTGCGACTGTCGATCGAAAACCACATCGGCTTCGGCCCCTTCCCTGCCAGAAACCGGAACTGAAGCCGGTCAAACTCCAGCCCGCGGATCTGCTCCATCATGATGTCGAGCCCAGCCTTGAGCACAATGGCGCCGGATTCGGTGGGTCGGCTGTTATTGGCAAAAGGCTTGCCTCCGTCGCTGACAATCACGTAATCGAGCGCATTGCGATCGCGCACCAACGGGTTGACGGCCATATTGTCGTACACCCCGCCATCCGTCAGCGTCACGTATTCAACGTTGGCGGCGGGCCCATAGACACTGGAATCGAGCCTTAACGGCGGAAACACCGGCGGAAAAGCAGATGAAGCCGCAACCGCCTGGCAGATCGGGAAATCGAGGGCCGGTATGACCCCCAGTTCGTGCTCGCCCATCTCGCAATCCTTACCGCCGCCGGCCACGAAAAAGAACATATTGCCGGTCGAGAGGTTGGTGGCATTCAGATAAATACGCGGCCCGTTACTCAGCGCCACCAGTTTTTTCTTCAGGAACAAATCCTTGTCGTAGGCGCCTGCCAACTTATCAAGTCGCGACTCGAACGGATCGAGCGAACCGGCGATAAACGATGACACCGCAATCGAGCGCGTACGCAAGTAAGTGTCGAGCAAATCCAGTTTATTGGCCGCGCTCCAGTTCAACGCCACCGTGGCACCGGCAATGCTGCCGCCACTCACGCAACTCAGCAGATCAAGCTTGTCGAGAAGCCCGTGGCTGTCCAGTTCGCGCATGACGCCCAGGTGAAACGCAGCCGCTCGAAAGCCACCACCCGACATGGCCAGACCGATGCGTTTGGTTTTGCCGTTGATAATCACTGACATGGTGAGCTCCCTTGATAGAAGAAGCGTGGAACAGCGCTACTGCTGTGGCGCAACCATCTTGAACTTGATGTTGATGACGTCAGAGACAGCGGTGTCGGCCCACTCACCTTCACCGATTTTGAAGTCGCTGCGCTTGAGCTTTAGTTGGCCTTCAAAGATCCCGATGGCGTTCTCGGCCTTCAGCAGCACCGGAACTTCCACAACCTGAGTAACGCCCCTGAGCGTGAGTTTGCCGGTGATCACATAGCGGTTGTCACCCAGTACTTTTACGCCGGTCGATTCGAACGTCGCCTCGGGATACTTCGCGGTATCGAACCAGGCAGGCTTTTGCAGTTCGTCATTGGCGTCGCTGCTCCCGGCATCGATGCTGTTGAGCTGGATGGTCAGCGCGGCATGGGCGGCGGACGGGGCCGCCGTGTTGAAATCAAGCGTGGCCTTGAACTTGCTGAACGTGCCATAGACCCGCGAGCTGAACTGCTTGTAAGTAAAGGAGATGGTGCTGGCGGTCTCATTCACTTGCGTGTATTCGGCCGCTTGCGCACACGGCAACGCGCCGACTACCAGTGCGGCGACCCATGCAGTGAAACAAGGCAATCGAGGGGTCATGGTGTTCTCCGGTTGGGGCTCCCGTCGTGAGTGGCACCCAAACCAACGTTAGTGGACTAAAGCAAAGAACCGCCCTTTATGCCACCCAATGTACTGACTTCCGACCACCTGTCGGCCGAACGGATTTCACACCATGCGCCTGACCCGGCGGGTGTTTAATGGCTCCAGCACTCACCGCATCGGAGACCGGCCATGAAAATCGTCGTCATCGGAGGCACCGGGCTGATCGGCAGCCAACTCTGCAAAAACTTGCAGACGCTGGGGCATGAAGCGCTGGCGGCGTCACCCAGCACCGGCGTCAACGTCATCAGTGGCGAAGGACTGAAGGAGGCACTGCAAGGCGCCGATGTGGTGGTCGACGTGGCGAACTCGCCCTCCTTCGAGGATCACGCGGCGTTGCATTTCTTCGAAACCGCCGGGCACAACCTGATCGCGGCGGAGAAAATCGACGGCGTCAAACACCATGTCGCGCTGTCCGTCGTCGGCACCGAGCGGATGCTGGAAAGTGGCTACTTCCGGGCCAAAATGGCTCAGGAAAAACTGATCAAGAAGTCCGGCATTCCCTACACCATTGTCCGCGCTACGCAGTTCTTCGAATTCATCGGCGCCATTGCCTACTCCGGCCGAGAAGACGGCGACACCATCCACCTGACTTCCGCGGCGCTGCAACCGATTGCCTCGCTCGATGTCGCGGCGGCACTCACCGATATTGCCCTGCAAGCACCGAGCAACGGGACCGTGGAAGTCGCCGGCCCTGAACGCAAGCCGCTGGTCGAGTTCGTCACGCAGTACCTGCAACACACCAAGGACCCGCGCCAGGCGGTTTCGGACGACACGGTTCCGTACTTCGGCGCGCCGATCAACGACCAATCGCTGACGCCGGGGGAGAATCCCATTGTTGGGTCGACGAGGTTTGACGATTGGCTAAAGGGCGCGGCGCATGCGTCCTGACGGCCGAGCAGACAATCAACCGTTTGGCTTAACGTCACCCCGGTAGTAAGTGGCGTGCTTGGCCAACCACTGCTTCCCGAGCTCAAATATCCTCTTTACGCCTGGCCAGGATCCAGTCCGACGTCCGAGGGACGCCGTGCTTGTCCTGGCCCATGGCCTGACCCACCAACACCTCGGCTTGAGGAAGAATCAGGAAGCTGAACACCCCCGTAGAGGTCGCGCCTTTCTTGACGGATTTCCAGGTGCCGTAAAGATAGTGACCGTCATACAGATCACAAGAGCCCTGCCACAGGTATCCACCGATATTGTTGGCGTTGCGCAATCGCAGTCGTCCACGGGCGATATCGATATCGACCGTCTCAATGACCCATTGATTGGGGTCGTCGGCATCCTGCCAGGTAGACGCCCAGAAGCCGAGCAGATCGTCCCGGCGCGAGTATCGCCAGCTGCTCAGGAGCACGGGAAGGCATAACGTCAGCACCACACCAAAGGCCGCGCTGCCGAATGACATAAAGAAGTTTTCCAAGGTGCCCATGGCGAGAGACCTCTGGACTGAGCTGACTGGAGCTTAGCTCACACCCCCGACGCGGATATCCGCGCCGGCAGATACCCGATAAACGCGGGTGACCTTTGGCGATGAAAAAGGCTGGCGCGCCGGGCCTGGGTCGACTATTGACCGGAGCGCTGCGGCGCGGCGCCGGACTCTCGCAGCCACGCCCGCTGCAACAACCTGATCACCTCAGCATCCGAGGTCTGGGAAAAATCCATGTACCAGTGCCCGATCGACATGAACCAATCCGGCATGATCGGGCAAATCAGCTCATCCACTTCACTGCGCAGCGCCTGCGCCGTCTCAATCGGCGCCACCGGCACAGCCACGACAATGCGCGACGGCGCGTGCACCCGCACCGCGTGGATCGCCGCCATCATCGAGGCCCCGGTCGCCAGGCCGTCGTCGATCAGGATCACCACTTGATTCTTGAGCTGCACCGGCGCGCGCTTTCCCCTGTACGCCTGCTCACGCCTTAACAACTCTCGGGTTTCGCGTGCGACCACGGCTTCAAACGCGGCCTTGTCAATCGGGTGCATTCGCAGCGCGTGTTCATTGAGAATCTGGATGCCACCGCCGGCAATGGCGCCCATCGCAAACTCCTGATGGGACGGCACCCCGAGCTTGCGCACCAGCATCAGGTCGAGGCGAACTTCCAGCGCTGCGGCCACTTCATAAGCCACCGGCACCCCGCCACGGGGCAAGGCGAGAACGATCACATCAGGGCGATGTGCGTATTTGAGCAGCGGTTCCACCAGACGCCGACCGGCCGCGGCCCGGTCCTGCAAGAGCGTTGACGATGAGGGACTCATTGGAAAACCTCCCCAGGCGATCACGCCTGACGGTTCGCATCACAGGGTCACTCAGGATTGTCGGTCTGACGGTGGCTGACATCAAGCTCGGCCATGACGCACGCGCCCGCCGATTGCTTCGCCGGCGTCAGCTCGAATGACAAAAAAAAAGCGACCTCCCTGATGCAGGACTTGATTGTCACCTGCACCCAGAAGGTCGCCCTTGTCTGTTCCGAACAAGCCCTGAGGCTTACACGCGGAATCGGCCTAGCCTGCGCTCGCGACTGTCCGTGGAGACATAGCGACGGCGCCCTGTCGTCTCACACGCTGAGTCAACACCAGCATTGTCAGGAACCCCAGTGCAATCAGTACCGGATACGCCATCAACAGTTCGGTAAGGGAGTATTTCCAGGCCAATGGGCGCCCAACGCCCAACATGGCCGCATACATCCAGGACACGGCCGACAGCGACCCGCAGAACAGCGCCAGCATCCGTGCGCTGAAGCCAAGATTGAGCAACGAACCGGCCTTTTGCAGCGCGGGCAATACCAGGCGATGCAACAAGAGGCCGTTGTAACTCAGCAACACGACAATAATCACTTTGGCGTGAAGCTTCGGGTTCATAAAGTAATTCATGCCTTTTTCCAGGTAATCAATACCGATGATGGCGGCACCTGTCACCCACAACGCTATCAATGCGGCGATGACAGACTTCTGGAGACTTTCCATGTGAGCGTTATCATGCTCAGTGAATGTTTTACGTTTTAACAAATCTCTGACCATCGCAATATCGCTGGTCAATACCAATCCAATGGCCACACAACACGACACTAGATGAACGTATATAACGCCCAACCGCAAAAACTCCATACATTCTTTATTTTCGAGCAGGCTCATAATTGTATTTATCGCCACGGTACTTTCTCCACCTTATTCGATAGTACAGATCGGTATTTAACAGGGCATTCAACTCTTTAAAACCCTGCGCGATCTTACTTTTATAAGATATGCCAACTCATCGACTTGGCACTGCTTAGCCCATTGATTCGCTTGGCAAATCAATACCGGCTTATTATTGCCTCCTGAATTTCAGGTAAAAAAACCCCCATCGCATTCAATGCACATGAGGTTAATTTTCCACTTCTTTTCTGCGGCTGCAGGAGCAGGTCTTGGGTGACGTGCTGCAGGATCAGAGGCCCGGGAGCCTGGAATGTTCATTTTTTGAGCAACCCACCGACAAACGGCGGTTAGTGTGAACGTCGCACACTCGTGTACTAACGTATCAACTTCCCTGTCAGGCCCATGACAACTAGTCTGGTGAATTACTGGTGGTTTCCAATACGGCTTATTGGATCCATTAGTTGTTAGGCACCTTACGAAAAGTGTAATAGCGTGCTGATCGTATTTGCGACCTACCCCACTGAAAAGTCATACTTTTATCATTCCACTCACCCACTAAGGTGAAGTCCTGATAATCGGCGAAACTTGCGCCGCCGATCCGGGTTTCAATCAGGGACAGATCGCGGTGGTCGCGCCCCTACACCAACCGCTCGATTTTCTGATGCTGCCAGACCATTTTGTAATACGCCGTCTGCAACACCAGCATCCCCAAATACGCCACCGGAAACGCCATCCACACGCCTTGCAACCCGAAGTGCCCGTCCAGCACATACGCCACCGGCAACTGCACCCCGACCACACACACAATCGAAATCGCCATCGGCACCAGCACCGAGCCGCTGGCGCGCATGATGCCGCCGACAATCGCCTGGAAGCCGAACACCAACAGACTCCAGAGCATGATGTGCAACAGATGCTCCGCCTTCGCCCGGGTGGAATCATCCGTGAGGAACAACCCCAGCAACCAGTGCGACAACAGATAACCCAACACCACCAGGCCACCGGTCAGGCACACGTTGATCAACAGCCCCGTGCGCAGAATCGGCCCCATGCGCTCAAGCCGCCCTGCACCAATCGCCTGCGCGCCAAGAATCGACGCCGTGATCGCAATCGACAGCGCCGGAAACTGCACGTAATTGACGATCTGCGTCACCGCGCCATACGCCGCCGTCGCCTGCGAACCGTGCTGATTCACCAGCGCCAGAATCACCAGCTCCGACACCGACAACACCACCATCTGCAACCCGGTCGGCAACCCGATGCGCAACACCTTGCCGAGAATCACCAGGTCCAGGCGCATCGCCGCGAACATCTCCCGATCCGGCGCCAACGGATGCCCCTTGCGAATCAACCGCCACGCCAGCCACCCCATCGCCGACAAATTACCCGCCAACCCCGCATACGCCGCACTCTGAATCCCCATCATCGGCAACCCGAACCACCCCCGAATCAACGCCGGCGTCAGCGCCAACCCGATACACGTCGACACCACCAACGCAATCAGCGGCGACACGGTATCGCTCACCCCGCGCAGCAGTTGGGTGAAGAGCACGTAGACCAGCAGCGACGGCATGATCCACATCATCACGTGGGCGTAGGACACGGCGTCGTCGATCACATCGGCCGGTGTACCCAAGCCTTCCAGCGCGGGCCTTGCGAACACGCTGCCGAGTACGGCGGCGGTCAGGCCGATCATTGCGCCCAACAACAGAGTTGTGCCGGCGATGGTCTTCACCAGATGCGGTTCACGGGCGCCCCAGGCCTGGCCGATGAGCACGCCCGCCCCCGCGCCGAGGCCGATGACCAGGGCGATGAAGAAGAAGACGATGGGGAACATGCCGGAGACGGCGGCCAGGGCTTGAGTGCCAAGCATTTGGCCGATGTAGATGCTGTTGATGGTGCCCGACATGGATTGGAGGAAATTGGAGAGGACCATGGGGGCCAGGAAAAGGAGGTAGGTTTTCCAGAGGGAGTGTGGGGTGGCGGGGGTTTGCATTGAGGGTCCGTCTCGGGTGGGCTCGTGTTTCGGAAATTCTACGCTAGGCAGCCAACACCAACGCGTTCCCATTGTGAAGATTAGAACGTATGGGCAATGTCCGTTGTCGGCTGTGGATGCAACCGGTGGACACCATGAGGGCAAATGGGTAGCGTTATCGACGCTGCTTTCGAATCCAGAAGGCCGCAGGGCTTGGCGCCGCACTTGTCGTGTGTCCCTCAGGATAATGCCGCGTTTGCAGCAATCACTTCTAAGCTGGACAAGCACTTGCAGGGCGAAAAGGAGCGTTATACGACAAGCCATCGCAACAAAAAACGCAATATGGCAGGTCGTCTGACGAGTAGTTACACCTCAGGAGAGATCCCCAATGCTTAGAGAATTCGAGCTCATTACGTCCGTGCCAGTCCCCTCGAGGTCCGGCATCACCCACCTTTACACGTCGACGAACCTGGCGGACGCTTTTGCGATTCGGCTCCCTGCGGGCACATCCAGCAATCCAGACTTGCTGGCTCGATTCATCTTTTCCCACCAGCCATTCTGGGTCGGATGGCTCCTGAAAGTCCGCGACACTATCGTTGCGTCTTTTGGTCTCAAGACAACCAAGCACTTGGCCTCACTTGCTCATCGGGTTGGCGCCTTCAAGGTCTACAGCACGGACCAGACCGAAATCGTGTTGGGAGAGGACGACAAGCACCTCGATTTCCGGATATCGGTTCTATGCGCTGGAGAGGCAGAACCAGAAGGCAGTCACCAACTCGTTCTTTCAACCGTGGTCCAGTGCCACAACCGTCTAGGCCGCACCTACCTCTTCGTCATTGCCCCCTTTCACCGCTTGGTGGTTAAGGCCACCCTCCTCCGTGCAGCGCGAGTCGGTTGGCCTCTGGCTACCCGCCTCTGAGTGGCCGCAGCTAAAGACTCCGCAGGATCACCAGCGCCTGTTGGATCTGGGCGAGGGTGATGTGCCGGCTCACTGAGGCACGCACGAAGTGCGTGACGCCCAGGTCCTTGAGCAGCAAAGGGGTATGGGCGGCTGTGCCCGCCCATAGGTTGAGCCCCAGCTCGCGGGCCTGGCGGACAAATGCCTGGGCCGGCATGTTGTGCGGCACGAAAGAAACAATCCCGGTCTGTTCGAACTGGTCACACATAAGCGTTAACTGCGGCAGACGCCGCAACTCCTGCACCAACAGCGCATAGGGCTCCGTGCTCACTTGCCCGCCGCCCACCTGCACGTACTCCTGCAACGCTGTGTGCAACCCCACCAGCGCCGAAAAGCTCTTTTCAGCGATCTCCAGCACCCGCGCGCCGGACAGGTCCACCCGGTTGACCTGGCCATCCGTGCTGGCGGCGTGCAAATCGGCAAAATTCAGCTGCAACTGGCCAAGCAGGCGCGGCGACACGTAGGCAATCCCACTGCCACGGGGCCCGCAGAGAAACTTGCGGCCCGCGCCCGTCAATAGATCACAGCGGATGTCGCGCACATCCAGCGGCAACTGCCCCAACGACTGGCACGCATCCACCACATACAACGCGTTCGAGCCTTTGAGCAGTCTACCCAGCGCTTCCACTGGATTGATCACCCCACAGCACGAGGGCAGGTGCGAAACGCTGACGAGAAACACGTCCTCGTCCAAATGCCGCTGCACCCATTCCAGGTCGAGCGGGCTGGTGGCCGTGGTCGGGATCACTTCGACGCGGATCTCACGCGATTGCTTGAGGTAGTTGAAGAAGATCAGGTTCGCCGCGTATTCCGAGGTCGACACCCAAACCCGCTTACCTCGGGGGAATTGCAGTTTGCTGAGAATGCTGGTCCAGGCTTCGGTGGCACTGCTGAAAAAGCCAATCTGCGAAGGCTGTGCATTCAACAGCCCGGCCGTCACCCGATACAGGTCGACGTTGAGCAATTCTTCGTAGGCCAGTTCGGTCTCATAGCTGCCCATTTGCGCTTCAATGGCGGTAAAACGCTGGATCGCATTCAGAGTGGCCGACGACATAAGGCCCGCACCGGCAGTGTTCAGATGTACTCCATTCATTTCACGCTTCCTTGTTCCACAAGACAGTCGACGCTTTCATCACCCCCACCGCCACCGCGAACAATAGCAATACCGTGCCCGCCAGCAGCCACGGGGAAGGCAGGGATGGCTGCGACACCAGCATGAACGCCAGCGACGGCGTGAGCATCACGCCGATATTGACGCCCGCCGAGTAGTAGCCGAGGTTGCGGTCCACGGTATGACGGCTGGAGATACTGCTGACGTAGTGGGTGATGCCCGGAAACACGATCATCTCCCCCAGGCTCCAGAACACCGTGGCCACCAGCAACACTGCGCCGATATGGCTGAAGCCCATCAGGAAGAACCCCACGCCGGCCACCAGGAAACCGGCCACCAGCGACCGGCTGCTCGAAAGGTGCGACATACGCTGGTTGATCGGCACTTCGAACACGATCACCAACAGTGCATTGACGAAAAAAATGAGACCGACGTAGTACGCCGGCAATTCGGTGTAATTGATGATGTAGGCCGACAGGAAGGTCGGTGGCAGCGCATAGGCAATGTGCACCGGCAATGCGGCCAGTAAAATCACCAGCAAGCGCGAGCGCTCGTGTGGTGCGCTCTCCGGCAACCCACTGCCCTTGCTGACGACGGCAGCCCCTTGGGCGACTGGCACCGCACGCCCGAACCACAGGCAGGCAACGAAGGCCACCAGGGACAACGCCGCGTTGATGTAGAACACCGCGTCGGCGTTACTCAGGAAAATCAGGCTGCCCAGCAGTGGCCCGATCGCCATGCCGATATTGATCGCCAGGCGGTTGCAAGAGAACGCCACTTTGCGCGACTCACTGCTGCTATGGCTGACGGTTTCGGAGAACGTCGCGGGGGTGAATGCCTCATAACAGGCGCCCCACAGAAACGACAGCACAAACAGCACGGCGGGGTTATCCACCGATGGAATGATCAGCAGCAGCAGCGCGTTGAGCAGCAACGAACCGAGGATCACCCGATTGGCGGAACACCGCTTGATCACTCCGCCGATGATCAAGTCGACAAACAACGCCCCTGCGCCATAGACACCCACCAGCAAGCCTGCGGTGCCCGCCGATACGGCGTGCTGATGAATCAGGTACGCCGCATAGAAAGGGAACGCCATGGTGCCCATCCGGAACACCAGGGTGATCAGGAACAGCAACTGCAAGCGAGCGTTGAGCCCGCGTACCGCGCGATAAGTGCCCATATTCAGCGGATCACATAGACGGTGTCTTTGTGCTGGCGGATCTGCTCGTAATCCCGGTCAATATCGCGCTGGCTCTCCGATACCAGGAACACCCGCAGCGGACTGCTGAGCAGGTCCACGGTCCTTTTCATCAGCTTGCCAGCCTTGTATTTGACACTCAGCTTATGCACCGACCGCAGCCCCTCAATCAGGTGAATGGCCGCTTCATTGAATCCGGTCACCTCACCTTGCAGCGTGGTGTCGGTGTTGATGACACAGGCTTCCTTGAGCTTGAGGTAGCGCTTGCCGGCGTAGTTTGCCTTGAACGCCTCACTGTCGCAGTACGCCAGATAGGTAAGGTGCGCCTGGTTGCCGCCCAGGCTGATGTCATGGAATTTGGGTTCCATGTTGCCGTTCAAGCGAGCACCGACTTCCACCAGAGCGGGGCCGGCTTCGGTGAGGATCACTTCCGAATGGGCCGGGCCGTTATTGATACCCAACGCCTTGAGTACCGGCACGATGTAGTCCACCAGCACATCGGCTTCGGCACTGTCCGGGGCAATCAGCACGTCGCGGTCGTAGATGTTCTTGCCGCCGCTGATTTCGCGCTTCACATAGCGCCAGATCCCGCAGACGTAGGTCTGCCCATCACGGCTGACGGTATCGACGATGTACTCGGGGCCTTTGAGGTAGGACTGGCAAAGAATCTCGGTATTGGCCAAGCCGAAGATATCCAGGTTAGACACCACTTCCTCACAAGCACGCTTGACGTCCTCGACGTTATGGCAGATCGAAACCCCGTCGGTCGAGGCTGAGCTCAGCGGCTTGATCACGCAGGGAAACACTTGACCGGCCTCTACCCAGGCCAGCAGCTCGGCGGGGTCCGACGATTTGATCTGCCGTGCAGTCAACAGGCCCGCGGCAGCGACTTTTTTGATCATTTCAAACTTGTCGCGGCGAGCGCGTGAGCCAGCGCTGCCGTTGGAGGTGGACAATTGCAACTGTTCACTCAAGTAGTCGGCAAAGGGCACGCCAGGCTCCTGGCCGGCAATGACGGCGACTACGTTGAATTCACGCAGACGTCGCACGATGTCTTCGGCATTGTCGTTGAAGGCCAAATTGTGCTCGAACTCCGACAGGTTCGGCCCGAGCATGCTCGGCATCAACTCGGGGGTGCTCTGTACATGGATCAGGCTGAAACCGGCATCCCGGAAATATTGCGGCAGGAAATTACCGCTCGAGTAGACATCCACCAACGCGACGTACTGCTTCATAAGAATGTCCTTTTCAGTAATGAGTGGCGGTTTCAGAGGCCCGTGGCGAAGCCACGTCATCCAGCGCCAGGAAAATGTTCTGCGGAAACTCAGCCACACGGTGCAGCAGATGCAAGTACCAGTTGATGCCATACACCGCCGATACCCGGGCCCTGACCTGGCCTTGGTCTTTTACCGCCTTGATCAGTTCAGGGCGCACGCCGTGGAGCATCTCCAGCTCGCCGCGGTTGGCGATGTGGCTGGTGAGGATTTCTTCAATCAGCAACGGGTCCTGGGTCGCGAAAGCAAACTGCCCACGGCCGCCATTGATCCGGTCCAGCAGCCCCAGGTAACGCTCGTTGAGGGCCTCACCACGGGGCAAAGCAATCGCGGCAGGCTCAGCGTAGACGCCTTTGACCAGACGCACTTTGCAGCCGGTTTCCAGGACCGCCCCCAGATCATCCGGGGTTCGGTTCAACTGCGCCTGCAGGGTGACCCCCACGTTGGGGAAGCGCCCGCTCAGTTGCAGGAAGATATCGAGGATCGAATCCGTCCATTGGGAGCGCTCCATACTGATGATCACACCGACATTCTTGTCGGCCGCATGGGTCAGGATCTTCGAGCAGTTCTCGATCGCCAGTTCCCGGGAAATGATAGTGCCGACGTTAGACAGGTCGAACCCCAGTTGAGGTGGTTCGCCGAGCTCGGGATGCTGCCCGATCAAGTCGATCAGCTTCAGGTATTCCTCGGTTGCAGTGGTCACTTCGGCCAACGTCGTCGCTTCCTCGCCGACGAACTCGACACCCGTGCGATAGCCTTTTCCCAACAGGGCAGCCAGCTTGTCGAGCATCTCCAGGCGGTCTTCGGAAATGATGTAGCGAAGGGCTGCGGGACGCAGGAAATCACGCAGCGTCTCGCTGGCCAGGAACAAGTCACGATAGGTCTTGTTCGCCGCCAGTTTCTTCAGGGCCAGGGTAGCCAGCAAGCTGTTATGAGTCGTGTTCATGGCGTTAAACCCCTGAAGCCTGGTTGAGCATGCGACGTGCGAAACTCGAATCGTCGCCCTGATTGACAATCTTGTGGGCGCGGAACTTGGCCGCGTAACTGAGCAGGGTTTCTTTATGGCGGCTATTGCGGTCGCGAGTAAAAATACCGGCCCACATGTTGTCCCAGCGCGCGTACTCAGGGTGTGACATCAGCAGCTTATGTGCCTTGCGCATATTCCAATGGGGTATCGACGGGTGCAGGTGGTGCACAAGGTGATAGTTATCGTCATGGCGACCAAAAAAGAAGTTTTCCAGCGCGTTGCCTTTACGGTTACGGGTCAGCAGGAGCTTGTCGGTCTCTGCGGCAGGCAGCGGATAATGCTCGGCGAGTTCGATGATCCAGCCTACGGCTACGGCGGTGGTGAATAGCGGTACCAGCCAGAACAGCACCAGTTCAGCGACCACGCCAAACCACACGCTCACCGCCAAAATGACCGTCCAGTAGGCCCACATCACCCAGCGTTCATTGCGGATGCGCGGGTCCTGGCCCTGGACCCGGTCCTTGACCACGTACTTGATGTACTGAAGGGTCCTGTAGCCGGACAGCGCCATCACCACGTTTTTCAAGAAAAACTCATGCTCGCTCTGTTGCAAGTCGTACAGGCCGCATTTGAGATGAAAATTGTAGTCAGGGTCTTTTTCCGGATGCCCCAAGTGCACATGGTGGTTCTTGATGTGCGATGTGCTGTAGGACTGATACAGGTGGAAAACCAGGTAGCCCGAGAGAAATGTACCGGCGAAATCGTTGATCGCACGGTTTTTCGCCAAGACCTTGTGGGTTGACTCGTGTAGCACGTTCGTCAGGGCACGTTGGGTGGTACCGATCAGAAATAGCGAAAGCGGATAGAACCAGTAGCTGACACCCAGGGACAGGTAGATGGCAAAGACGATGATTGCGTAGTCCTTACCCAGCGCTATGGCCCAGTGATAGTTATCTTTCTTGCACAGATGCTTGAGCATCCCGAAGGTTTCTCGGGAAATACCCGCAGCGTATTCGCCAACAGGCTCTTTGTTTTTATCGACCAGCATAATCACTCCATAATTAAGCGGCACGCTGCAACACCAGGCTCATTGCTGGGCGAAGGTTTTTTCAGGTGTTGCGGCTATTGTTTTTTGGCCTGAGCTAGTCTCATCGGCTGCAAAAAAACTAAAGCACCGCTTGATCGCGAACAAGCTGCCCTTTTAGACAGGTAGGGCCAAATCACGCGCGCGCGCACGCCAGCCGGTGAAAATTCACCGGCTGGCGTGGCATTGGCAGATGGGAGTGCCGGCTGATCAGGCCTGTTCGCGGATGTAGCCCAGTTGCAAGGCTTTGCGAATTGCGGACTTTCCGTTGGTGACGTCCAACTTGCTGAAGATATTCTTCATATGGAACTTGACGGTGCGCGGGCTCATTGAAACCAAGAGCGCTATTTCGTTATAGGTCTTGCCCAGGCTGGTCCAGGACAACACCTCCGTTTCCCGAGGCGTGAGTACAGTTTCCGGTAAAACCGGGGCGCGCACGGCTACGTCGCTTTCCAAGGCCTCGTCGTAGACCGAGACCAGCAGCATCTGCAGCTCACTTTTGTTAGCCAGTACTCTCTCGCGAAACTGCTGGTGTTCGCCGAAGCTGCACAGGTTGAGGATGGAATAAAAACCCCGATTGCCATGCACGATAAAACTGGCTCCCTCACCGACGGGTGCACAGGGCCCCGGCACCGGGACCGCTTCTGCTGCGGGCGCGAGGATGTTTTCATCGCTCCAGAAAAACGGTTTTATGCGGCGCTTGGACAACGACAGCAATTGACCGCGTTGGTAGAAGTCATCCGCAGAGTCACCGCGGTCCAGCGCATCGGGATAATTGGTGATGATTTCCGCTTCATCCAGCGTCGGCCCACACTGATACACCTCGAAATGCCCAAGGCCGCGTCTGCTCAGTTCGGCATCGAGTAATTGGTGCACGTCGACGGACTGCATGGGCACGTTGTTATTGGTTGGACAATCGCTTTGCATGAATCTCATCCCTGATAAGTGACAACGACGGTGGCTAGCGAGCTGGCGGAGACGCTTAATCCTGAAGCGCCTCATCAGAGTCGACCCGGGCTATAGGAAATTTCCCGAATCAAAGGCAAGAATAGAACATGCCCTACCAGCCTTGTCCAGTGCTCCGACAAGGAGCCTACAGTGGTCAGGCAAGGCCCGTTCTGGTCCCCTTCTGGCGGGAGACCACAGGCACAGCATGAGGTTGATGCCCAAGCCGGTTCAGATCTCGGCCCAAGTGGCTGAAGCTGGACTGAAACTCAGCTCGCTGCGCAAAAACTTGAGCAACCGAGACCGGCTCGCTAATAACAATCATCGCTCACATCCTTTCGTGGCCACCTCTGGCACTTGTGTCACAGGAGAAGGTGGCGAGCATCCTGATGCACAGTCGGCTGAGTATTATCGAGTCGAGCTGAATGGTGGCTTCTGGCCGATTTCTGCCTTCCACGACCGGCTGAAACCGACCCTAAACGGACGGTCGCCCTGGTCTGTGTTCAGATTCATCAAACCGGCCGCTCACCCAACCGCTCTACCAACCTCACAAGATAACCATCGGGATCCTGGACGATGAATTCGCGCTGGCCTACTTCTACATTGCTAGCCCGATACCAGGTGTCTTTGCATTCTCGATAGAGTTGAAATCCAGCCTGGCCAAGTTTTTGGATGATTGGTACTACGGCCATAACGTCAATCTGCAGGTTTATTCCTCTTCCAAACGGCTTGGTAAGGGGAGCAGTCAGCCATTGGCCTGCGTCCGGATCAACCTGCTCAAGCATTACTTGAGCACCGTTCAAGTCGAGGTAAGCGAATCCAACCTCTGGGCGTTGATAAGCTACTTCGAACCCTAGGCAAGACACCCAAAAAGCCAGACTGCTATTCAGGTCAGTGACCATTAACTCTGGAACCAGTTTGTTACGTTCAAACATGAGATGACTTCCATTTCAATAGGCTCATTCGCCAGGGGCGGGCAGTGTAAATACCTGATTCGCGATAACAGTGTTCTGCTCTTCTGGCACTGGTGCCACAGGAGATGATGGCGAGCATCATGATGCACGGTCGGGTGAGTATTATCGAGTCGCGTTGAATGGCAGCTCTTGGCCGGTTTCTGCCTGCCACGACCGGCTGAAATCGACCCGAAGCGGGCACTCGAAACACGGCATCAATCTGCGCTTCCATGGCAAGTCGCAATGCGAGTGATTGTGAAGTTCGGACGGCGTTCCGCTGATCTGCAGCCCCCCAATCCGCTTCCGGAACTTTCCCATAAATCGATGTCAATTTGATAGCGTTTCGCGACGCTCATTGAAACAGGATCAACCAGCGCCAGGCTGTTTCCTGGAGAGCCCAAGGAAGTGTGAAATGAAACTGATTCTTGCCATAATGTTGATGTTCAGCGGTTACGCGTTTGCCGGTTGCGGCAATATTGATGATCATGACCAGCGCGCCTATTGCAATGCTAGGGAGAGTGGCAGCAGTTGCGGCAACATCGATAATAACGATTTGCGTGCGGCATGTAATGCGGAGAAGGGGAGCAGTTCCTGCGAAAACATCGGTGATCATGACCAGCGCGCCTATTGCAATGCCAAGAAGAGCGGCAGCAGTTGTGGCAACATCGATAATCATGACTTGCGTGCGCGGTGCAACGCCGAGACGGGCAGTAGTTCATGCGGCAACATTGATGACAACGATCAGCGCGCCTACTGCAATGCCACTACAGGCAGCAGTAGTTGTGGGAATATCGGCAATCATGATCTGCGCGAACAGTGTGAATCCGTGAAGCGCTGATTGGTACACAACCAGTGGACCTTTACCGCATATCAGGTGGGTATCCCAGCCCCCCAATGCAAGTCACTTTAGGAGTGGGCTGCGTAAGCTGAGCGGGTACGGTTGACAAAGATCAATGCCGTCGATGAAGCCAATTGATACCAGGCACATCGACAAGGAACCCGTGCCTCGGCAGATCTGTGGGGCCGCTTTTGGCCGATAGCCGTCGCCCGCGAAAGGAGCACAACGGTCCTTGCACCATCATGAAAACTCCTACACAAACCTCGGAAACCCTCACCTTCCCCCGCCGTTCTGATGAGGCCTATAGTCCATCTCGTCGCCCAAAATGGCGATTCGGGTTTGGCGACCTGATCGAATCGGAATGCATCAACCTTTGATTTGATCGGAGTTTCATCTATGGAAAGATACATGCCCCTCACCGGAATCGACCTGATCCCGGCCTCCCTGCTTATCGACACCCAAGCCCCACTCGACGTCCTGCAAGCCATGGCTGACTACCGCATTCGTACGGTCACGCAGGTGCTGGAAAACATCGCCTTTCGCGCCGAACTCGGTTGCGACACGGTGGTTTTGAAGGACTTTTCTCAACTGCTGGCCATTCCGTTACGCGACGGCTGCGACTTGATGGACGTGATCGGTCGACGCTTGCGAGCGCAGGCGAAGGAGTAAATGAAAACGGGCGCTTATTCAGGCGCCCGTTTTGTATTGCGGTGGTTATCTGCGTACCTTCACCGGCCTTACATCACGCCCGGCAATCGATGAGCTTTCACGGCTAATCAAAGTCGGCGCCTGGTGGAAAGCCGAACGCCTAAATCCCGGTTCGTCACGCCCGGCCTGCCGGCTTGGTTTGCTCAAGATATTTTTCCGGATTTGCATCAACGGTTTCAGTGATGGGAATGAATGAAAACGGGCGCCATGAAGGAAGGCGCCCGTTTTGTTTATGGTTGATGACTGCGGTTTTGGTAGCTTGCGACACCCTCCTCCGGCAGCACGATAGACTCATTACACACCTAAATACTTGAACAACCACAACCCGCCCATCCCCACCGCCAGCGTCAGCAGCGTATTACGAGTCTGCCAAGCCACCCACGCCGCTAAAATGGCGGCGGGTATCTGCGGTTATTCAGTACGAATTCCCCCTGCCCGTTGGGGTACACCACGGCGGGCAGTACAAGGGCCGCCAGCACACTCGCCGGTACGTAAAGCAAGGCCCGGCTCAGCACTGACGGGATGCGCAGCCGGCCATACAGTTCGACAAAGGAAAGGCGCATCGCGAACGTTCCCAAACCGACCGCCAGGAACATCCCCCACATCGCTAGATCACTCATGGTGTCTCCCTCTCGATGTCTGGTGTCAGCGCATCGCTCAATGGGCGCTTGCGAATGCTCTCGATCACCAGGCCCGCGATGACACCGCCGATGGACGCGGTGACCAGTCCAAGGTTGTAGGGCATGTTCACCGCCACCACGGCGAGCAACCCGCCGACCGAGGCGGCGGCCAGGGTTGCCGCGCTACGGAGGCCGGGCACCAGCAGCGCCAGAAACGAAAGCGGTATAGCAAAGCCCAATGACCAGGTCTCGGGGATGCCTGCGCCCAGGTAGATGCCGGCCAATACCGACACATTCCAGGTCAGCCACATGCCAGCGGCGGTGCCGGCATAGTAGTAGTGGGCGAATTGACCCAGTTCGCCAGAGGAAAGCTTGAGACTGAACAGTGCGTAGGACTGGTCAGAAAGCATGTAGGACAGCGGCCAGGTCCAGCGCCGTGGCAAGTGGTGCAGATCGGGGGCGAGTGACGCGCTGTACATGATGAAGCGCAAGTTGATGACCAGGGCCGTCACCACAATCGCCAGCGGCACCACGCCCGTATGGAGCAGTTGCAGGGCAACCATCTGCGCGGACCCCGAGTAGAACAGCAGCGTCATGCCCATGGTCGTGCCGGGTGACAGGCCCATGTTGATCGCCATGACCCCCGTCAACAAACCGAAAGGAATGACACCGGGACTCAATGGAATGAGCGCCCGGACACCTTGCATGAACGCTTCCCTTCCTGATTGGTACGGCATTTCGTCTCCTTGATGTTGTGTTCACGCCACCCGTTTGATCGACCGTTGACTGGCCCGTGGCTCGCAGCCCTTCGTGCGGTAGAGTGTGGACCCGCAGCCCGATGGGCAGAACCGACTTTTTTTTCGCGAAAACAGGTAGTTTTTGTTATGGCTAAAAGCTCCCAGCCTGATCAGGCCCTGCTCTCAATGCCGTCGTTCAAGGCGATGCGATCCTTCGTGGCCGCCGCCAAGTACCGGAACTTTACCCGAGCCGCCGAGGCATTGTGCGTCACCCAAGCGGCGATCAGCCGGCAGATTCGCGAACTTGAACTGTACTTGGGGACGGAGTTATTCACCCGCACCGGGCGGGAAGTCAGGCTGACGGCGTCGGGCACGGCACTCTTCGATGCGGCACAACTGTCGCTGCTCAACATCTTTCAAGCCACCGAAAGAATCCGCCGCGAAAAAAACGATAAGCGCACCCTGACCCTTTGCTGCTCACCCGCCTTGTCGGCGCTCTGGCTGTCCCACCGACTGAAAGACTTCTTCAGCGCCCATCCCGATGTCGATTTGAATGTCATCACCACCCAGCATTTTCTGGTGATGGAGCCCGGGATCAATCCGGATATCTTCATCACCAAGAACAGCGATCTGCGCCCCGGCTATCTGCGAATTCCCTTGTTTCATGAAGTCGTTTATCCCGTGTGCACGCCGCGTTATCTGGAGGCGCATCCGGAATTGAGCACCCTTGAGGGCATGCGCAACAGTGTGCTGCTGGACCTGAACCCTTATGGCCGCTCCCAGCTGTCAGAACAGGTCGACTGGAATGTGTGGTTCGCTTTCCAGTCCCAGGACCTGCAGATCCCGGCCTCGGAAAGCCCGCACTATTTCAGCAGCAACGACTACAGCCTGCTCGTGCAAATGGCGCTGGATGATCAAGGCATCGCCTTGGGCTGGGATCATTTGGTGAGGCATCTGGTACAGCAAGGGCGCCTGGTTCGGCCGCTGCCGGAGGAGATTACGCTCAGGGAATCCGTGCAGTATTTGATGATCAACGAGAAGAAGGCGGAGGACCCGGCGTGTGGGCGTTTGAAGGATTGGCTGGTGGCTGAGTTCAAGTGACGTCAATCGCGAGCGTCCCCTTTTCGCTGCCGATCAGCTAAGGATTTGAACACCGCTATCCCTGTGGGAGCGAGCCTGCTCGCGATAGCGGTCTCACATTCAACACATACCTTTTCTGCCAGTCGGCTATCGCGAGCAAGCTCGCTCCTACAGGTTCGGCGTTTTAACTGACTGGCATTCCCGCTTTGGGTCGCGTACTTACGCTTGCCGGACAATATCGACCGAGATCTCCACCGCCTCAACCGTGCCTCTGTTCTCAAGCCAGTGTGTGGTGTTTCTGTCCTCGGGCCAGCCCACGCCCGGTCCATAATCCGTGGCGATTCCATTTCGATGGTCAGTGATCGTTCCTTGCAGAATGTAGACGGTGCCGGGCCTGTCGATATGGTTGTGAATCGGCCCGAAGACGCCTCCGGGCTCGATGGTCACCCTGCGCATCCTGAGTTGGCGCCCTGCCATCCCCTCGATCTCAGGCCCCAGGTCAATCGTGGCAAGTAAGGTCACCGTAACGCCTTTCGTCTCAGGTGCCGCCTGTTCGTTGCTCATTACACGCGCCCCTCTGTCTATACAGCGCCTAACTAGAAGTAGAGACCCTAAAAGGCCTGATCAGTCGGGAGGCGACAAAGGGTTGAGTGCCGCCCTTCGCGACAGGGTGTTATCGGCCAGAAGCGGTCATTGGGAGGCGCCGGGAAAACGAGTTGAGCATCTGAAAGGACTGTGAGGCCAACGCGCCGACTGATATCTTTCCCGCGCTCAAAATCGCGTCCAATCAACGCTGATCCCATCAAGGAAGATACGAACAATGAAAATATTATTCATCGTGACGCTAGGCATTTTAGCGCTGATTCAAACATCACTGTCCTTCGCGGATAAGGCTAATGGAAAAAATCTCTATCTACAGCGATGCAGCATGTGCCACGGAGTGGATCTCAAAGCAACAGGACCACTGGCCAATAAAAGCAATCCACCCACACCTGATCTAACAACGTTCGCTTTCAAAAAACGATTAGTTGATTATCCGGGCGTGATTGTATCTTCGATAATACTTCGCCCAAATGGAGACTTGATTCCAAGAACCTTGCGTGAGAATGGTGTAAAGCTACCGCCGCACGCATGGAGCATTAACGATCTGCGCGATTTAAATCAATACATGGGCGGTGTGATTTCACAAACCCGATGATATTGAAAGTGCTGGTCCTGTGCTGTCGTTTGGGAAAGGAGAATAAACCTGCCCCTTCCCCTCCATTTTCCTCCGATCAATTCCGCTCGGCTTGCAGCAGGCTTAGCATGAAGATGTCCTTAGCGATCATTAGCGCGGGCTCTTAATCGCCGTGCTGCTGGCAGAGGAATTCGCGTATCGCTTCGGCGGTTCGCCTGGCGCTGGTCACCACGAAAAAATGCCCCTCGCCCTGCAGGACGTGCAGTTTCGCACGGCGAATGGTGCGGTGCAGAATGTGCGCGTTATACAGCCGCACCAGGGTGTCGCGTTCGCCAGTGAGAATCAGCGTGCGCTGGCGCAGGCGAAACAGCCGCAGCAGGTTGGTCCAGCCGACCAAGGCGGTGAGCTGATGGTAGTAGGTCCGCGGGTTGGCCGTGAGCATCCCGTTTACTACACCGAAGCGCAGCAGAGTCTGTATCGAATTTCGCGAGCCTTCTTGCTTGGGCCGTTTGGCGGTTTTGCTCCTGCCAAAGAAATCCAGGATGTCGGCGGGCTTCACCAGTAGCGCCGGGCCGGCCGAGGTCGCCGCGAGGATCAGCCGGCGCACCCTGCGCGGGTAGCGCAGGGCGAATTCTTGCGCCAATGCACCGCCCCAACTCACGCCGAACACATCGATCTGGTCGATTCCCAATTGCTTGAGCATCTCGGCGATCAGGTCGGCATGGTGCGGCAGGCGCATCGGCCATCGGGGCATTTGCGATTTGCCGACCCCGGGCACATCCAGCGTAATGGTCGTGTAGTCCACCAGTTCATCACGCAGGGGATCGAAGGTATGGATCAAACCACCCAGGCCGTTGAGCAAGAGCAACGGTGAGCCCTGCCCGCGGATGGAAACGTTCAACTGCAAGCCTTTAACGGTTAACTTCTGCGTGGTCATGGTTTCCCCCTTGGCCTACCCGACACTTCTGGCCGATAGCCGAAAGCCCTCTCAAACCCGCCCGATCACCGGCGCATGCCCGGCCATCAATTCCATTACCCAGTCGATAAATACCCGCACCTTGGCGCTGACATGACGATTCGGCGGGAAGGCCAGATACATCGGCATTGGCGCCATGTGCCAGTCCTCAAACAGCGGCAGCAGCTCGCCGTTGACCAGGTGCGGTTTGGCCATGTACTGCGGTAACCAGAGCATGCCCAGACCCGCCAGGCCGGCGGCGAGGTACGCATTGCCGTCGTCGACCGTCAGTTGCGGGCGGCCCTGAGCCTCGATGCGCTCCTCATCCCGCTGCATGGCGTAAGGCAAGGTTTTGCCTGTACGAAACCAGAGGAAACCGACGGTACTGTGCCTGCTTTCCTCCAGCTCACGGGGGTGCGCCGGAGTACCGCAGCGCTGCAGATAGCCAGGCGCGGCATAAATGCCGAGTTTCAAATCACCGACATGTCTTGCCACCAGGGACTGATCGGTGATCTCGCCGCCACGCACCACGCAGTCGACGTTTTCGCCAATGATGTCGACCATGCGATCGCTCACACCCAGGGTCAGCTGGATTTCCGGGTAGCGTGAAAAGAACCCCGGCAAGGCGGGTATCAGCAGCATTCGCGCCAGCGGACTGGGTACATCCACCCGCAGCCGCCCGCGCGGTGTCATCGACGCGCTGGACAAGCTGGTCTCGGCGTCGTCCATATCGACCAGAAGCCGGATGACGCGATCGTAGTAGGCCGCGCCATCGGCGGTGACGTTGACCTTGCGTGTGGTGCGGTTGAGCAGGCGCACGCGCAGTCTCGCTTCCAGTTGCTGAACGAGCTGCGTCACGGTGGTCTTGCTCATGTGCAAGGTGGCTGCCGCCTTGGTGAAGCTGCCGGTTTCCACCACTCGGGCAAAGGCCTGCATTGCATCGAAACGGTCCATTTCACGCCTCACTCGGGTCTGGATAGTTTGGATTCTACAAACAGTGATGACCAGAGTTGCCCGTTTATTCAGGTCGATGGCTTTTTTACAGTGGCTCCATCATCAACAGCGGGCCGCAATGGCCCCGAAGGAAGTATGTAATGACCAGCAAACGTGATGTCGTTTTCCCGCCCGACCGCCATGCACTGTACGAGCTCCACCGCTACTCGCCGGCAATTCGCTCCAACGGTTTTCTGTTCGTCTCCGGTCAGGTCGGCAGCCGCAAGGATGGCTCGGCCGAGCCGGACCTCGCGGCGCAGGTTCGCCTGGCCTTCGCCAACCTCAACGCGATCCTGGCCGAGGCTGGCAGTCGTTTCGAGGATGTGGTCGACACGACCATCTTCATGGTCGACCCCGACTCGACATTCGAAACCATCTGGGAAGTAGCGGCCGAGTACTGGGGCGAAGCGCCCTACCCGACGGCGACCGCTATCGGCGTGACTTGGCTGTCCGGCTTCGACTTCGAGATCAAGGTGATCGCCAAATTACCGCAGTAGCGCCGGCCAAACCCCTCCTCCGACCGCCAAAGGAACCATTTTTTTTCCTGGAGTGCCCCCTTTACTCTCGGTCGGTTTCTGCCTGATGTCACCGTTTGCTTCTGGACGTTTTCTGCTTGTCTTGACCGGCAGAAACGGCCAGAAGGAGACGCTTGCTGCCATTTCCCGCCCAGTGCCCCCAAGCAGGAAACCCACACAGTCATTTCAACGGGTCATGCATGATCAATGTTTTCGGCTCCAGATAAGCGCTCATCCCCCACTTGCCCATTTCGCGCCCCAGACCTGAATGCTTGAAGCCGCCAAAGGGAGCACGCGGTTCGTGGACAAGGGTGTTGATGAGCACACGTCCCGAATCGATCTGCCGGGCGATATTCAAACAGCGCTCGGGACTCTTGCCCAGCACCAGGGCGCTCAGCCCATAGTCCGTGTCGTTGGCAATACTGATCGCATCAGCGTCATCGTCGTAGGGAATGATCGTCAGCACGGGGCCGAAGATTTCCTCGCGCGCGATGCGCATCCGGTTGTTGGCATTGGTGAAAATCGTGGGCTTCACGAACCATCCGACGTGCAAGCCTTCCGGGCGATCCTCGCCACCCGCCAGCAACCTCGCACCTTCTTCCTGGCCAATACGAATGTAGTGCTGTACCCGTTCCCATTGTTTCTGGCTCACCATCGGGCCGATGTCAGTGTCTGCGTTGCGCGGATCGCCCGATTGGATCTGAGAGACACCCTGCTCCGCCACCCTCTCGAACTCTGCTAGCCGCCTGCGCGGCACAAGGATGCGAGTGCCCGCGACGCATGCCTGGCCGCTGTTTAGAAATCCGGCCTGCAGGACCAAGGGCATTACCGCCTGGAAGTCCGCATCGTCAAGCACCACGGTGGGCGACTTGCCGCCCAGTTCGAGCGTCACGCGCTTCAGGGTGTTCGCGCCGGTTTTAACCAGATGCTGCCCGACTGCGGACGACCCTGTGAACGAGATTTTGGCAACGTCGGGATGGCGGGCGATTTCTTCGCCAACCACATCGCCTCGTCCGTTGACGACATTGAATACACCCGGTGGCAGCCCCGCTTCGTGCAACGCCCTGACCACGACCTGCGTCTGCAATGCGCTCATCTCGCTGGGCTTGATAACGGCGGTGCAACCTGTCGCCAGCGCGGTGGCCAGTTTGTTGCAGATGAAACCCGCATTGCTGTTCCAGGGCGTGATCAGACCGGCAACGCCCACGGGCGTCAGAATGACCCTGGCCATGCCGACCTGTTCCTCGAAATCGAACGTCTGTAATGCATCGATCGCTTGCGCAATCACATCAGCCGGATAAGTCGCCATCCAGCGCCCGCGGACCACAGGTGCGCCGTATTCCACAAGAATGGCTTCCAGCAACTCCTCCTCCCTCGCCGCCACGGCCTGGTGCATGCGGCGCAGTGCCGCGATGCGCTCCTCCCGACTGGTACGAGACCAGGCCGGGAAAGCAGCCTTGGCGGCCGCAATGGCACGCTGTGCGTCCAGTGCGTCGCCCAGCCGAACCTGACCGAAGATTTGCTCGGTGCTCGGGTTGTGCAGGTCGAACCATTCCTGACCGTTCGGGGTAACAAATTCGCCGTTGACGTAGATGTGTTCAATGCGCTGCATGGCGCCTCCTCGTTCAATATGACTCGCCTGACACGAGCCTGTGTGCAACGAGTCTATGAGGGACTTATTGTTCCGATAAGCTATCCTTTTGCGTATGAAGCATCCGTATTTTCAGGACAATCCATGCACAGAACAGGTATGACCGAGCTGGAAGTGGTGCTGGCCGTCGCGCGCCGCAGCAGTTTTCGGGGTGCGGCACAGGAATTGGGCATGTCCACCACCGCCGTGAGCAGCGCGGTGGCCGGCCTGGAAGCGCGCCTGAAGGTGCGCCTGTTCAATCGCTCCACGCGCAGTGTTGCCCTCACCGACATCGGGCAACGTTATGTGGAGCGCATCGCGCCTGCCTTGGAGCAGATCAAAAGTGCCGGCGAAGAAGCCAGCGTCGGCCCCGACGAACCCAGCGGCACCCTGCGCATCAATGCCCCACATGGCGCGGCCTACTTGTTACTGGAGCCGCTGTTCAACCAGTACGCACAGCACCATCCCAAGGTGCGAATCGACATCGTCAGCGATTCAAACAGGGTCGACATCGTTGCCGGAGGCTTCGACGCAGGGATTCGTCTGGCAGAGTCGGTACCACATGACATGATTGCCGTGAGGCTGTCAGATGACATCCGAATGCTGGTGGTGGCGACGCCCGAGTATCTCGAACGCCATGGTACGCCCGAGCATCCGCGAAACCTGCTCAGCCACCAGAGCATCGGCATGCGCATGGCCCACGGCGGCCTCTACCAGTGGGAACTGGAGCGAGACGGTGAGAAGTTGCAGATGGATCTGCCGGTGCGCTTTATTTTCAACGAGATGCTGGCGATCAAACAGGCCGTGGTGATGGGCCTTGGCATCGGTTTCATTTCCGAGTGGTTCATACAGGAAGAACTGGCCAGCGGCGCCCTGGTGCCGGTGCTGATACCGTGGTGCCCGTCGTTTGGCGGTTTGAGGCTTTACTACTCGGGCCATCGCTTCGTGCCGGCGCGATTACGCGCATTGATTGATCTGGCGCACGCGTTGCGGCCCACGGTGGTTTGAGCATGTCGCTATGGACCGTTTTCGACCAGAAGCAGTCTCTGGACAGACTAGTGGCTAATAGGTAGCGTCGGCCTTCTGTACTGATCTTTACCGCGGCTGGGCATGGCATCATCAATGTCGCGTTTTTCTCAGGGCTAAGTCGCGTTTAAACGAGAAGGTGATGCCGCGAGAGAGTAGTCAGGCGTATTAGTTGGAGGAGTTGCGATGACAACAATCGATGTGAAATCCCGATTTGAAGCAAAGCTTCTTCGTCCGGCAAAGCCGGGTAATGATGCGTCGTGGGCGTTCGTAGTACTGCCAAGAGACGCGAGTGAACAGCTTCCGAGGCGAGGAAGGACGACAGTTGAAGGCACAATCAATGGGCACCTTTTCCAGGCGACCCTTGAGCCGGATGGTCAACTGAGCCATTGGCTGCAGGTCAGTAGAGAGTTACTCGAAGCCGCAGGCGTGTCTGTTGGGGATGTCGTTACACTAGAGCTAAGCCCTGTGAAGAAAGAACCCGAGCCTGACATCCCAGCCGATTTTCAGGAGGCTCTGGAAGCCACTCCTGACGCTCGTAAAGTTTGGAATAATACGACAACCATCGCACGAGTAGACTGGATACATTGGATTACTTCAGCCAAGCAACTTAAGACGCGCGCAAAACGAATTAGTGACGCTTGCGATATGCTTGCATCCGGCAAGAAGCAGGTTTGCTGTTTCGACCAATCCGGTTACTACAGCAAGGCCTTCCGTGCGCCCGAGGGATAAATTCTTTAAATGGAATATTCCGTGGAATGCGCCTGACAATGCGTTGAAATCGTTCGCTTCGTTCAGCGAGAGCGCTAAAGCCAGCCTCCAGTTTAATTGTTATGAATATCTGCAAAGGGTTGTGGCCCTTCGCGACGGGCAGGCACTTGCACCAGTCGCTTTGTGCCTCACTTGCCCGTGGTCGACGGCGATCAGTTGATCGGGATGCTGTCCATTGGCGATATCGTCAAGGCCATGATTGCCGAGCAGGACCAACTGATCGAGCAACTGGAGCAGTACATTCGCGGTCACTGATCACGCCTTCATGTCTTTCAATGCCGTCATGAGTTCGCTGTAAAACCACCTCAGCGCGGTGGACTGATCGCTGCGTGCATGCCAGTGCAGGTTCACATGGAACGACGGGACCTTGAACGGTAGCTCCAGCACCTTCAATGGACCGGTCAGCGGGTGGCGGCAAAAGCTTTTGGCAATGTGCGACGGCAACACCGTCAGCAGCTGCGTGCCGGGAAGGATGCTCGGCAGCACGGAAAAGTGCGGCAGGCGCAGGCGCACGCGGCGTTTGATGTTCAGGGTCTTGAGCACATGCGCGACCATGTTGTGCCCCGATGTGCTGTTGACCAGTACGTGGGGCTCAGCAACGAATTGCTCCATGCTCAGTGAATCCCCCACCCTCGGATGATCCGCCGCCAGCAGGCACACATAGTGCTCCAGCAGCACCGGATGGTGGGTGATGCCCGCCCCCACCAGCACCCGACTGCAGATTATCGCATCGACATGCCCCTCGTTGAGCCACTGCGTCGCCAGTTCGACGTTCAGCGAGATCACCTCCAGCTCGATGTGTGGCGCCACCCGGTTTAAATGCGCCAGAACCCTGGGCAGGAAATCCACCTCACCCATGTCCGACAGCGCCAGGCGAAAGTTGCGCGTGGAACTGGCGGGATCGAATTTGCGCGCTTGGGCGATCGCTGAATCAACGTTCTGCGCCACCTCCTTGAAGCTCGCGTACAGCGCGTTGGCCAACCGCGTGGGCTGCATGCCGTTGCGATTGCGGATGAACAGCGGGTCATCGAACTGCTCGCGCAATTTGCCCAGCGCGTAGCTGATTGAAGGCTGCGTGACGTGCAAGCGTTCGGCGGTCGCAGTGACACTGCCGGTCTCGTGCAGGGCCACGAACATGGGGATCAGGTTCAAATCAAAGGTGCTCATCAGCCACTCCCGACCTCTATAAAGACCATCTATGTCGCCATCATCAAATATTGATTGGTTGCATGAAAGGATAATTTCTAGACTGGGCCGACCATGCCTCCGGATCGCCGGCGCCGTAGGCCCTGGTTCGAGCGCAAATGCGTGAAATACAACAACAAGAGATATTCCTATGGCTACTCATGACGCACTAGAAGTCGCTGAAACCGCGCCCATGAACCGCTTCCACTTCGGATTGCTGTTCTGGTGTTCCTTCATCATGTTGTTCGATGGATATGACCTGGTCATCTACGGTTCAGTGGTGCCTCACCTCATGGAGCAGTGGCAGTTGCCAGCGGTGCAGGCCGGCTGGATGGGCAGCGCCGCGCTGTTCGGGATGATGTTCGGCGCCCTGACGCTGGGGCCGCTGGCCGACCGGTTCGGCCGTCGCCGGGTGATCCTGGTGGCCATTGCGCTGGGCAGTCTGACAGCTTTCGCCAACGCCTTTGCCTGGGACGCCTGGAGCTTTGCGGTGCTGCGCTTCATCACCGGGATCGGGTTGGGTGGCACTATTCCCAACATCGTCGCGCTGATCAATGACATGGCGCCCAAGGCCCGGCGCAACATCATGACCACAGTGATGCTTGGCTGCTACTCGCTGGGTGCGCTGCTGTCGGCACTGGTGGCGCTGCTGGTGCTGTCGCGTTTCGGTTGGGAATCGACCTTTATCATCGCCGGGTTGCCGCTGTTGACGCTGCCGTGGATGTACCGCTTCCTGCCCGAATCCCTGCCTTACCTGGTGGTGCGTGACAAGGTGGCCGCAACGGCGTTGTTGCGTCGGATTCAGCCTGGGCTCGATGTCGACAAACTGCGCTGGCCGTCCCTGGATACCCAGCGGGTTTCCGCGCCTGTTTCCGGTCTGTTCACTGAGGGCCGCGCCCTAGGCACCCTGATGCTGTGGATTGGCTTCGGCATGTGTCTGCTGATGGTTTATGGCCTCAATACCTGGCTGCCGAAGATCATGGTGGCGGGTGGTTATCCACTGGTGTCGGGCCTGATGTTCCTGATCACCATGAACCTGGGTTCGATCATCGGCGCATTGGGCGGCGGCTGGCTGGCGGATCGCTGGGGCACCAAGCCGACACTGATGATGTGCCTGACACTGGCGGTGGTGTCGCTGATCATTCTGGGGATCAAGCCCGGCCCGGTGTTGTTGAACATCATGCTGATGCTGGCCGGCGCCGCGACCATCGGCAGCCTGTCGGTAATCCACGCGTTCGCCGCGCAGCAATACCCCACCGACATTCGCGCCACGGGCATCAGTTGGTGCTCCGCCGTTGGCCGCATGGGCGGCATCGCCGGCCCAGCCCTGGGTGGTCTGATGCTGAGCCTGAACCTGTCGCTGCAACTGAACTTCATCCTCTGCGCCGTCCCCGGCATGATCGCCCTGCTGGCCGTCGCGGCCGTCACCCAACGCCGCGCCAGAGTGCCCGCTGTGGTGCAGTTGCATGACATGAACGCTTGACACACCCCGCCACATCGCCTGACCGCCAACGCCCGCCGAGTGCTCACTCGGCGGGCATTGGCATTCTCCCCTCCCTTTCACCGCGACCGTCTGTGGACGCTGTGAGCTGCCGAGAGAAACGAGGCTGCGATCTTTTCGAGGCCACTTGAGTCTCCAGCAAAAGATCAAAAGATCCCAGCCTGCGGCAGCTCCTATAGAGACTTGGGCACATTCCATGGACAGTGTTCATCTGGCACACCTTCTTCGCGGCAAAAAAAAGCGCCGGGCCATGGTTCCAGTGAGACCGGAAACTGACACCCGACGCAAAAACCAAAACCGATTACACGATGCCCTAGAACAGCACAGCCACCCGCACAAACCCGGTGTAGTCGAACTTGTACCCACCCCTCACCTCAAGGTCACGGTTGAGCTCGGTATAGAGCTGCACATTCTTTCTCACCCAATACCCGACTCCGGCGCGGGCGCGCAGATAATCGATACGGCGACCGGTCTCGGTGCCTTCGACGCTGGACTCTCCACCCCAGGTACGCGCCACGCCGAGCGAGGTCGTCACGTTGTTGTCGAAGGTGTAGCTCAGCCACGGCTGGAAGTTATAGGTAGGGTCCTGCTTGAGTGTGCGGTTGGCGGCGCCGTAGTGGTCGTTGTCGCCATACCAGGTCACGTCCTGATTGAGCTCCAGCCGCCACGGCCCCCAGCTCTCTGCATACCCGAGCGAGAGCGCGTGGGCATAGCGATTGTTGCCCATGTTCAACGAATGATTGTTCGCGTATGAGCCGGTGGGAAGCGCCATGAACCCGGTGATCGAGAAGTAGCGTTTAAGTTTGGGGTCGTCGATGACCCAGGCCGTCACGGCCATGTAGGAGTCGCCCAGACCACTTTCATGGCGAATCTTGGTGCCGTTGAATTTCAGGTCCTGGCTGCCGAAGGGCAAGCCGAACTGAAGTTGCACCCGGTGCTCGGCCACTTCGAACATGTGGAACAGGCGCACCAGCCCGGTTTTGGTCTTCAGCTCAGTGCCCTTGCTGACGGCCTTGCCCTGCACCGGTTGAAACTCATCGGCCGTGCCGCCCCCCAGGTACAGCATGGCCAGATTGCTGCCGGTGGGGATGGGTATATAGGCGCCTGGCGAGGCATCAACCGCATTGGCACCACCGCAATACAGACTCAATGCGGAAGTGGAAACTACAAACGTGGCGCGCAGGGAAGCCCTGCGCGCATATTGATAAGCGCTCATCTGGATACCTATTTGTTTTTATTAAAATTGGCTTTCAGCTTTGCTCGTGTGGCTGCTGATGTTGTTTTAACTCAACTCCTCCCATAGGGCTGGCAAGAACATTTCATGAACCAGGACGCGTGTTTGTCCACGACTGAACACTGAGCGCCTGGCCCATAACGGATAGGCCGCTCGGCTGCTGGCATTACAGGCATCGCGATAACGACACACTTCTATTTCGCTGCGCTTATAAGGCTTTTCGCCAAACAACAGACTGCCCAGTGGAACATTGCCCAGTTGAAGTAACGCTGAATCACTCTCTTCAACATCACGATGATTGATCACCGATCTTGCATATACCCACGGCCGACCGAAACCGGTCAGGTAGACTTCGCGAATCCAGCCCATGACCCCGGGTTGCAACCCCAGGACCCGGCATTCTTCCGGCAGGATCGGCCCCACTGCTTCGCGCAGGGGAATCACTTCGAACTCATCGTCGGACAACGCCCTGAGCCGCCGCGTCAGTGAACTGCGGTCAAACAACCAGTCCCGGTGGATCGCGGCCATCGACTCACGCCAATGGCCGAAAGCACTCCACTTCAGTTGCGGTTGCGAAAACCGGTACGCCACCTCCATTCAACTGGCCTGTGCCGGGAAGTCATAGGAAATGCGCCCGGCGGGCAGGAAGAAAAACGCAATCAACGCGCCGCCCTTGACCTCTGGAAAGTGATGGCTGCCGGGCGACGGCGCCGTCCACCCGGCACCCTGCCAGCCCCGTGGCCCGGCCAGTACGGCGCCTTCATCCAGCGGGATCACCATGTTCAATTCACCGTAGGGGTGTTGGTGATAGTCGCCGCGGAAGGTGCGCTGATCGTTATCCAGTTCGTAACCCTTGCTGTCCATGTAGACGGTGGTGATGCTGAAGTAGAAGGTTTCCGCACAGGGCTCGCACAGGCGGCTGCGACGATAATTCGGGCCGCTGATTTCAGTGTTGGCCGCCCAGCCTTGTGCTACGCCTTCAATCACCAGGTCGGCAATTCGCTGGTAAGTTTCACTGTCCGGCCCATAAGTATCGTTGAGCCACTGTTCAAGATTATTACTCGCGGTTTTATCTTTGACCTTGGCCAGAAACTCAATACAGAGATTGATCAACTCATCACGTTTATTCATTTATCAGACGCTCACTGTTTTAAGGTTTTTTTACACTCTCCCATACTTGCATTCGGGCAAAAAGCGAACTTTCTGCAGTGTCTCAATGCATGACATTCAACACTGGCGAGCCTTGATACTCGCTTGCAAATGCTTGATTTATGAACTCAAATCATTAACCAACTCGCGCCCTCCGGAATGCCCGCCATGGTTACGTTCGATAAGCTGGATCTGAATCTGATCAGGGTCTTCGATGCCGTCATGGAAGAGCGCAGCGTGCTGCGTGCCAGCCAGCGCCTGCACCTGAGTCAGTCCGCTGTCAGTCATGCGCTGTCCCGTTTACGCGAGGGCCTGGCCCAGGAGATTTTCGTCCGCACCGGCAAAGGCATGACCCCCACCAGCTATGCGATAGAAATCAGCGGCCCGTTGCGCGCGGCGCTGCACAGCATGAGCCAGACCCTGGCACAGGCCGCGTCTGCCTTCTTGCCGCAGACCGTGTGCCGATCCTTTGTGATCGCCGCCAACGACTACGTGTCGGCCACGCTGCTGCCGCAACTCAACCGCCAGTTATCGACCGCGGCCCCGGGCATCGACTTGTCGATCACCCCGGCGACCCGCCTGGACCTCGCCGAGCAGATCGACCTGGGCCGGATCGATGTGGCCATCGGCACCTTTCGCAGCGCCCCGGAGCGGTTTCGCAGCAAACCCGTACTGTCACAGGACGAAGTGTTCATCTGCAGCGGCGGGCATCCGATCGGCGACAATGCGCTGCAGCTCGAGGATCTGGTGAAGTATCCGCTGGCCGTGGTGTCCCTGGGCGGCGAAGGCGACGGAATGCTCAGTGGCTACATACTTGAACGAGGCCTGGCGCGGCAGGCGCAAATGTACGATCGCAATGCCCTGGAAGATGCATTGACGGAGGCGGGATTGTCGGTGAGAAGGCAGATCGTGCTGCCACATTTCCTGGCGTTGCCAATGCTGCTCGAAGGCAGTGAATTGCTGGCGATCGTACCGCGTCCGCTGGCGCGGACATTCGCCAGGACCCTGGGCTTCATGATCAAGCCATTGCCCTACCCCGTCGCCCGTCAGCAGTTGGACATGATCTGGCACAGCAGCAATGACAATGATCCGGCGCAACGCTGGCTGCATGGCCAGATCAGTGCGGCGGCAGAAGAAATCTCTCGTTTGCAGGACTGAGCAAGTCCGTTCGTGGCAACGTCCTTGCTCAGTGCCGAGTCAGGCTGCGCGCAGCGCGCCGGAGAACCTCACCAACGCCGCACCGATGGCCTTCACTTCGCTCTCCACCTGCGGATTGCTCAACTGGTCGTTCTCGCCGAAGGCCTGGTGTGCGACGCCCAGGGTGAAGGTTTGCGGGATCAGCATCGCGCCAAGCTTTTCCAGCACGCCACGCATGGCCAGCATCGAACGAATGCCGCCCATGGGGCCAGGCGATGCCGAGATCACTGCTGATGCCTTGTTGGCGAACAGCGCCAGGCCGGAGGCTTTTTCAGTCGTCGGACGGCTCATCCAGTCGATGGCGTTTTTCAACAAGGCCGTGTAGCCACCGTTGTAGTCCGGCGAGGCCACCAGCAACGCATCGTGCTCGCTGAACAGTTTCTGCAGGCTCAGGGCATGGGCAGGAACGCCCTGCTCCCTCTCGAGCTCGCTGTCGAAAAACGGCAGCGGATAATCGCTCAACGAAACCACGGTCACTTCAGCGCCAGCGGCCAATGCACCCTGCACGGCGACGTTCAGAAGTTTTTGATTTAACGAACCCTTGCGGGCACTGCCGGACAGGGCCAGAACTCGTACTGCCATCTTGATGTACACCTCGTGCTGCCGTGTGGGGGACGCCGGGAAGTCGATACAGCGGGGCGTCCCGAAAAATGGACTACTGATCGAAGCCCAGGAAATGAGTGAAGGCGTGGGACGACTCTCGCGGCATGCGCAGGGCGTTCACCGGCGCGCTTTCATCGGCGTAGCCCAAGGACATGCCGCAGACGATTTCCTGGCCGCAGTCCAGGCGCAGAAAGTCTTTTATCAACGCCTGGAATCGTGCGAACGACACCTGCGGGCAGGTCGATAGGCCACGGGAGCGCGCCGTCAGCATCAGGGTTTGCAGGAACAGGCCGTAGTCGAGCCAGCTGTATTTCTTCAGGTTCGCATCGATGGTGAAGATCAGCCCCACCGGCGCGCCGAAGAACTCGAAATTCAGGCCGCTGACACGAGCGCGGCCGTCGCTGTCGCACTTGTCGATTGAATGCAGGCCGTAGAACAGGGCGCCAAAATTTTCCTGGCGGTCACGGTACTTCTGCGCCAGGTCATCCGGCAGATGCAGCAGCGGGTCGGCGAAGGGGTCGGCGTGGGCCGTGGCCAGCAAGGCGCTCAATGCGCGCTTGGGCGCGCCGGTCACCACATGGACCGACCACGGCTGGGTGTTGGAATTACTGGGGGCTAAACGAGCGACATCGATGACTTCATTGATCAACTTCCTCGAAACGGGCGTCGGTAAAAAAGCCCGCACAGCCCTGCGCGAGGCAACCACAGCATCAAAATCATCAACGAACGAACTCATACCAAACTCCACAGCTGCAACGGTCTTGTAATTAGTCCGAAGAGTTTTACATGGCGTTTGGTCAAAGAGCAGTGAAGTGTTTGCAGCTTGGAAATGCAGGACGTGCAACTGTGCCGAACGCGGTGCCGCCTACCTCGAATAGGCCACCAACGTGTCGGCCAGTTCCAGTGTCTTGCCATCGTCCGAGGGCAACCGCAGCGTGGCGACCGGACGTCCGCGTGCCCTGTCGACCAGAGTCGCGACGGGGCCCTCGCCCTCGGCGAACAGATTGCGTTCGCCCCACTGGCGCAGGGCGACCATGACATGGAACAGGTCCTTGCCCAGATCGGTGAGCACGTATTCCTGATAGTTGCTGCCGTCGGATGCTGGCTGCACTTCGAGAATGTCCCGGGTGACCAAGCCCTTGAGCCTGACCGACAGAATGTTCTTGGGGATCGCCAGGCTCTTCTGGAATTCGTTGAAGCGGGTGATGCCTTCGAACGCGTCGCGCATGATCAACAGCGTCCACCAATCGCCGATGGTGTCCAGGGCCCTGGCAATCGCGCAGGGTGAATCTTCAAGACTTTTTCGTTTCACGGGTCGACCTGTCAGTTTGGCAACGCTCGAAATGGCGTCGCCGGGAGATGGGAAAATGGGTCTCATGATAAAACTGACCAACGGCCCACGCAATCAATCCCCGCTCTACGGCGGGCGACTCCTTCACTTCAGTACTTGCAGCTGAAGATTCCCTGCGGTTATCTGGTTGCATTATTGAACCAGTAATTCTAGGATCAATCCGGTCTTATTACGAGACCAGATGCGTGCACCTGTGGTCGCACGTCACCCTACCGCTCTACAGGAATCCATAAAGATGCCCAGCACTCACAACCGCCTGACGATCTCCAAAGTTTCCCCTGGCTACTGGCGCGTGATCATCGGCAACCCGCCGATCAACCTCTATGACCCTGAGATGTTTGCCGAACTGCGGGTACTGATGGACCGCATCGAGCAAGACGACGACCTGAAGGTCGTGGTGTTCGAGAGTTCGAACCCTGACTACTTCGTCGCTCACTACGACCTGGTGCGTGGCGAGGTGATTCCGGACATGCCGGGGGCGGCGAAATTTGCCGAATGGCCAGCCTTCGTCACCCGCCTGGCCCAGTCCCGGGTCGTCAGCATCGCCAAGCTTCGCGGCCGTGCCCGTGGTCATGGCAGTGAATTGGCCCTGGCCTGCGACATGCGCTTTGCCAGCCGTGAAAAAGCCGTGCTGGCCCAGGTCGAAGTCAGCGTGGGCGTGGTGCCTGGCGGCGGCGCGACGGAGTGGCTGTCGGCCCTGGCCGGTCGTTCCCGCGCCCTGGAAATCATAACCGGCTCGAACGACTTCGATGCCGACACCGCCGAGAAATACGGCTGGGTCAACCGCTCGATGCCCGACGCCGAGCTCGATGCATTCGTCGACAACCTGGCCCAGCGTATCGCCAGCTTCAGCAAAGACGCGCTGGAACTGGCCAAGAAAACCGTGAACGCCCGCGCTGGCGTGCCCACCGAGGCTGATCGCTGGGGCTCCAACCAGGCGTTCATCGGCACCACCACCTGGCCCGACACCCAACGCCTGATCGCCAAGGCGCTGGACCAGGGCCTGCAGCAGGAAGGTGATTACGAGTACCGCCTTGGGCACCATGTGGCGAAGCTCAATCAGCAGTAACCCCCGGATCTGCCTGACGCATAGGTGAGCACCGCGGTTTGCAGGGCGGTGCTCCCGATTCCAAACAAGTCCAACAACAAAGGAAATCATCATGCATGCCATCGTTACCGACACTGCCGACAAACACCCTTCCACGCATCACCGTGGCAAGGATGACCTGCCCTATGTCACGCTGATTGAGGGTCTTGAATTCAAACTGCTCCAGGTAAACGCCGACACCGGTCTGTGGGTGGTACAAACCCGCTTCGCCCCAGGCCTGACCATTCCCCGGCATAAACACACGGGCGATGTCTACGCGGTCACCTTTTCCGGCAGTTGGAAGTATCTGGAGTACCCGGAGATCAACACCGCCGGTTCATATCTCTACGAACCTGCCGGCTCGATGCACACCTTGCATGTGCCGGCGAGCAACAGCGAACCGACCGAGGTCTGGTTCGCCATTAATGGCGCCAACCTGAATATGGACGAACACGACAACGTCGAAAGCATCTGGGATACGCCGTTCATCACCGCGCTCTACCTTGAAGAGTGTCGCAAGGCAGGGTTGCCGGTTCCGGATGTGATCGGGCTGTCGGCATAGGCAGTCTCCACAAATACCCCTATCGGAACGGTGTAGGAGCTGTCGAGTGAAACGAGGCTGCGATCTTTTGATGTTTAAAAGTGAGATCAAAAGATCGCAGCGTTCGGCAGCTCCTACAGAAGGAGCTGCCTTGCAGCCAGTCGCCCATGAGTTTCGTTGATCGAGAGTGTCAGATTTTTTGTGTGCGGGCCGATAACGGCCTGCCGTTAGGCAGGCCTTCATTTCACCAGTTTGGTCTGATGAATCGATCTCCGTA